>JAFZBH010000081.1 GCA_017561865.1 Bacteroidales bacterium | reverse complement strand
GCTGACGAAGCCGCCCATCGCGAGCGGATTGATCACCGCTTCGGTGCCGCCCGCGATGATCGCGTCGGCAAATCCGTATTTCACGGCGCGGAAGGCCTCGCCGACGGACTGCGTGCTCGACGCACAGGCGGCCGTGGCGGTCAGGTTGGCGCCCTCGGCGCCGTAACGGATCGCGATGTTGCCCGCGGCGATGTTGCCTATCATCTTGGGAATGAACAGCGGGGAGATGCGGTCCGCCCCCTCTTCCAGCATCACCTTCGTCTGCTCGATGAAGGTCTGCATCCCGCCGATGCCCGTGCCGATATAGACGCCGAGGCGCTCCGGGGCGATGTTCGTGCCGGCTTCCAGCCCGCTCTCCCCCATCGCCTGTGCGGCCGCCGCCTGCGCGAACAGGCAGAAGCGGTCATTGCGCTTGGTTTCCTTTATGCTGATGCCGTACGCAGCCGGATCGAAATCCCGCACCACGCCGGCCACTTTCACCGGCAGCCCCCATTCCCCGAACTCGGGGCAGGCGCTGATCCCGCAGCGGCCCGCAAGCAGCGCGGACCAGAAAGCGGCGGTTCCGTTTCCGACCGGCGAAATGACGCCGGTCCCGGTGATCACGACTCTTCTTTCTTCCATTATTTATACATAAAACGGCGGATGCTGCCCTTCGGGGTCTTGGAGAACGGCTCGAAGCGGAGTTCGAAGTCGTTGACCGCCGAATAGGCCGGCAGCCGGCTGTTGAGATAGACGATATTGTGCCGCATCACGGCGTCGAGCCCGTCCGCGCCGATGCCGGCCCGGTCGAGGGCGTCGAGGTCGGGCACGATGAGCGCGACGATCCGGTGCCCCTCGCGCTGCAGGACGATGGACTCCGCCACATAGGGCAACTCGTTGAGAATCACCTCGATCTCTTCGGGATAGACGTTCTGCCCGTTGTCGGTCAGGATCATATTCTTGCAGCGCCCCAGCAGGAAGATGTTGCCCCGGGCGTCCATCGTGCCGATGTCGCCGGTGCGGAACCAGCCGTCGCGCAGCACCGCGGCCGTGGCCTCGGGATTCTTGTAATAGCCGCTGAACACGACGTCGCCTTTGACCGACAGTTCACCCGCGATGCGCTGCGGGTCCGGGGAATCGATGCGGATCTGCATGATCTCCGGAAGGTATTCGCCGCAGGACTTGGGGATGTAGCTTCCCATCCGGCCGTAGGAGACGATCGGGGCCAGTTCCGTCAGGCCGTAGCCCGTGACGAACGGGACCTTGAGCTTGTCTACGAGCAGGTCCTCGACCTCCGTCGGGATGGCGGAGCCGCCGGTGACGAAGACTTCCATATTTCCGCCCATCGCGGCCATCAGCTTGTCGTGCAGGGCCTGACAGTATTCCGGATAGTCCTCATAATGAGCGAGTTTCTCCTTGCCTTCAGGGCTGTTGATCTCGGATCCGAGCACATACTCGGCGAATTTGACGAAGATCAGGGGCACGCCGTAGAGCATACGCGGCTTCACTTCCGCGAGGGCCTGCTGCACGTTCACCGGCACCGGCGGCAGGCCGAGCACGGTCACGTGCATCCCGAGGGTCATCGGGATGACCACGTCGCAGGTCAGGCCGAAGCTGTGTGCGTGCGGCAGCAGGCTCAGGTAGTTCTCCCACTTGTAGAACGGGAAACCGGGCCGTATGCCCTGGACGTTGGCCGTGTAGTTGCGGCAGGTCAGCATCACGCCCTTCGGGTTGCCGGTGGAGCCGGAGGTATAGAGGATGGCGCAGACATCGTCCAGGTCCCTGTCCGCGACGCGGAAATCGGACGGCTGCAGGCCGTCCGGCCAGCGCTCCGACAGCAGAGAGGCGCCTTCGGCATAAAGTTCGCCTACGCCCTCGCGGCTGGCGAGGATCTCGCCGGTGGCGCCGTCGATGACGCAGAGTACCTGGGGCATCGCCTCGAAGTCCATCGCGGCGAAGGTGCGTTTCTCGGTATAGAGGATGCGGCTGTCGGAGTGGGAGATGAGCCCCTGGGTGTCGGCCGGGGTGAAGGCGTTGTATAGCTGCACGGCTACGTACCCCTTGCTTACTGCAGCCAGGAACACGGAGGCGCCCAGGGCGCAGCTCCGGGTGTTGATGGCGATCTTGTCGCCCCTCTGAAGGCCTGCCTTCTTCCAGACAAGGTCGAGGGTCTCGATCCGCTCGGCCAGCTCCCGGTAAGTGATGGTGGATTTATGGAAATCGCTCAGCGCAGGATGGTCCCAGCTGTCGCGCACGGCCCCTTCGAAGAGGCTGATGAAATTGTCGATCTTGATCATATCGGCTGCGAAGATACCCATAAAACCCGGTTCAGGCAAATCCGGCCGCAAAATTACCAGCCCTCCCGCACGCGGACAAACAAAGGTAACCGGCAGCCAAAAAAAGTGACGAAAACATTGTTTTGCGGGAAAAACGGCGTACCTTTGGGACGAATTCCGGGGTTGGAGGGCTTCGTCCCCGTCCCTGAGGAAACGCATAAAACCTGGTATTCATATGAATTCGAGACTTCGCATCGGCAAAACCTATAAATCCCAGCTCCTGTACGTGGTGCTGATTCCCGCTTTCTTCATCGGCTTCTGTTTTCTGTACAACCCGTTCGGGATGCAGGAATATTATCAGGTCGGCGGCATGGAATTCGGTTTCCATTTCGTAATCCTCACCACGATCCTGATGGCCATCCTGGCGCTCTCTCGGCTGGTTTTCAGCGCTTTATATAAGCATATCCCGTTCAAGTGGTGGCACTACATCATCTGGTGTTTCGGGGAGGTCTTCGTGTATGCGTTCTTCATGGCGCTCTACACCACCCTCTTTTACGGGGGGCAGTACAACTACTTCTCCGTCCTGTCGAAGTGCTTCAAGTTCTCCTACCTGATCCTGATCTATCCGTATCTATATCTGATTCTCGTGCAGATCATCCTCAACAAAGATACGGACCTCAACGCCGAGCCGGCCGAGACCCTCGTCAAGTTCTATGACGAGCACAAGCGGCTCAAGCTGACGATCGACCCGTCGGCGGTCATCTGCATCCAGGCCGACGCCAACTACGTGATCATCCGCTATATGGACGCCGACCGCGTCAAGGAGTTCCTGCTCCGCGCCTCGATGAAGAGCGTCGAGCACACCGTCTCCCAGCACGGCCTCGTGCGCTGCCACCGCTCCTATTTCGTCAACCCCAAGTACGTCAAGATGCTGAGCAAGAACCGCGAAGGGATGATCACCGCCCAGCTGCTGCACCCGGAGGTGCCCTCCATCCCGGTCAGCAAGCAGTTCTACAAACAGCTTTCCGAGCTTTTATGAAAACTAACCACATCGTCATCATGGCGGGCGGCGTCGGAAGCCGGCTCTACCCCGTCAGCACACCCGAGCACCCCAAGCAGTTCATCGACCTGCTGGGCTGCGGCAAGACCCTGATCCAGCTTACCTACGAGCGCTTCCTGCACGTGGACCCGCAGGCCCGGTTCTGGGTCGTCACCTCCGAGCGTTACATCCATTTCGTGCGCGAACAGCTGCCCCTCATCCCCGAGGACCAGATCCTTGCGGAGCCCGAGGCGCGCAACACGGCGCCCTGCATCGCCTACGCCTGCTGGAAGATCCGCCGCAAGGACCCGCAGGCCAACATCGTCGTGACGCCGTCCGATGCCTATGTACCTGACTGCGAGGCTTTTGCCCACACGATGCAGACGGCCCTCGCCTTCACCGAAGACCGACCCGCCATCGTGTGCGTGGGCATCCATCCCGACTCTCCCCACACCGGCTACGGTTACATCCACGCCCCCGGGGCCACGGACGGCATCGTCAAGGTCGCCTCTTTCAAGGAGAAACCTTCCCTGGAGGTCGCCGAGAGCTACCTCGCCGCCGGCGGCTATTTCTGGAACGCCGGCATCTTCGTCTGGAACCTCGACACCATCGAGACCGAACTCCGCCGCCACGCCCCGCAGATCTGCGGCGTGATGGACGAGCTGGCCCCCGCCCTCTTCACACCGGCCGAACAGACCGAACTCGCCCGGCTCTTCCCCACCTGCGAGAAGATCTCGATCGACTACGCCGTGATGGAAAAGTCCGACCAGGTCTATATGATTCCCGGGCACTGGGCCTGGAGCGACCTGGGCAGTTTCGAGGCCGTCGAGCGCATCACGGGAAAAAAGTTGAAATAAATTTGGAGAATTCCCAAGAAAGGCATACCTTTGCAATCCCAAAACGGAGGACTCGTTAGCTCAGTTGGTAGAGCACAACACTTTTAATGTTGGGGTCTCGGGTTCGAGCCCCGAACGGGTCACAAAAAGTGAACGAGTTATTTGTTTGACATATTGCTTCCTTAGCTCAGTTGGTAGAGCACCTGACTCTTAATCAGGGTGTCTAGGGTTCGAGCCCCTAAGGGAGCACAAAAATAGCCTCTCAGCATACTGAGAGGCTATTTTTGTTGCTCCCATAACCGATTGCTTATGTATTACACAAATGCAATGATACGTATTGTGTGGCACTTAACTAATAATCCATAACAGGACGGATAGACTTTCCAACATTTCCTCTGGCAATGACGGTCGACCAACCTTCATTAAATCTATATGAAACAGGATTGCCCCCAGATTTCGTTGAGGTCCAATAATCACCTTGTGAACCAAGAGCAGTTATTTCGCTGGTCTGCCAGCCGGCTGCCGGCAGGAATAAAGACAAACCATTTTTATTGCTGGTCAAGAGGACACCGGCGCGCGACCCCCCAAGTGCTGTCCACCCCATCTTCCAGGACAGGGTCGTGTTGTTTAAGAGACCTTGATCACCATAAAACTCCTCATTCGACGGCATTCGCCAATAACCGTTCGCACCATAAGCAGCATCGACTTCCAAACTATAGGCTCCGGTATACTCCGAATCGGAAGAGTTGTATGGAGTCGTGTATCCCCACATAAAGTAATTCCCCGCTTCCAACGGACCCGCAAGCAGATCGGGCGCAGTTGAAACGGAAAGATTACCCGTTGCCCATTTCGGGCCGCCGTAGCCCAGATCCACAAAACAGCCCACATAATTCCAATCCGAGGGAGCTGGAAGCTGTACGGCAGCATTGGAAACAACATCCCCGGAAACCGTATAGAGCGTTTTATTGGTAAAGGTTTTGGTCCAGGACCGGATGGCAAACTTCTTTTCCGGGTCCTGCTCCACCAGTTGGAAGGAATAAGTTGTCGGGGTGTCCCAGGCTTCGCTTTGGAGAAAACCATAGAAATAGTATCCCGTATCCCCATTCACCGTGGCCGGAATTCCCTGGAGGGCCATGCCCCGTCCGAAGGGAGAATAGCCGACCTCACCTCCGGGAACGACATAATAATAATCCATCGACTGGAAATGGCTCTCCGTCATCGCCATCTTGCCGGCCACGGGCTCGTCGTCCGGAACGAAGAACTGCACGATGCCCCAAGAGGGGACGGTCAAGTTGAGCGTCGCCGTCAGCGTGGCCGGAATGTCGCCGGTATTGACAGTATAAGAGACGCTTTCGTCGGTGAGGATAAACGCTTTTGCTCCCGAGAAATACCAGCCCGTGTCTTCGCCCTCGGCATATTCGGGTGTGGGCGGAACGTACGGAAGATATACGGCCGTAAGTTTCTTCCCGCTGGCGTCCAGGTTCAGCCCTGAGTAGGAGTTCCCTCCGTCTTTGTCCGAACAGTCCCAGGTGCTTTCGTTGAAAGTCAACTTTGCGTAATTGGTTGTATTGCCCTCGAAGAAAAGATACACCACGTCGCCGGTCTCCCAGTCTTGCTTCACACCCTTGGTCGAGGGCCCGTCAAGTCTGTTCACGGTAATGTTGAATACCAGTTTGGAGGCATCGATGGTCCCGTCGTTTACGGGATTTTCCTTGGTGCAGGCAGCCAGCATCAGAAGGGCTGCGACCATCATCATCAGTTTTTTCATCATCCTGTCCTCCTTTTACCACTTCTTTTCGTCTCCAAATGGATTATTGTAGGGTCCACCGCTGGCCTGAAGGATATAACCTTCGGCTGACAGCTCGATCACCTTCGTCGCCGGAGCCTCGTACGACAACTTTGTTGTTTCTACCATAATAGATTGCTTATGTGTTAACAATTGCAATGATACGAATAATAGGGCATTTATGCAAGAGGCCCGGCAATGATGGGGTCTCTATTCTTTGATATCCGCTAAGGCGTTTACGAAGCGGCTGTGCATAGCCCAGAGGAGCCTCTCGCCGTACTCTTTGAGCAGGCGCTTGTATGCAACCACGTCCTTGTAGTCCTTGCTCAGCCTTTCCCGGAGCGTGCGCTTGAGGGCCGCCTGATAGGCTTTCTGGAGCACGTCCAGATCTCCGGCCGCCTCCACGGGAGGGGCCTTGTAGTTCTCATCGAAACCGCCAAGGGAGGGGGAAGGAACGGAATTCCAGATGCGTCTCAACTTCCCGATGTACTCCGCCCGCAGTTCACCCAGCAGCTCCGGGGCATACTTCGGGTCCAGGATCTCGGCCTGGGTCGCCTCTTCCAGGGTAATCTCGGTAAAATACTCGTTGATGCATTTTTGCATCTCGTCGCCGGAGCGCATAATGAAATCGGCGGGATCGACAGGAGGGAGTGCTATCATGTTCTTCGTGTATTAGCAGCTACAATAATACGATTTTTCGGGCAATTATACAAGGAATGGCGCAGGCTTGCATAAACGCCGAATAGTCCCTACCTTTGTTTGCAGTTATTTCCGGCACCCGGATCCTGACGCACTTATCAAATATGAAAAAGATTCTCTTTGTCCTGCTGGCCTTCGCGGCCCTGCCGGCTTTGCTTCGCGCGAACGGCGACCCTGTCATCTCCTATTCCGCCGGGATCCGTTCCTGCAACCCCGTCCCCTTGAAGGTGTCGGAGGTGCAGGTGGTCCGCGAGGACCTGACCGTCAACCTGCGCATTCCGTACACGCAGGTGAAGGTGGCCTATCGCCTCAAGAACAGTTCCGCCAGCCCCATCCACGTGGACTACGGTTTCCCCGTGGACTTCTCCGGGCGCGCGGACGATCCGGAAGGGTTCCACATCGGCGGCGAGTATGACTCGCTGCACGAACAGGGCATCGCCGGGCGGGCGGTGCGTGACGTGCACTTCCGCCTGGACGGTGCGGAACTGCCCTGGACCCGGTCCGACACCATCCTCAAGACCGTGGTGGAAACGGGGGATGAAGACGGCAGCACCTTCGAGATCGAGGACTGCCGCCTCTGGACCTACACGGTGCTGGACATTCCCGCCGGGGCCACGGTGACCCTGGAGGTGGATTATTCCGTGCTGTGCAACTGGAGTCTCGACATGGCTGCGCTGCAGGCTTCTCCGCTGTCACGCTATTTCCCTTTCGACGGCGATTTTTGGTATGATTTCACCCCGGCGCAGCACTGGGGCAACGGCAAGGCGGACGAAATCTCCATCAAGGTGGACGCCTCCGGCCTGCCGGATGATTTCTTCAAATCGGGCACCGTGTCCGTCGGCTACGGACAGCGGAACGGCAAGGTCTGGACGACGACTGAACGGAACTTCGATTTTGCCGAGGCCGGTCCCCTGGCGGCTGGTTTCTACAAGGATTACTCCGACCCGGACAGAACTTATCCGTCCTGGGGCGACCCGATGAAGAACTGCGCCGTTCCTGCGGCCGAATACCGCCTCAGCGCGTCCGGAGCGCAGGACAAGTATCCCGCATCCAATCTGCAGGACGGGGACCTTGCGACCGCCTGGGTAGCACCCGGCGACGGCGTCGGAGCCACGGTGGAAATCGCCTTCCCGACGCCGCGCCGCGTCTCGGACATCTCCCTGTACAACGGCTACCACAAGTCCGCGTCGCTATGGAGCTCCAACAGCCGCATCAAGCGCATGCTGGTGGAGATCACGCGGGCGGACGGTTACAAGGAGTCCTGGGAGACCGACCTGACGGAAGAGGCCGAGTGGTGGCACGAACACAGCTATATGCTGTGTGAGAGCTTCAAGCCCCGCTTCGCAGCGGCCACGTTCGTGTGCGTGACCGATCTCCTGCGCGAGATGAACGGACGGAACCTGAGCGGCGACGAAGACAACCCCCGGTATGAGAAGGTTTCTGCCGATGCGGAGAAGATCTCCCGCATCCGCCTGACCGTCCTGGAAGTCGTGCCCGGCACGAAATACAAGGACCTTTGCCTGTCGGAGCTCTCCGTCCTGGACGGGTTCGTCATCCTGACGGAATAAAGCCGGGATTGACGGCGGCAGCTGGCTCATTATTTGAAGGGAGGATGTCCTAAAAGCTATCCTGTATGAAACGACATATCCTTCTTCTTCTGCTGGCTCTTCTGTGTGCCGTTTCCTGTTCCACGCCCCGGTACGTGTCCACGCAGCCCGACCTGCAGGCCGAGTGGGTCCTGCGCTCCCACGCCGACATCGTCCGGGCATTCGGCGCTCCGTCCCGGGAAGTCTCCGACGGGGCGGACGGCAAGATCCTCGTGTACGAGGACTTCTACACGTCTTACGATCCGGACTACACCACCAGCCGGGAGCTACGGAATTACAAGGAGTTCTATCTCGACGCCGAGGGGATCTGCTATGACGTCCGCTCCAACGAAACCGTCGAAAACGGCCGCAAGTTCGACTTCGCTTCGACCTTCTGGACCATCCTGCCGGCCCTCCTCTGCGTCATTCCGTATATTCTCTGACGCTCAGAAGGAATATCCCATCGTGATTCCCGCCCGCATGTAGGCTCCGGCGACTTCGCCGGAGAGGGCGCTCCAGAACGAGCGCGTGGACGTGCGGGCCGTACGGATGCGGACACCGATCCCGGCACCCAGATAAGGCGAACTGTCGGCCAGTTCCATCCCGGCCGAAAGGCCCAGGTAGGGAGAGATCATCCGGTTGCAGATGCTCCAGCGGAAATCGGCGTACAGCGGGAGTGACAACTTGGGCGCAATGTCGTCGGGCAATGAACTGTACCTCCAACTGCCCGGAGCCACGCCGGCGCCCAGGAAGAGGTGGGAATTGAAATGGTAGCCCAACGCCGCGCGCGCCTGCAGGATATCGGGCAGATAATAGCCCCCCTCAAGGATCACCCCCGGCCCGCTTCTGTCATACCTGGCATCCCGCCAGGGCAGATCGCTCCGCATCATCGAACGGCCGGCGACAGTCACGGGCACGCCCGCCACGACGGCGACCGTGCCGGTGATGGCGCAGCACATACCCAGAATGTACACGAAAGGCGGCAGACTGTTTTCGTTGAACTCACCCTGATAACTGAGCGTATTGAGATGCGGCGATACCGCAAGCAGCATCAGTCCTCCGCCGGCGGCCGCCGTGACGGCTCCGCCGAGCATCATCCCCCGGCCGGTCTTCAACACAGTCCTCCCCTGTCCCTGCCAGGACGTGCTGTCAGCGACCTGCCCGTGCAGCAGCGAAGCTCCGCACAGCAGCAATAAAACGATAAGTATAGCTTTTTTCATCTTATTCTCCGGTCATTACCGGCAAATGTAGTGATTTGTACGCAATCTATTTGTTTTATTTTACTATATTTACACGTCAATCAGCAAGAAAATGGAAATACGCGAACCTTATCAGACACCGACGGTCCGGGTTGTCGAGATGCAGCCCGGCGCTTATATCCTTCAGGCCAGCCTGGATATGACTTGGGAACAAGGGGAATTATAACCATGAGGATGCTGCCATGAAAAAGAATTGTTTCACTTCCGCGGCTCCGGTCGCTGTTGCGATGCTTCTGCTTTTTGCCGTTACGGCCTGCACCAAGGACAAGACTCCGGAACCTTCCGAGGCCGGCGGTTGTTATGTGACCGTCAGCGCAGGCCTCCCCACCACAAAGACGGCAGCCGACCATAACGAGAGCAATGGAGTCTATACCCTGAAGTTCACCGAAGGCGACCGCTTGTATGTACACGGAACGCAGGAGGATGCAAATGAAGGTGGGACCTTGCACCTGGCCGGTTACCTGGGTATGGTTTCCGGCTCGATCAGCGAGGATGGGAAACAGGCCACGTTCAGCGGAAGCCTGAATTACTATAAGGAAGTTACGGTTGACGGTACGGTGTGGTATCAGGCTACTGACCGTATCATCCCCGATAATCCCCTGCTGGCGTGTGAGACAACTGTCGTCCGACTGATTCCTCAGGGTGCGGGCACGTATCTTCACGAGGCAACGGTCCTCAACAACAATCTAACCGATCTCGATGTCTATGTAAAAGATGCGGTGGTTCAGGCAGAAGACAATGGGAATCCGCTGCCTCTCCTGATGTCCTCCGCCGTGGACGTCCGGGGCACGTATGATAAAGACAAGAAATGTATCATCCTGAACCAATCCGAGGATGTCATTTTTGATGTTACTCTTCCTGAGTCTATTAATACGTCCTATTCTGTTGCTCTGCAACTGTGGGATATTAGTGATCCTTCGACAAAACTTGCAGAGTATTCACTAGAAGGGAGTGTTTCTACTACTCGTTTTGTCGTCAGTGTGGGCATCGTAGGCAAGGCAGGCCACGCAAGACTCTTCATGAGGGAACAGCAGGTTGAATATCCTTCAGAAAAATGTATTATTTTGGGTTCTAGTCAGTGTTTCGAGAGAAAGATTTACAATTGGCACATTTGATGATGACTAGATTCTTCATTTTCGCCACGGCAGCCATAGGACTCCTTTGCGCCTGCACGAACGGCAGGCAGGGCCCCATCACCACCGGGGAAGACTGCATCGTGAGCACCGGATCCGGCAAGATCATGGGCTACAACGACGCCGGCATCTACACGTTCAAGGGCGTCCCCTACGCCCGGGCGGAACGTTTCATGCCTCCCCGGGATCCCGACCCGTGGGACGGCGTCCGGAAAACCCTGGTGTACGGTCCCCAGGCCATGCAGGGCCAGGACATGAAATGGAACGGAGCGCCCAGCGACTATGATTTCGGCTTCCAGTTCAAGAAAGAACTGAACTCCGAAGACTGCCAGGTGCTGAACGTCTGGACGCCCGCGCTGGACGGCAGGAAGCGGCCGGTGTTCGTGTGGTTCCACGGTGGCGGCTACGCCAACGGCTCCGCCATCTTCCTCCCCGCCCAGGAAGGAAGGGCCCTCGCCGAGAAAGGCGACATCGTGGTCGTGACCGTCAACCACCGGCTGAACATCCTCGGCTATATCGACCTGACCGCCCTCGGCGGGAAGTATTCGGAATCCGTCAATCTCGGCCAGCAGGACCTGGTCAAGGCCCTCCAATGGGTGAGAGACAATATCGCCTCCTTCGGCGGCGACCCGGACTGCGTCACGATCGGCGGCCAGAGCGGCGGCGGCGGAAAGACCTCCACCCTGATGGCCATGCCCGCCGCGAAGGGCCTCTTCCACCGGGCGATCGTCCAGAGCGGATCCACCCTGCGCCAGCAGGAGCCCGCCCAGAGCCGGGCGCTCGGCCTCGCGGTCGTAGAGGAACTGGGGCTGGTCCCGGGACCGGACGTGGACCTGTCCAAGTTCACGTACGAAGAGTTGGCCGCTGCCGGCAACCGGGCGTCCCGCCGCTTCGGACGCGGAGGCTTCTCCCCCGTCGTGGACGGGAAGTATCTGGTCCAGCATCCTTTCGACCCGGTCGCGGCCGAATGCAGTAAAGACGTTCCGATGCTGATCGGCTCGAACCTCAACGAGTTCTGCTACACCAACGACGTGCCCCTCACGATGGAACAGGTCGAGGCCAGTCTCAAACCGAGGCTGGGCGAAGAGAAGTATCAGCAGTTCCTCCGGGACTTCGAGACCGTCTATCCGGGCCAGGAGCCGAAGGAACTGGTCAATACGGACTTCCGCACACGGGCCAACGTGATCCGGCAGGCCACGGCCAAGCAGGCGCTGGGCGGAGCGGACGCCTACGTGTATCTGTTCGCCTGGAAATCCCGGGTCAACGACGGGGCGCTGGCCGCCTGCCACGGCATGGAGCTGCCGTTCATGTTCAACAACGTCGCCAACCAGCGGGAGATGACCGGCGGGACGCCCGAGGCCTACAGGATGGCCGACCTCGTCAGCAGCGCCTGGATCGCCTTCATCAAGACGGGCGACCCGAACACCCGGGGGCTGCCCAGGTGGGAGGCGTTCAATCCGGAGGAGAATCCCACGATGGTCTTCGACAACATCTCCTCGCTCAGGAAGAACCACGACGCCGTGATGCTCCGGTACTGGTAAGTTTTTTGCGCAACGGAAGAAAAAATAACTATCTTTGTGATTGTCACCAATAACACGAAACACCATGGGACTTTTTTCCGACCTTCTCAAAGGCGTCGCCGGTAACATCCTTTCGCAGGTGCAGGAAGCGGCCGGCCTGAAGACGACCGATTCGAAACCCGCCGCCCCCAAGCCGGCGCCCGTCTATGTCTCCGACGATCCGGTCGAGCGTACGCCCGCCGAGGCCGAAGTTTATTTCGAGGGGCTGCTGAGGACTTATTTCCCCCAGTACGTCCTCCGCAAGGACGTCCCGGTCCAGGAACTGGCCGGAGACGCCACGGACATGTTCAAGCTCTACAAGACCCGTCCCACCCAGGCCTACAAGGCCGAATGGGGCAAGCCCTACACCTTCGTCCTGTTCGGGGACGGGGGCATCAAGGGCATCGTGATGCTGGGCAACGGCCATAGCCACGACGCCAACGTCAAATACCTGATAGCCAGGATGTACGCCAAGAAGATGGGCATTCCGTACGTCCACTTCTACACCCAGATGGCCAACGAAGAGCAATACGTCGTCGGCCGCATCCGGAAGTTCCTGGCCATCTGATCCTCGGAAAAAGGGGATGCAACCTCGTTGCGCCTGCGAAGGACGCAGCGGAGCCCCTCGGAAGGTCTTGCAGGCGGCCGGGTTCCGTACCGTCCCGTGATCGGCAATTTTGCCGATTCAAAATCCTTCCCCTTTTTCCTTTTTCACATGGACAGCATCCTGCAGATGATCGCACGCCAGGAGGCCTGGGACGGCTTCCTGGCGTATCGCTTGCGCAAGGGGCGCTTCACCTGGCGCTCGTTCGAGCAGGCCGACGCCTTCGTGGAGAACGAGCAGTACCTGCCCCTGGCGCTGCACCTGGCTGCCGGCGGCGGCCTCGGCCTGCCCGAACGGCTGGTGATCAACAAGATGGGGACCGGCAAGAAGCGCCTCGTCTATCGCTTCCCGCCGGAGGAGATGACCGTCCTCAAACTCATCGCCAATCTGCTGTACCGCTACGACGCTCGTTTCGCCCCGGGCTGCTATGCCTTCCGCCGGGGCAAACGGGCCAGCGACGCCATCTTCCAGCTGCGCGCCGCCCTGCACGGCCGGCAGATGTGGGCCTACAAGGTGGACATCCACGACTATTTCAATTCCATCTCCATCCCCCTGCTGCTGCCCATGCTCAAGGACTGGCTCGCCGACGACGAGCCGCTGTACGGCTTTTTCGAGCGGCTGCTCGACGACGACCGCGCCCTGAGCGGAGAAGCCGTCGTACGCGGCCCGCGGGGCGTGATGGCCGGCACCCCCACCGCCCCGTTCCTTGCGGACGTCTATCTGTCGGAAGTCGATCACCATTTCCACGACGCAGGCGTCGTCTATGCCCGCTATTCCGACGACATCATCCTCTTCGCCCCCGACCGGCAGACCCTGGAGCGCCACAAGGCTACGCTTCTTGGGTTCTTCGAAAAATACCGCCTGACGGTCAACCCCGACAAGGAGCATGTCTACGCCCCGGACGAGCCCTTCGAGTTCCTGGGTTTCCGCTGTTTTGGCCGGCAGATCGACATCTCGCTTTCCACCCGGCAGAAGATGAAGGCGAAGATACGGCGCAAGGCCCGCTCGATGCGCCGCTGGTGTTCCAGGGAAGGCAAGGACCCGACGCTGGGGATGAAGGGACTCATCCGGCATTTCAACCGGAAATTCTTCGACAGTCCCGACCCCGACCTGCTGTCCTGGTCGCGCTGGTATTTTCCCGTCATCAACCGGACGGAGGGCCTGCGGGAGATCGACCGCTACCTGCAGGAACAGCTGCGCTACGTCGCCTCGGGCCGGCACCGCCAGGCCAACTACCGCGTGCGTTACGCCGACCTGAAGGCCCTCGGCTACCGGAGCCTGGTCCACGAATACCACCTGTCGCGGGACCGCGAAAAATCATTATCTTTGCAAGAAAGCACAAACGCGATATGAAAAGATTCTTCCTGTTTTCCCTCTGCCTGCTCCTTGCCGCCTGCACCCACGAGATGACCACCGCCCGGGTCAGCGACGAAGGAGAAGTCCGGGCTGCGGCGGGCAATGCCACCCTCTCCTATGACTACGACGTCGAGTACGTCACCGGCGGCGTGGCCCCCGAGGTGATGGACAAGATCAACAGATACATCATCAGCCGGGAGATTTTCTTCGACGAGTCCGAGACCGGCACCGACGTCCCCGCCGCCTGCAAGAGGTGGGCGGAGGACCTGATCAACGGCTATCAGATCGATACGCAGGATTTTATGGACGACTATGACTCCGACTCGTCCTGGATGTTCAACTGGGAGTACTCGATGTCCGGCTCGTTTGCAGGAGCCTGCCGCTCCCGCCACCTGCAGACCTATATGATGGAAGACAGCGACTACACCGGCGGTGCCCACGGTATGTATGCGGAGACCTACGTGGTCTTCGACCTGACCACGGGCGAGGTCGTCCGGCAGGAGGACCTGCTGCGCGACGGCTGCCAGGAAGAGCTCTCGGAGCTGATCTCCGACAGGATCCTCGAAGACCTGGACGAGGAGTTCGCCGACGCCATCTTCGGCACCCCGGGGCCGAACGACAACTTCTCCGTCGACGAAATCGGCATCACCTGGCATTACAACCCCTACGAGATCGCTCCCTACGTCCTCGGCGTGATCGAGGCCCAGCTCAGCTGGAAAGAACTGGAACCGTTCCTGAAACAATAACCACATAATATGAGAACCCGATTATTATCCGCCGCAGCGCTGTTGCTGCTCCCCCTGTGCCTGACCGCCGCCCCGCGGCATTTCGAACTGCGTTCGCCCGACGGGCGGCTCTGCATCGGCGTCGACGCCGCCCCGCAGCTGCAATACAACCTCAGCTACGACGGGGTGAGCGTGATGGCCCCTTCGGCCGTCTCTATTCAGCTGGGCGACGGCAGCGTCTATGACGGCTCCGTGCGCTTCGAGAAGGCGCTGCGCGCCTCCGTGGACGAGCGCATCCCCGCCCCCGTCTATAAGCGAAGCGAAGTGCGCAACCATTATAACGAGCTGACGCTCAGATATAAAACCTTCTCCGTAGTGTTCCGCGCCTACGACGCCGGCATGGCCTGGAGGTTCGTTTCCCGCTCCAGGCAGGACTTCATCGTCCGCGACGAGCAGGCGGAGTTCCGCTTTGCGGAGGATGTGGAGACCACGGTCCCCTACGTCAAGCCGGACTCTCCGCGCGATCCTTTCCTGAACAGTTTTGAGGCCTACTACGACATCCACCCGCTCAGCGCGTGGAAAGAAGCGCAGAAGGCCTTCCTGCCCGTCTCCTTCAAGATGGGTAACGGCTGGCGGGTCAACATCACCGAGTCCGACCTGCTGGATTATCCGGGGATGTACCTCAGGCACCTCGGCGGGACGGCCCTCGCGGGCCTCTACGCCCCCTATCCCAAGCTCATCGAGCAGGACGGCTACAACAAGCTGCAGGGCATCGTGCGCACCACCGAGGACTACATCGCGAAGCAGCCGGCCGGCGCCTGCCTGCCCTGGAGAATCGTCGCCGTGGCTCCGGAGGAGCGCCAGCTGCTCGACAGCGACCTGGTCTGGGAGCTCAGCCGCCCCGCGGAGGAGGTCGACTGGAGCTGGGTCAAGCCCGGCAAGGTGGCCTGGGACTGGTGGAACGACTGGAACATCCAGGGCGTGGACTTCCGCGCCGGGATCAACACCGAGACCTATAAGTACTATATCGATTTCGCCGCCGACCACGGCATCGAATACGTGATCCTGGACGAGGGCTGGGCGGTCAACCTGAAGGCCGACCTCTTCCAGATCGTCCCCGAGATCGACCTGAAGGCCATCGTGGACCACGCCAACGCCAAGGGCGTGGGCATCATCCTCTGGGCCGGTTACTGGGCGATGGACCGCGACGTCGAGGGCATCTGCAAGTACTACTCCGGGATGGGCGTCAAGGGCTTCAAGGTCGACTTCATGAACCGCGACGACCAGATCATGGTCGACTTCTATACGCGTGTGGCCGAGACGGCCGCCCGCTACCACCTGCTGGTCGACTTCCACGGGGCCTTCAAGCCCTGCGGCCTGCAGCGTCCTTACCCCAACGTGATCAACCACGAGGGCGTGGCCGGCCTGGAGCAGATGAAATGGGCCCAGCCCACCGTGGACCAGGTGACCTACGATGTGCAGATCCCCTTCATCCGGATGTTCGCCGGCCCGCTGGACTACACGCAGGGCGCGATGCGCAACGCCAACCGCCGCAACTACCGGCCCGTCAACAGCGAGCCGATGAGCCAGGGCACCCGCTGCCGCCAGTTGGCGGAATACGTCATCTTCGAAGCGCCGCTGACGATGCTCTGCGACGCCCCGACCAACTATCTCGCCGAGCCCGAATGCCTGAACTGGATGGCCGCCGTGCCGACGGTCTGGGACGAGACGGTGGCCCTCGACGGAAAGATCGGGGACTATGCCGCCATCGCCCGCCGCAAGGGCGCCGACTGGTATGTGGGCGTGATGACGGACTGGGATGCGCGCGAGATGGAACTCGACCTGGGCTCTTTCCTGCCGGCAGGGACCTGGCGCGTCGAGATCTTCCGCGACGGGGTCAACGCCGACCGCAAGGCCACCGACTATGTGCGCGAGGTGCAGACGGTGTCGGTCCCCTCGCAGGGCAGCCTGAAGGTCAAGATGGCGCCCGGCGGCGGCTGGACGGCCCGGTTTACCAAGAATTAATGATGAAAAAGTTACCTTTTATCCTGCTGGCCCTCCTGACCCTGGCCTCCTGCCACCCCAAACCGGCGGCGCAGCCCGGCTACATCGTCCAGGTATCGCTCGGCGGCTGGAATTCACCCGCCTATACCGCGGAGCAGATCGTCAGCCGCATCGATTCCGTGAGCAGCCTGATCCCGGTGGAGAAGGTCATCATCGGCTGGAGCCTGACTCCGGATCTGTACCGCCAGGTCGGCGAACATCTCCACGCGAAGGGCATCCGGATGCTGTTCTGGCTGCCGGTGTTCGCCGAAACGGAAGAGGTGTGCGAAAGTACGCCCGCCGTGGACCTCTGGGGCCGTGTACCGGCCAATTTCGACCTGACGGAGGGCGAAGGGTTCCGTTTCAACTGCCCCTCCGATCCGCAGAACGCCGCGGGGATCCTCGCCGTGTATGACAAGCATTTCAGCGACTGCGGCTTCGACGGGGTATTCCTCGACCGCATCCGTACGCAGTCCTTCGTGGGCGGCGTGGGCGGCGCGCTCGGCTGCGGCTGCCCGCTCTGCACGGAGCGCTTCGCCGCCGAAGGGGTCGACCTTGACGCGGTCCGGCAGGCCTGGGAGGACCGGGGAGACGCTTTCCTGTCGGTCAGCGGCTACGCGCCGGAGACGGGTTTCCGCTTCGAGGATCCCCTCGCGGCCGCCTTTTTCAAGGCCAAGGGGCATATCGTCAGCGAGTCGGTGGGAGCCATCGCGGACAGCCTGCGCGAGCGCGGACTCGAGATCGGAATGGACCTGTACGCGCCCTTCATGGCGCCTTTTGTCGGGCAGGATTACGCCATCCTCGCGCAGCACGCGGACTTCATCAAGCCGATGCTGTACCGGATGACGACCGCCCCGGCGGGAATGGGATTCGAGTATGAGCTCCTGCGCAAGGCGCTTCCCGGCGCGACCGGCTATCCGGATTTCGCGATGGACGCGGCGTTCCTGGATTCGCAGCTGAAGGCGATGGAGCCCTACCCTTGCGGGAAGTATCCGGGCATCGAGATCAATTACCGGGAAGGCGTCGCCGAGACGACTCCCTCGTACGTGACCGAGTCGCTGGACGCCGTGATGCGCCACGGCTTCGAGGGCGCCGTCCTCTCCTGGAACATCATGGAAGCCCCCGAGGCGCACATCGCGTGCCTAAAGAAGAAATAGCCTTCCCTTCATCCCCGGCTTCCATCCCATCCATCGCAGGCTTGATCCGCGATCTCCAGTCACGTGCAAACCCGCTGCACTGGTGGATCATGGTCTCTCCAGACATATTCGACGGTTTTCAAAATTGGCAGGAACGGCAGGATGCCTCAGACGTCATTGTGACGGGGGTAGGTGTTCCCGGTGACGGTCTGAGCCCCCCGGCGGGAACACCTGGCTGCCCCTGGGGGGCTTCTGGGCAGGGTCCCCGTTCCCGCCACTTTTCAACAAGGCCATTATTGGCCTTTTCAGCTGGAAAAATGGGATTTAATCCAGCTGAAACCTAGCGAAATGACTTTTTCAAAATCAGGGCGCGGGGCAGGGTGCCTTTGGCGCCATTGTGGCAGGGGTGACCCCGCGCCCTGAAGGCTTGAGGCCGTCATCGAGCGGGGTGATGTGGCTTACAGTGTCTTCTGGGGCCGGTCACCCCGCGCCCTGTTTTTCAACAAGACCTGTTTCTGCACAAATCTGTCCAAAAACAAGATAAAAGTCCCCCGGCAACAGGTGACAGGGGGCGGCTTAGCCCCCTTCATAGATAGGAGGCGGCGGTGCCGCCAGGTTTGTATTATTGCGAAGAAATTTATATATTTGACAGTCTACCATTGGCAATGACTTACGCAGGGAATCTCATATTGAATCCCGATGCGCCTCTCCGTTTCTCCGGGGGGGGGGTATGTAAATTACTGTAATTCAGCCGAATATAAATCTATTTGCCGAAAACGGCAGGGCTACGCCTGTCCGGACAGAATGCGCGTCCGGTCGAGTTTCGCTTGCAGGCAGCTGTCGCGCTTCATTTACCGGACGCCCCCACGCGATGAATGCACGTTGTGTCCCAAAAACCGGGACACAAGGAGCATATACGCCACGAAAACGCTCGTTGTGTCCTAAAGGATGGGACACAAGGCGCATTGCCGAAGGTTCTTAGAAAGAATCAATCAATAACGGAATATGCTTATGGAAACAAAACACAAAGAACTGTACGACGCTCCGACGATAGCGGTCGAGGAGTTGGACATCGAGGGCGTGATCTGCGCCTCGGATGTAAAAGGAGGGAACTCAATCAATGATTGGGGAAACGGAGGCTCCACAAATGATGACTTATACATGTAACTAAGAAGACAATAAACACCTGACCATGAATACGAAGTATTTCTTTATTATTTTTGCCGCCTCTATTCTTGCGGCATGCTCCCAGTTGGAGGATCCTGGCCGGAGCAGTGTTCCGGTTGCGCTTTCTTACAGTACGGTTGCAGCTACTGAAACTAAAGCCGCGCAGAACCTGAACGAAGGAACGTTCGCCTCTGGTGAAAGTGTCACGGTGCGCATCAGCAACACGGGCGAGGGCTCTTGGATGGACTATGATTTTACAACCGGCAGTGCAGGGGCCATGAGCCCCACTAGCACCGTGCCGTACTATCCTGCTGGTGCACAGAACATCGACATCGTGGCCTATTATCCCGCCACGGCCGGTACGTCTTTCAGCGTCGCCACCAACCAGACCACCGACGCCTCTTACAAGGCCAGCGACCTGATGTTCGCCTCCGTCTCCAACCAGGCCAAGACGACCGAGACCGTCAATCTGGCGTTTGCGCACAAAATGGCTAAACTCTGCGTGAATATCACAGTTGGTGATGGCGTGAGCAGCGTCACCGACGTCAGCATTCTCAATGTGAAACCCACCGTCTCTTTCAATCAGGCCACTGGCGAAGTCGGCACGGCCGTCGGCTCGGCTGCCAGCATTGCCATCAGCAACAACGGCGCAGCCGTCATCCCTGCGCAAACCATCGACGGCGGACTGCTCTCCATTGTCACCGACAAGGGCACGGCCACCTACAGTGTTGCCTCGAAGGCCTTTGTTGCCGGGCAGCTCTACACGTTGAACATCACCGTCAACCTCCGCGCCGTGGGCACCACGACGGCCATTACGGGCTGGACGAGCGAAGGCACGGTAACAGTGAATCCCGTGGTGACATCGAAGATTCCTGCCGGTCTGGCTGCCGTTGACCTGGGTCTCACCAGCGGCGTGAAGTGGGCGAACATGAATGTCGGCGCCGAGTCAGAAACCGACTACGGCACCTACTTCGCGTGGGGCGAGACCTATGGCTATACTGTCGTCGGTTCGACAAGCACGGCTGCGGCCGGGAATTTGAAAACGACTTTCAATTGGAGTACCTATCTTTTATGCAACGGGGATGCTCTATCCATGAACAGGTATTGCGACGAGTCAACTTATGGTGCAGCATATGGTTCATTTCGTTTTTATGATCATATAACAACGTTGGAACCAGCGTTCGACGCAGCAAGCGTAGGCTGGGGTGGAAACTGGCGCATGCCGACCAAGTCGGAGATTGAAGCATTGGTAGCCACGAAGGACGACACGGATAACTATACCTGGACTTGGTGCAACGGCACGACTGAGAAATACAACGGAACAACCGTAAAGGGTTGGAAGATCGAGAGCAAGAAGTCCGGAACAGCAGGCAACCATATTTTCCTTCCTGCTGCAGGTTCTATGGATGAATCTGTGATCCAAAATGCAGGTAGCGTTGGCGAATACTGGTCTTCCTCTCTCGGTTCAAAATCGAATGGTGGATATACAATGCGAATCACTAGCAGCAAAGCAGAGAAGTGGGAAATGTTACGCTATTACGGTTTGTCCGTACGTCCCGTCTGCGACTAAGGCGGACATGCCAAAATGATTGGCGGCGGCCCCTTCCCTTGCCGGGAGGGGTCGCCGCGTTTTGTGCCATAGTACTTCGTCCCTACATATAGACCCATTCTCCGCCGGGCTATAAAGAATCACAATTACCCCCTTACAATTCTTACAGATCTTTGGTTTACAAGACAATCTATCTTATTTTGGACAAAAACCGGGTGCGGTTAACGCCCCGGAAAGTTGCAAAAGATTGAAACTTATCTTATTTTTGTATCGGAATGAAGAAGATTGTTGCTTACAAGTCCTATTACAAGGACTTCATGGCATCATTGCGCAGAGAGGAACAATTGAAAATACGACGGGTTCTAGCATTGTTTTGCTCAGAAGATAGGATTCCTCACCACTATATCAAGTATGTCGGTGACGGGCTCTATGAGTTGCGGGTTACATTACCCACCCGAGAGGCACGATTATTCTTTATCTATGATGGCAACACAATGGTAGTGCTGTTCAACTGCTTCATCAAAAAAACGCAGAAGACGCCCCGCAAAGAAATAGAAAAGGCCATAAGATTGAAAAATGAGTACAATGAAGGCGAATAAGGATCTATATGACGTAAGTGCCGAACTTGAACGGGAATTCGGCCCCGTAGGTTCGGAAGGATGGAACCGCGCTGTTGAGAAGGCCTGGGAGGAGTATCACGCCGAGATTCTTCTTGAAGCCCGGAAACGGGCCCATTTGACCCAGGCTCAGGTAGCTGAGCGGATTGGAGCGACAAAGAGTTATATTTCCCGTGTAGAACGCGGCCAGATCGTCCCGACGGCTTCCTCCTTCTTCCACATCGTCCACGCGCTCGGCTACTCGGTCGAGTTGGTACCTATTTCGACAATCGGCTGAGGACCCAGTCGGCTTTTATTTTGTCGATGATGGCGGTGACCACGCGGTAGGCGGGGCTCTGCGCCGTATAGACGGCCGGAACCGCGAAGGCCACGCGCCCCTGGCGCTTGAGTTTTGCGGCCGTAGCGCGTTTGCGTTCATTCTGCGGGTCATAGACCGCGATGGAATGGCCGCCGAACATCCCCACGATCTTCATACAGGGCACGTCGGTGTCGCCGTCGCCGAAATAGATCATGTGCGTGAAGGGGATGCGTTTCTTGTCCTCGGCCATCGACTCGTTGACCTGCTTGTTGTCGCGCGAGCTGAAGATGCCCTTGCTGATCTTGAAGAGGAATTGCGTCTTGGCCGTGTAGTCCACGGCGATGCCGGGCCACTCGGCCTCGCCCTTTTCGTCATAGATGAAGGTGCCCGCGAAGACGTGCTTGAACTCGTGCGCGATAGGGCTGCCCTCGATGATCTCCTTGAGGCCCGAAGAGTTGATATAGTGCTCGATGGTGACGCCGTGCGCCTTGCCGTATTCGTTGATGAGGCGGAACCATTCGCGTACGCCGTCAAACAGCTCGATGTCCTTGCCGAAGCGCAGGAAATCCTCGCGGCGGAGCTTGATCCCGTGGCGCCGCGCCTCGTCAAACATCAGCTTCATATAGGCGAGCACGTTGGATGCGTCCTGCCCGATGGCGATGCTGTCGCTCATCCGCCAGAACTCCTCCGGCGTGGAGCCGACGGCCTGGATGAAGCCGAACTCCTGCATGTTGCCCGGCGAGAGCGTGCCGTCATAATCGTAGATCAGCGCGACGATGGGTTTCTTGTGCTCCATAATTCACCACATATTTTGATATTTCGCCCCAAATATCGTAATAATTCGCCACATACACACGAGCGTGATTGGAAAAACAGCCGGAAGGGGGTAAATTTGCAGACCGAAAAGAAATTACTAAAACCCCACAAATGGAAAAATATCCGCACTACCTGGAGCGCCTGCAGAATGCGACGCGCAAGTTCTGGGACAAGGCCGCCCTCAACAGCATCGGCGGCGAATCTTTCACCTACGGCCAGATGGCCACCCAGATCGAGAAGTTCCACCTCGTTTTCGACCGCCTCGGCATCAAGAAGGGCGAGAAGATCGCCCTCTGGGCCCGCAACGGCGCCCGCTGGGGTATGAGCTACCTCGCCGTGAACACCTATGAGACCGTGATCGTGCCGCTTCTCGCCGACTTCACCCCTGACAGCGCCGCTTTCCTGGTGACCCACTCCGAGAGCATCGCCCTCTTCACCAACGAGGACAAGTTCAAGCAGATGGACATCGCCAAGATGCCCCAGCTCCGTTTCGTCGTCGACATCGACAGCTGGAAGCTGCTCTGGGCCGCTTCCGACGAGATCGCCGCCGCCTACGGCGAGATGGACGCCCTGTTCGCCGCCAAGTGGCCCGCGGGCTACGGCCCCGACGACGTGGTCTTCCCCACCGACAACTGGGACAACCTGTCCACGATCAACTATACCTCCGGCTCCACCGGCGACCCGAAGGGCGTGATGCTGACCTACCGCAACTTCAGCGCGAACGTCGACTTCAGCCAGCGCAACGTCCCTGCGGGCGACAAGATGGTTTCGATGCTCCCGATGGCCCATATGTACGGCCTCGTGATCGAGTTCATCTATCCGCTCTGCAACGGCACCGCCATCTACTGGCTCGGCAAGGCCCCGACCCCGGCCACCCTGCTGAAGGCGTTTGCCGACGTCAAGCCCTACCTGCTCATCACCGTACCCCTCGTGATGGAGAAGATCTACAAATCCAAGATCAAGCCCACCATCGACAAGCCCGCCGTGAAGTTCCTCCTCAAGGTCCCCGGCGTCAACCAGATCATCTACAAGAAGATCAAGGACGGCCTGGTGCAGGCCTTCGGCGGCAACGTGCAGGAGTTCATCATGGGCGGCGCCGCCCTCAACCCCGAGGTCGAGAAGATCTTCAAGAAGATCAAGTTCCCCTACCTCGTCGGCTATGGAATGACCGAGGCCTGCCCGCTGCTCGCCTACGAGCACTGGACCAAGTACGTCCCCGGTTCCTGCGGCAAGCCCGTCGACTGCGCCGTCGTGCGTATCAACTCCGAGGATCCCCAGCACATCGCCGGCGAGATCCAGGCCAAGGGCGAGAACATCACCATCGGCTACTACAAGAACCCCGAGGCTTCCGCCAACGCCTTCACCGAGGACGGCTTCCTGCGCACCGGCGACCTGGGCATCATGGACAAGGAAGGCAACATCTTCATCAAGGGCCGCTCCAAGAGCATGATCCTCACCGCCAACGGCCAAAACGTCTATCCCGAGGAGCTCGAGGCCATCGTCAACAACCAGCCGTTCGTCGGCGAGTCCGTGGTCGTGGACCGCGCCGGCAAGATCGTCGCCCTGGTGTATCTCGACAAGGACGGCATCAAGAACGCCAAGCTCGACGACGAGGCCGTCTCCGACCTGCCTGAGAAGATCCGGGTCGGCGCCAACCGCCAGCTCCCCGCCTACAGCCAGATCGCCAAGGTCGAGACCGTGCTCGTGCCCTTCGAGAAGACCCCGAAGATGAGCATCAAGCGCTTCCTGTATAAATAGGGCGCGCCGAAAAAAGCTTCAAAAAGGCCTCCGGAGTCATCCGGGGGCCTTTTTTCGGCGTAATTTTTGCAAAGAAAAGGTACTGAAAAACCAGTTAGTATCCCTTATGAAGAGAACCGTCCTCCTGATTCTCGCGATTATCCTGTCCGTCTTTTCCGCGTCCGCCCAGTCGCGCGGCACGCTCACGGGAAGCGTCATGCTCATTTCCGAAAACGAAGGTGAAGATGATTTCCCCGGCACGGGTGCCGTCGTCATCGTGGTCTCCGCCGAGCGGAAAGACACCCTGTACGCCGTCGTCGGCGACAAGGGCACTTTCACCATCCGCAACGTCCCCGCCGGCCGGGCGGACGTCTCCGTGAGCCTGCTGGGCTATGAGGAGATGCGCCGCAGCATGAACGTCAAATCCGGCGAGAACAAGATCATCGTCGAACTCCGTCCTTCCAACATCATGCTTTCGGAGGCCGTTCTCACGGAGACGGCCACAGCCTTGTCGATCAAGGAGGACACCCTCGTGTTCAACCCCGCAGCCGTCAAGTTCAACAAGGGAGAGATGGCCATCGACCTGCTGGAGCAGATGCCGGGCGTCAAGGTGAGCGACGACGGCGTCTCCATTCTCGACGAAGAGCTCGCCACCGTCTACATCGACGGCGCACTGCTGTTCAGCGACGATCCGATGCGCGCCCTGGAGCAGCTTCCGGCCGAAGAGGTCGCCGGCATCAGGTCCTTCACCGAGTACGCCAACAAGGATCCCAACCACGTGATCAGCCTCAATGAGGAGAAACAGCGCGTCATCGACATCGAGACCAAGAACAAGCCCAAGATGGTGGTGAACGGGGATTTCCTCACCGGAGCGGGCTTCGACACCGACAGCCTCTATCATAAATTCCGCTACACGGCCGGCGGCACGGTGAGCCTCTCTTCGGAGAGCCTGCAGGCCGACCTCAGGCTCAATGTCAACAACATCAACGACGCGTCCGCCCGGCGCCGCGGCAATGCTTTCCGCAACGCCCGCGGCGGCGGGGCCGCCGACCTGCGGGCCATCAGCGTGTCCACGCAGGTGACCCGCCGCTGGATGAGCAAGGAGGCCCGGAATTTCGTGCTCGCCAGCATCGGGGGCAGCTATTCCTACACGAACAATTACACCGTCAACGAGTCCCGTTCGCAGCAGAGCTACTTCCCTACCGACGCCTACTATTACCGGGAGGCCGTGAACGCCTCCCATTCGGACCAGACCAGCGGCGTGCACCGCTTCAACCTGAACGCCCGCAAGAGCCTCAAGGACGGCACCATCCGCCTCTCGGCCAATTACAACATCAACGACGGCCACAACCGCTCCGTCAGCAGCAACTACAATTACCAGGACCAGCTGCCCCGCAGGGGCACCTCCTCCAGCACGACCTCGGACACCCGTAGCCAATCATTCAGCAGCAATTTCAACTTCAACAAAGGCATCGCCGGCAAGCTGTATCTGGGGCTGGGCGCCAATTTCAGCAACGGAAACAGCGAAGGGTTCTCCGCCAAGGTGGACACCACCACGTCGACCGTCTCCGTGACCGTGCTGGACATCGATTCTTCCGGCGAAAACCGCAGCTACGGCTTCTCTCCGAGCGTCACCTACCGCTTTTCCAACCGCAACAGCATCGAACTCGGCTACAGTTTTTCGGACACCTACAGAGAGAGCGAAAGGCTCGCCCTGGACGTGACCGATCCCGCCTTCCCGGTGACCGATACCGTGAACACGGAGCATCTCACCCACGACAACCGCGTCCAGAGCGGGACCCTGACCTACAGGCAGTATTTCGAAAAGATGCAGGCCAACCTGCAGGTGGCCTTCGGGTACGGCTCCACCCGGCTCGGGCGGGTGGACTATTTCCCGGAGGAAAGCAGTTACTCCCGGCCTTTCAATGCCTGGACCGGCCGCATCCGCTTCGGGACGGACCGGATGATCAACGACTGGCGATTCAACTATACGGCGTCCAACTCCGTCCCCTCGCTCGAGCAGGTGCGGCCCCGCCTGGACAATTCCAATCTTTATTCGGTCTCGGCCGGCAACCCGTCCCTGAGACAGAGCACCTCGCACAACTTCCAGTTCAGCTACAGTACGGTGCTCGGCAAGGAGGCCCGGCAGAGCATCGCCGCCAGTGATAACCGCAGACGCGCGGCCCGCAATTTCTCGTCCTTCAGCTTCTCCGCCAATTTCCGGGTCAACAACGACGTCATCGTGAGCCGCCGCACCTATTTCGCCGCCGACACCTACCTGCCCGCCTACGACTATACGATGCCGGCGCAATCCACCCTCAACACCTACGAGAACGTCGACCACAGCTACAGCGCTTCGGCGAACGCCGAGCTCGAAACCCAGCTGAAAAAGATCAACAGCGTCCTCAGGACCAACGCCTCGATGAACTGGGACAGCTCGCCCTCCTTCGTCAACGACAAGCTGACAGTCACGCAGAACTACCGGCCATCCCTCACCCTGGGCTTCAATACCAATTTCTCCCGCAATCTCCGTTTCAACGTACGCGGCACGGGCTCGTACATCTACTCTTCCAACACGGAGAAAGACGACGTCAGCTACTTCACCGAGCGGCTCACGGTCGGATTCGAGATCAACAACATCCTGGGGCACATCTACACCGGCGGCAACTACAACAAGGTCTTCACCCAGGGCCTCAGCTACTCCCAGATCAACGACAACATCCTCAACCTCAACATCGGCGCCCGTTTCGGACCGCGCAACAACTTTGATATCGCCGTCAGCGCCAACGACATCTTCAACAAGAACACCGGCTTCTCCACCTCGATGGGATCCGACTTCGTCCGCTACAACTGGAACCACAACTTCGGCCGATATGTCCTGTTCACCCTCGCCTACCGCTTCAACACCCTGGGCGGAAACGGCAACAACAACGGCGGCGGCGGAAACCGGAACGGAAACTGGAACCGCAGTGGCGGAAACGGAAACTGGAACGGGGGCGGCAATTGGAACAGAGGCGGCGGTGGCGGCGGAAACTGGCGTGGCGGTGGCGGCGGCGGAAACCGCGGACGCTGGTGACAATTTGTCACTGGAACGCCATTTGATTCTTATCCGGGTGCAACGCTTTGTTGCGCCCTTTTCTTTCGTCAGTTGTCTACAGGCAGTGCCGCTGCAAAACCGTGGCCGCCCGTGGCCTCGTGAACGGGAGGGGCCCGCGCCGAAGGCGTGGGAGGGATAGCGCGAAGCGCGTAGTTTTGCAGCGGCACTGCCTGTAGACAATAAAAAACAAATAAGATTAAGATATGGCTACCAAGACCCTCAAAGGCAAAATCGGCGTGACCACCGAAAACATCTTCCCGGTGATCAAGCAGTTCCTCTATTCCGACCACGAAATCTTCCTGCGCGAACTCGTCGCCAACGCCGTCGACGCCACCCGCAAACTCCAGGCCCTCGCCTCCAGCGGAGACTTCAAAGGCGAACTGGGAGAAATGAAAGTCCGCGTCGAACTCGACGAAAAGAAAAAGACCCTCAAGATCATCGACCGCGGCATCGGCATGACCGAAGACGAAGTCGACCGCTACATCAACCAGATCGCCTTCTCCTCCGCCGGCGAATTCCTCGAGAAATACAAAGACCAGCTTTCCTCGATCATCGGCCACTTCGGCCTCGGCTTCTACTCCGCCTTCATGGTGAGCAAGAAAGTCACCATCGACACCCTCAGCTGGCAGGAAGGCGCCAAGCCCGTCCACTGGTCCTGCGACGGCTCGCCCGAATATTCCATCGGCGAAGGCAAACGCGCCGACCGCGGCACCGAGATCACCCTCTTCCTGGACGACGACTCCGAAGAGTTCGCCAACAAGGGGCGCATCTCCCAGCTGCTCGGCAAATACTGCAAGTTCATGCCCGTCCCGGTGGTCTTCGGCAAAAAGACCGAATGGAAAGACGGCAAGAGCGTCGAGACCGACGAGGACAACCTCATCAACAACATCGAACCCATCTGGACCAAGGCTCCCTCTGAACTGAAGGATGAAGACTACCTGAAGTTCTACCGCGAGCTCTACCCGATGGAGGAAGAACCGATGTTCTGGATCCACCTCAACGTCGACTACCCCTTCACCCTGACCGGCGTGCTCTACTTCCCCAAGATCAAGGAGCGGATGGCCATCGACAAGAACAAGATCCAGCTCTACTGCAACCAGATGTTCGTCACGGACCACGTCGACAACATCGTCCCCGACTTCCTCACCCTGCTGCACGGTGTCATCGACTCGCCCGACATCCCGCTGAACGTCTCCCGCAGCTACCTGCAGAGCGACGCCAACGTCAAGAAGATCAGCACCTACATCACCAAGAAGGTGGCCGACCGCCTGGAGGAGATCTTCAAGGAGCAGCGCGAGCAGTTCGAGCAGAAATGGGACAACATCAAGCTCTTCATCGAATACGGCATGCTCTCCGACGAGAAGTTCTGCGAGCGCGCCCTGAAATTCGCCCTGCTGAAGAACACCGACGGCAAATACTTCAGCCTCGAAGACTACCGCACCGCCATCGAACCCGCCCAGACCGACAAGGACAAGAACGTCGTCTACCTCTACGCCACCAAACCGGCCGAGCAGTACAGCTGGATCGAGGGCGCCAAGAACCAGGGCTACGACGTCCTGCTGATGGACTGCGAGCTGGACAGCCACTTTGTGAACCTTCTCGAGGCCAAGATCGAGCACACCCGCTTCGCCCGCGTGGACAGCGACTCCGTCGGCAACCTCATCCCCAAGGAAGACAAGGTCAAACCCGAGATGAGCGAGGAAGACAAGAAGACGCTCGACGAACTCTTCAAGGCCGTCCTGCCCGAAGGAAACGATTATATGATCGACGCCCAGAACCTCGGCGAGAACGCCGCCCCTGTGCTCATCACCCAGAGCGAGTTCATGCGCCGCTACCGCGAGATGAGCGCCCTCGGCGGCGGGATGAACTTCTACGGAACGATGCCCGAGTCCTACAACATCCTCGTCAATATGGAGAACCCCCTGATCGCCAGGATCTGGGCGGAGAAGAAGGACAGCGAACTGCTGCACCAGGTCGTCGACCTCGCCCTGCTCAGTAACGGGATGCTAAAGGGCAAAGCCCTAGCCGACTTCATCGCCCGCAGCGAGAAACTGCTGAAATAGAAGACCCGTCTATTTTTCCTTCGACTCCTTGACGGGATCGCAGGTGAGGCCGATGCCCAGTTTGCCGAAGGTCTTGCGGTCCACCTCGCTGAGCATCACGGTCGAGTGGATCTGGGAGCCGGCGAGGTTCGGCAGCTGCTCGAGCGCCAGCTGGCAGTTCTCGTCGAGCAGACTCATCATCGATATGGCCACGAGCACCTCGTCCGTATGCAGGCGGGGGTTGTGGCCGTGCAGATAATTCACCTTGGTCTTGGAGATGGGGGCGATCATCGTCTGCGGGATGAGCTTGACGTTGTGGGCGATGCCCGCGAGATGCTTTAGGGCGTTCAGAAGCAGGGCGGCGCTGGGGCCGAGCAGCGAGCTCGTCTCGCCGGTCAGCAGGGTGCCGTCGCCCAGTTCGATGGCGGCGGTGGCGAGGCCGGACTTCTCCTGCCGCTCCTTGGCGGCGACGGTGGACTTCCGATAGGATGTGGTGATGCCCGCGCGCTTCATCAGCAGGGCGATCTTGTTGACTTCGTGCTCATCGGCCTTGCCGTCGGCGAAATTGCAGAGCGCCGTGTAGTAACGCCGGATGATCTCCTGCAGGGAGGCCTCCCGGCACACGCTGTCGTCGCTGATGCAGGAACCGATCATATTGACGCCCATGTCCGTGGGGGACTTGTAAGGGCTCTTCCCGTAGATATCCTCGAACAGGGCGTTCATCACGGGGAAGATCTCGATGTCGCGGTTGTAGTTCACGGCCGTCTCCCCGTAGGCGTCCAGGTGGAAGGGATCGATCATATTCACGTCCTCGAGGTCCGCCGTGGCGGCTTCGTAGGCCATATTGACGGGATGCGTCAGGGGCATGTTCCACACGGGGAAGGTCTCGAACTTGGCGTAGCCGGCCTTGACGCCCCGCTTGTTTTCCTGATAGAGCTGGCTCAGGCAGACGGCCATCTTGCCGCTGCCGGGGCCCGGGGCCGTCACCACGATGAGCGGCTTGGTGGTCTCGACGTAGTCGTTCTTGCCGAAGCCCTCTTCGGAGTCGATCAGGGCCACGTTGTTGGGATAGCCTTCGATCGTGTAGTGGTAATAGACCTTGATGCCCATACGCTCCAGGCGCTTGCGGTAGGCCTTCGCGCTGGACTGGCCGTTGCAGTGGGTGATGACGACGCTGTTCACGCAGAAACCTCGGGAGATGAACTCGTCCCGCAGGCGCAGCACGTCCACGTCATAGGTGATGCCCAGGTCGCTGCGCACCTTGTTCTTCTCGATGTCCACAGCGCTGATGACGATGACGATCTCCAGGTCGTCCTTCAGCTGATGAAGCATCTTGAACTTGCTGTCCGGCTCGAACCCGGGGAGCACGCGGGAGGCGTGGTAATCGTCGAAGAGCTTGCCCCCGAACTCCATATACAGTTTGTTGCCGAACGCAGCGATGCGCTGCTTGATGTGATCCGATTGGATCCTGACGTATTTGTCGTTGTCGAACCCGTATTGCATAAGACTGTTTCGTGAATACGGGTTACAAAATTAATCCTTTTGCCGGAAAACTCCAAATATAAACGGCTCTGCGGGCGGTGGAAATTGTGGATAACTTTTTTTGGCGCGACACTCATTTTTATTTAACTTTGTCAGTCAAATAAAGCCCTTCCGTTATGTCCTTTATCGATGAAAGAATCGCCCTGGACGGCTTGACCTTTGACGACGTACTCCTCATTCCGGCGTACTCCGAAGTCCTGCCGCGGGAAGTGAACCTGCAAACCCGGTTCTCCCGAAACATCACCCTGAACATCCCGATCGTGTCCGCCGCCATGGACACAGTTACCGAAGCGCCGATGGCCATCGCCCTGGCAAGGGAAGGAGGCATCGGCGTGATTCATAAAAATATGGGCATCGCCGCCCAGGCCGCCGAGGTCCGGAAAGTGAAACGCTCGGAAAACGGGATGATCAGCGACCCGGTCACGATCAACCAGGACCAGACGGTCGGCGAGGCCCTGCACCTGATGGGTGAGAACCACATCGGCGGCATCCCCGTGACCGACGGCGAGAACCACCTCGTGGGCATCGTGACCAACCGCGACGTCCGTTTCCAGGAGGATATGACGGTGCTGGTGCGCGACGTGATGACCTCGCAGAACCTCGTGACCATCCCCGACACCCGCACGGACCGCGAATACGTCAAGTCGATCCTGCAGCGTTTCAAGGTCGAGAAACTCCCCGTCGTGGACGAGAAAGGCCACATCGTGGGCCTGATCACCTATAAGGACCTCATCAAGGAGCGCCTGCACCCGGATGCCTGCAAGGACGACAAGGGGCGCCTGCGCGTGGCG
>JAFZBH010000080.1 GCA_017561865.1 Bacteroidales bacterium | reverse complement strand
CTGCTCGAGGAGCGCCGCCAGTTCGGCTTTCCGCCCTGCACGCGGCTGGTGGAGGTCCGCCAGCTAGGCCGCGGCACGGTCCTCGAGCGGCATTTCCTGCCGCGCGACCGCAGCCTCGCCGCCCGCAAGGAAGCCCTTCTCGAAGCCCTCCCGGCCGGGTGTTACCTGGATGTCGATCCTTTAGACTGAGAAGCCCGGCACCGATTTGGGCCGAAATCGGTGCCACCCCCGGCTGCGCAGCCAGGGGTGGCACCAGTTTTGGGCTTTTTCAGTCCCAGGGTCAGGCTGTCATCCCAGACCGGGCTACGGGACAATCACGGGCGGAGCACCCGGCTGCCAATCATCCGGACGTTTGAGCGGCGGCCGGACGTCGGCTTTCGTCGCTCCGCGGTTCACCGCGTCGTACTCGAGGAACTTCGCAAAGCTGGCCTCTTCGCCGCTCAGTTTCATAATCCGCTGATAAATCGCCCAACGGGAAGGAGCGTTGAAGTACTCCACATTCTCCTTCATCATGCTGTTCGCGGACGGGCGCCAGGCTCCCGTGCCGTAATAGGCCCCCTCGAAGACACCAACTTCATTCTTGTAGCGGTCGTCCGACAGGAAGGCGCTCCACTTGACTTTTTTCGCGTCGCTGGTAAAGTCCACGTTCGCGAACCAGCCGTATTTCGTGTACTTGTCCGTACGGTCATTGATATGGCTCTGGCTGGCAGCGCCCTGCTGGGCGATGTATTCGTCATCCAGGAACGCGAAGCCGTGACCTCCGGACTCGTGCCGCAGGGTGGGACCGAAAGACGCGGGCTCATTGCCATAAGATGATATCCGGGCCAGGCCGGACTGCGTCGAAACGCTCATCACCGCCAGGCCGGCGTGACGGGTGGTATTGATCAGGACGTTGACCAGCAGATTGTTGCGATCCGAGATCCCCGGCACTTTCAGCGCATACGCATAGCACTTGTCATCGTCACCGTACACCTCCGATCCGCTGCCGAAGGACGATCCCAGCGCAGTCGTATACCCGTTCCCGATCCATTCGTTTTTCGAGACGACCTTCACCGCATACACGTTGAAACGGTTGCGGAAGGACTTGTACGGTTCGATGGCGAAGAACTCCTCCATCGCCTGTTTCATCACGGTCTCATACAGACCGCCCGCACCCATATGCCTGTCGGAATAACCGTCTCCCATAAAGACGACATTGACGCCCTTGCCGACGGTGGCCTTCTGGAGCGTCAGCACCTCTCCATCCTTCGAATAATCGGAAGAAACATAATTATCCTGAGTATTCGCAGGCCCGAACAGAGTCTCCAGGAAGGGGATCAGCGAAACGGAAGCACCTTCCTGGCCGAAACGCTTCCGGACAGGATCCGGATATTTGAAGAAACTGCTGAAAACCGTATTTCCGTTACGGTCATAGATCTCAGCCTGAGGCGTAGTTGCCGGGAAACCCATCTCCCAGACATAGGGACCGAAGAAGAAATTGATCCACTGGTCATATCCGCCCGCTTTGACAGCGTTTTTCTGGGTTTCGAGATCGTCCCAGAACGTACCATCCTCGTTGATCATCACGGACGCAATGATCTCCAGCCCGTCCTTATGGTATTTCTTGTAATAATTCAGCAGTTGGGGAAGCAGCACCTTGGAGAACGGACACCACGGCGCCCAATCCAGGAAGACGGTATATTTGTTCTTGGAGACCACCTCGGGGAAATTGAATGTCTTCCCCGATATGATGTCCTGGATATCCCCTTCCGGCCAGTAACCGGGGATCTCGATGCCGGAGATGTCAAAGCCATCGCCTTCCTGGAGAAGCAGGCCCGTGCCCTGCAGTTTTATGGCCACATCGTCCCCCGTCAGGAAGGAAGGAGGTATGGTGCCCGACAGGTAATTGCCTGCCACGTTCAGGATCTTGCAGTGCTTTGCCCAGGAATCAGGAACCGTTCCGGTGAAATGATTACCGATAAGACTGAGCGTGGACATCTCGTCGGGCGCCCCTAGGCTGGCAGGTATGGGACCCGTCATCTTCACATTGTTGTTGACGAATACCCACCTCAGTTTCGTCATTTTCGAGAAAATGTCCGGAAGGGAAGTCATGGAAGTCCCGTCAAGACTCAGCGACTCGAGATTGACCAGATTGCCGAAAGATGCCGGCAGGGTCCCGGTCACGCCAGGTTCGTTCTCGATACGGAAAGTCTTCAGACAGGTCAGGTCTCCGATACTCTGAGGGATCTCGCCCTTAAGGCCGAAATCGTTGATAATCACTTCTGTCACCCCACCGATGTCATTATTAAAGGTAACGCCTTCCCATTTCGACAGTTCTGCATCGGTCGCCCAGTTGCCCTGCACCTTCCAATGAGAGCCGCCCAGGGCGTTGTAGAGATCCGTCAGCACACGCCGGGAAACCATGGCCATCGAGACTTTATTCTGTCTGACGGTAAATGTCACGGGCGAAGCCTTGCCGCTCCTGTCCTTGACCGTCACCGTTCCGTTGCGGTCGTCCGTCGTCTCATTGGGAGCTACCGTAAATTCGAGTTTCCCGCTCGACAGGGCCTTCGTGCCATTGAAAGTGAGCCAGGATCTCGCCGAAGACTCCACTTCCACGTCAAAGTCCGTGTTGTACTGGACGTCCACCGTGATGACGCCGCCCTCGGCGGGGACCGTCGCAACGCTGCCGACCAAGACCGTCGTCCTGGACTCCTGGGTCAGTTTGACGCTGGCGACCAGGCCTTCGCTGCAAATGCTCAAGCTGCCTGTCTCTTCGTCGGGGGAGCTCGCCGCCAAGGCGGTAATCGTCACGGTGGCGTCACCCTCGCCCCTGGTGGGCGAAACGGTAAAGCCGGTGCCCTTCGTGCTGGCCGTCCAGGGATAATTCGCGGAAATCACGACCGTCTTTGAGCCGCCTTCCTCCGGGAAGGAGAGGCTGTCGGGATTGACTGACAGGTAAGGCTCTTTTTTACATCCGACAAGCAGAACCGTCGTCAGACAGAAAAGAAATGCGAGGAAACGTTTCATATGGTTTGTGATTAGTACCCCAAAAATACGAAAACGCCGGATAAAAAACAAATCCCGGGCACTTCTGTCCGGGATTCTGGTAGTGGGTAGGAGAATCGAACTCCTATTGCGAGATTGAGAATCTCGAGTACTAACCGTTATACGAACCCACCGGTTGGGAGTGCAAAGGTACGCATTTTTTTGAATTCCCCAAATTTTTCCGCCCGAGTTGCGGAAAAATTATTTCATCCGGTAAGGCGCGTCGTCGTAGAGGATGAAACGCTTGGCCTTACGTATCCATTTCTGCTCCTCGACCTTGACGTGCTCCTGCACGACGTCGAAGGTCAGGCGCCCGCGCAGGTACTCCTCGATCACCGGATCGGCGAGCTTGACGAAGAGCGAATCGAACATCTCGAACTGCGAGTAGCGCCCGGACAGGAAGCGCATCAGCTGGAGGGTGTGCAGCAGTGAATGGTACTGTGCGCCCGGCTGGAGCATGATCTGGTAGCCGTAGCACTTCTCCCCTTGATAGCGGCCGGCCGCCGGGGTGAAGGAGCAGGGGCGCATCATTACGCCGGGGGGCGTGGGCAGGAAACGCACGTCGCCGCTCTTGATGAACGGGGCCCCGAAATACTCGTAGGGCCGGGCCGTGCCGATGGCGGGGGTGATGGAGGTATTGTTCCACAGGCCGCCGCCGGGATACATCTCGCAGGTGAACATCCCCGGGATGTCGGAAGCCGGTGCGATGGTCCAGGGCAGCAGGTCCTTGCCGACGTCGGAGACCAGCGCGGAAATGATGTGCAGGGGGAACCTGGCGCCGATTTCGTTGCACCACAGGTGGCAGAGTTCACCCAGTGTAAGGCCGTGCCGGTGAGCCACCTTCGGCGTCCAGATGTCGGACTCCACGGCGGGCATCGTCCCCTCGACCACGCGGCCGGCCGGGTTGATGTGGTCCACGACGAACACCGAAGGACTCTCCGCGCTGCGGGCGCACATCGACAGCAGGCGCATCACGTCGCGGGTGTAGTTGAAATAGCGCGTGCCGACGTCCTGGATCTCCACGACCACGGCGTCCAACCCTTCCAGCTGGTCTGCGTCGAAATCGATGTGGTTGGTGTCCGGCGTGAGCTCGGTGTCGCGCGGGGAGAAGACGTGCACGAGGTTGCCGCGTTCGCGGAAAATGTCGTACAGGTAGCGCCCGCGGTGCGGGTCCCAGCAGTTCTGCGTGCAGAAACAGGCGACCCGCCCTTCGCGCAGGCTCCGGTCGAGCTGCTCCTCTATCGGGGTGGTGCGGAAGGAAAACATGGCCCTATTCTCCGATGATGCTCCGGGCGAGCGCGATCACCTCTTCGCCGAGGCGCTGCGCCGCTTCTTCGGTCTGCGCTTCGGAATAGATGCGGATGATGGGCTCGGTGTTGGACTTTCGCAGATGGACCCACTGCCTGCGGGCCTCGAAGTCGATCTTGACCCCGTCGACGGTGTTCACCTTCTCGTTCTTGAAATGCTCCTTCATCGCGTCCAGGATGCGGTCGATAAGCGCCTTGTCGCTCAGGTCGATGCGGTTCTTGGCGATGAAATAGGGCGGCAGGGTGGCCTTGTAGGCGCTGACGCTCAGGCCCATATGGGCCAGGTGGCTCAGGAACAGCGCCACGCCCACCATCGCGTCGCGCCCGCAGTGGCTCGCCGGGTAGATGACGCCGCCGTTGCCTTCGCCGCCGATCAGCGCGCCGACCTCGTGCATCTTGGTCGTGACGTTGACTTCGCCCACCGCCGCGGCGTAATAAGTGCCGCCGTGGGCTTCGGTGACATCGCGCAGCGCACGGCTCGAACTGAGGTTGGAAACGGTGTTGCGCGGCATCACGCCGGCCTTCTCGGCCAGCCCGAGCAGGTAGTCGGCCACGGCGACGAGCGTGTATTCCTCCACGAAAGGCTCGCCGTTCTCACAGATGAATGCGAGCCGGTCCACGTCGGGATCGACGCTGATGCCCAGGTCGGCCCGCTCCCGGACCACGGTCTCGCTCAGCTGCACGAGGTTCTTCGGCAGGGGTTCGGGATTGTGGGCGAAATCGCCCGTGGGATCGCCGTTCAGGGTGATGCACTCCACGCCGAGACGATCCAGCAGGCGCGGCATGATGATGCCGCCCACGGAATTGATGGCGTCGAGCACCACCTTGAAGCCGGCCTTGCGTACTGCCTCGGCATCCACCGCCTCCAGCGCCAGCACGGCGTCGATGTGCTCGTCGGTGAAGTCGTGCTCCTCGATGCTGCCCAGTCCGTCCACCGGGGCGAAATCGAAAACCCCGCTCTCCGCCAGGTCCAGGATGGCCTGGCCTTCGGCCGCCGTCAGGAACTCGCCGTGTTCGTTGAGGAGCTTGAGGGCGTTCCACTGGCGGGGGTTGTGGCTGGCGGTCAGGATGATACCGCCGTCCGCGCGGGCGAAACCCACGGCCAGCTCGGTGGTCGGCGTGGAGGCGAAACCGCACTTGACCACGTCCACGCCGCAGGCGACCAGGGTCCCGCAGACGAGCTGCTCGACCATCTCGCCGCTCAGGCGCGCGTCGCGCCCGACGACGACCTTATAACGGGAGCCGTTCTCGGGAACGCTCTTGCGCTCCTTCAGGCAGGCACAGTATGCATAAGTGAATTTGACGATATCGACGGGCGTCAGGGCCTCGCCGGGGGCACCGCCGATCGTGCCGCGGATGCCGGAAATGGATTTTATCAATGACATAGCTTGCAAAAATACGAAATTTATTCTTATCTTTGCGCCTCGATTCAAAAACACTAGTGTAATGAAAAAAGGAATCCATCCCGAAACCTACCGTCTTGTAGCTTTCAAGGATATGTCAAACGAGGACGTGTTCATCACCCGCTCCTGCGCCACCAGCAAGGAGAACATCACCATTGACGGTGT
>JAFZBH010000079.1 GCA_017561865.1 Bacteroidales bacterium | reverse complement strand
TAGCTGCCCTGGCGCGGGTAGCTGCCGGCACCCGGGTCGGCGGGGTAGGCGCCGTCACCGCCGTCGCGGCGGCCCAGCAGCTGCAGGGTATCGACGTTGATTTCGGTGGTGTACTTCTCCATCCCCTGGCGGTCCGTATACTTGCGGGTGCGCAGGCGCCCCTCGATGTACAGCTGGGTGCCTTTTCGCACGAATCTTTCGCACACGTCGGCGGGCTGGCCCCAGGCGACGATGTTGTGCCACTCCGTGTTCTCGCGGGTCTCTCCGCTGCGGTCGCGGAAGCGCTCGGAGGTGGCCAGGGTGAATGTTGCGACTTTCCGGCCTTGGGCGCCGGGATTGTTTCCTTCGAGGTAACGTACTTCGGGATCTCTGCCAACGTTACCGATCAACATGACTTTGTTCAGTGACATAATGAGTAAAAATTTAGTTTCACAAGATAGGGATTTTTTGCCGAAATGCGTGTATCTTTGTCCGTCAATCTTCGCAAAAAATGACGATCTGTCTCACCGGATTCATGGGCTGCGGCAAGACCAGCACGGGCCGGGCGCTCGCGGAGCGCCTCGGGGCCCGTTTCGTGGATCTGGATGAAGAAATCGTCTCGCGCGACGGCCGTTCGATCCCGGAAATCTTCCGCGAAGGGGAGGATGCCTTCCGTGCCGTCGAGCTGGAATCGCTGCGCTCTGTGCTGGATGCGGCGGATGCGGAGGAAGGGTCGACCGTGCTCTCGCTCGGCGGCGGTGCGCTGACCCGGCCTGAAGCGCGCGAACTCATCTTTTCCCGGACGAGCTGCGTATGGCTGCGCACCCGCCTGGAGACGATACGGCAGCGCCTGGGCGAGGCCGACGCCTCCCGGCCCCTTTTCGCGGATGCGGACGCGCTCTACGCCCGCCGGGAGCCGCTCTACGCGCAGGCCCCCTTCGTCGTCGACACCGACGAAAAAACCCCCGCCGAAGTGGCTGGGGAGATCGTGAGGCTCTTACAATAAGCCAAAAACTTTCTTCATCGGACCGGGGTCCGGCTCCTCGCCCGTCATCAGGGCGTACCCGGTGACGGCCTGCGCGAGCAGCCAGGCTGAGCCGGGGATATAGCCCGGCCGGCCGGCCAGGCAGGGGTCCTTGTAATTGGCCTCCAGCAGATGGGCGCAGTCCAGGCGCTCGACGCCTTCGACGGCACGCGGCAGGGTATAGATGATTACGTCCGCCTGCACGCCGCCGGCGATCTCGGAGTGGCGCCAGAGGCGGGTATCAAGGCCGAGATCCTCGGCCGCGGCAAGGGCGGCTTTGCCGGCTCCGCCGAAGCCGATCACGGCCGCGGTGCGGCAGCCGAGCGGCTCCAGCAGGGCTTTCACCCCCCGGTAATCGGAATTGTAGGCCTTCGTCCCCTCGGGGGTCTTCACCACCAGGTTGGTCGCGCCGACCCGTTCGCACTCGGGGCTTTTCCAGTCCACCCGCGCAAAGGCGTCGCCCTTGAAAGGGGCCGTCACGTTGATGGCTCTGTAGCCCGCGAGAAAACGCCTCCAAGCCTGCTCAAAGTCCGGTGTTTCAATGAGGTCATAAGGATACTTCCCGCCGTACGCGGCGGCGAACAGCGCGGGGCTTTGCGAATGCGCGATGGGGTGCCCGATGAGTCCGAACCTATCCATTGCGGCGCTGCCTGACGGCTTCAAAAAGCAGGATGGCGGCGGAGACGGACACGTTGAGCGAGTCCAGCCGCCCCAGCATCGGGATGCGGATGTGCGCATCGGCCGCCTCGCGCCAGGCCGGCGTGAGTCCGGTGGACTCGGTGCCCATCACGAGGGCGGTCCCGGCGGTCATGTCGCAGTCGTAATAGAGGGACGAATCCTGCAGCTGTGCCGTCAGGATGCGGATGCCGCGCGCCTTCAGGAAGGCGATCGCCTCGGCCGAAGTGCACGCGACACAGGGCACCGTGAACACGGCGCCGAGCGAAGCGCGGATCAGGTTCGGATTCCACAAGTCCGTCAGTGGATCGCAGAACAGCACCGCGTCCACTCCGGCGGCATCGGCGCTGCGCAGCACCGCTCCCAGGTTCCCCGGCTTCTCGACGCTTTCCAACACCACCACCAGCGGCCTCTCCGGCAGGTCCAGCTCCTCCAGCCTCTTCTCCTTCGTCCGTACCTCTGCAATCACCCCTTCGGTACTCTCCCGCATCGCGATTTTGGCATACACCAGTTCGCTGACTTCAAATACTTTAATGTCGTTTCCCGCTTTGCTGCGCGGTATGTTTACGGCTAATTTGTCAATTTGCGGTCTAACGGCTTCCGGCGACGTCGGGGTGGCAACTGCCCCGGGAAACCGTGCCACCCTCGGCATCGTAAGAGGGGGGACCGCAAGCGAAGCGCAGACGAATACCGAGTCGATTTCAAACCCCGCGTCGATGCAATGCTGCAGTTCACGCTGGCCTTCGACGACAAAAAGACCGGCCTCGCGCCGCGCAGACGATTTCTGCTGCAGCGCGAGGAGCCGTTTGATCTTCGGATTCGAAGGCGACGTGATGACTTCGGCCATTACTCCGCCTGTTCCTTATTCTCTTTCTTGAGCACCTTCTCCGGCCGCATCTGCGGGAAGAAGAGCACGTCCTGGATGGTCGTCTGCCCCGTCATGAACATCGTCAGGCGGTCGATTCCCATCCCCAGCCCGGAAGTCGGCGGCATGCCGTACTCCAGCGCGCGGACGAAATCCATGTCGATATACATCGCCTCGTCGTCCCCCTTGCTCTTCAGCGCGGCCTGCTCCTCGAAACGCTCCAGCTGGTCGATCGGATCGTTCAGCTCGGAATACGCGTTCGCCAGCTCCTTGCCGCACACGAACAGCTCGAAACGCTCGGTCAGCGTCGGATCCGTGCGGTGACGCTTGGTCAGCGGCGACATCTCCACGGGATAATCGATGATGAAAGTCGGCTGCACGAGCTTCTCCTCGCAGAAGGCCCCGAAGATCGCGTCGATCAGCTTGCCCTTGCCCATCGAAGGCTCGATGTCCACATTGAGCTGCTTGCAGGTCGCGCGCAGCTCGTCCTCCGACATCCCCTTCACGTCCACCCCGGCATACTCCCGGATGGCCTCGAGGATGGGAAGGCGGCGGTACGTCCCGCCGAAATCCACCTCATTCTCCCCGATCGTCACCTTCGTGGTGCCGTTGACGGCCGTCGACACCTTCGCGAGCATCGTCTCCACGAACTTCATCATCCAGTTGTAGTCCTTGTAGGCCACGTAGATCTCCATACAGGTGAACTCCGGATTGTGCGTCTTGTCCATTCCCTCGTTGCGGAAATCCTTCGCGAACTCATACACCCCGCTGTAGCCGCCCACGATGAGGCGCTTGAGATAGAGCTCGTTGGCGATGCGCAGGTACAGGGGGATGTCCAGGGCATTGTGGTGCGTGATGAAAGGCCGCGCCGTGGCGCCGCCCGGGATACCCTGCAGGATGGGCGTCTCGACCTCGAGGCAGCCCGCCGCGTTGAAATACTCGCGCATCGTCGAAATGATCTTCGCCCGCTTGACGAAGGTCTCGCGGACCTGCGGATTGACGATCAGGTCCACATAGCGCTGGCGGTAGCGGAGCTCCGGATCCGTGAAGGCGTCGAACACCTGTCCGTCCTGTTCCTTGACGATCGGAAGGACGCGGAGCGACTTGCTCAGCAGGGTCAGTTCCTTGGCGTGCACGCTCAGCTGCCCCGTCTGGGTGATGAAGGCGAAGCCCTTGATGCCCACGATGTCGCCGATGTCCAGGAGCTTCTTCCAGACCGTATTGTACATCGTCTTGTCCTCGCCCGGGCAGATCTCGTCGCGTTTGACGTAGATCTGGATGCGGCCGGTCTCGTCCTGGAGCTCGCCGAAGGAGGCGGCGCCCATGATGCGGCGGCTCATCAGGCGGCCGGCGATGCAGACGTCCTGCAGGTTGCCCTTTTCGGGGTCATATTCCGAGAGAATCCGGGCTGCCGTGGCGTTCACGGGATACTCCGCTGCCGGGTACGGTTCGATCCCCAGTTCCCTGAGTTTCGCCAGCGAGTCGCGGCGAATCTGTTCTTGTTCGCTATATTCTGCCATAATGGGTGCAAATATACGAAAAATGTTTTATAGCAGGCTTTCCGTCACCTCCCACAGACGCCGCTCCAGATCCGGATCGCGGTAACGCTCCGGGATGGCGCGGGAGCCTTTGCCGACGAAATAGCGGTTCCGCTCCGGCGAGAAAAGCGCCCCGAGCGGCGGGATGGCCCCCTTCTCGGGCGACTTGATCAGCGGGCGGAAGATGACGTCCGTCAGCGGATCGAACCAGCGGCCGAGCGAGATGATCCCGGAATCGACGATGCCCGGGTCGGCAAGGTTGACGTGCAGGTCCGGGTACCGCCGGGCGAGCTCCTGCGAGAAATGAAGCAGCGCAAGTTTCGAGCGGGCATAGGTGCCCAGCTGCGAAAAGTCCTTTTCTGCAGGGTTCAGCAAGGCTTCCGTCACCTTTACATAGCGGCACGACAGCGAGACCATGTTGACCACGTGCGCGTCCGCTTCCATCCGCGGCAGCAGCAGACCTGTCAGCAGGAAGGGTGCGAAATAATTGACGCAAAACGTGCGCTCCAGCCCGTCGGGGGTCAGGCAGTAGTGGCGGCTGATGGTCCCGGCGTTGTTCAGCAGGGCCGCGACCCTCTCATCTCCAAGCCCTTCGGCGAAGGCGCGCACGGAGG
>JAFZBH010000078.1 GCA_017561865.1 Bacteroidales bacterium | reverse complement strand
GAAGACATCCGCCGCGGGATGGACCCGCAGGCCCTCGCCCGCACGGTCTGCATCGCCGACCGGCGCGAAGCCATCCGCACGGCCCTGCTGCTCGCCCCCAAGGGCGCCACGGTCCTGCTGGCCGGCAAGGGACACGAGACCTACCAGATCCTCGGGAAGGTCAAGCACCCCTTCGACGAACGCGAAATCGTACTGGAAACCTTTAAATCCCTCGAATCATGCTGAACCACCTCGTAGACTGGCTCGTGAGCCTCGGCGTCGACTTTCCGGGCGCCGGTCTGTTCGGCTATCTCTCCTTCCGCGCCATGCTCGCGGCCGTGATCAGCATGCTGATCGCCTTCTTCGCCGGCAAACGCATCATCCGCCTGCTGCAGCGCCTGCAGATCGGCGAGGACATCCGCGACCTCGGCCTCGAGGGCCAGATGCAGAAGAAGGGCACGCCCACGATGGGCGGCCTGATCATCATCGCGGCCGTGCTGGGCAGCGCCCTGCTCGTCTGCCGGCTGGACAGCATCTACACCCTGCTGCTGATCGGCACCACGCTCTGGTGCGGGGCCATCGGCTTCGCCGACGACTACATCAAGGTGTTCAAGCACAACAAAGAAGGGATGAGCGAGCGCGGCAAGCTCATCCTCCAGTTCGGCCTCGGCCTGGCCATCGCCCTGACCGTGTGCGTGAGCCCGGCCATCCCCACGGACCGGCTCGTGACCACGATCCCCTTCGTCAAGGCCCACGAATTCGACTACTCCTGGCTCTCTCCCTTCCGCGGGCAGCTGGGCGTCTACTGCTCCTGGGGCATCTATATGGTAATGATCATCCTCGTGATCCTGGCCTGCTCCAACGGCACCAACCTCACCGACGGGATGGACGGCCTGGCGGCCGGCACCTCCGCCATCGTGGGCGTGGCCCTCGGCGTGATCGCCTGGCTGAGCGGCGATGCGCTCGATGCCAAATACCTCAACATCATGTACATCCCCGGCGCCGGCGAAGTGGCCATCTATATGGCCGCCTTCGTGGGCGCGCTGCTGGGATTCCTGTGGTACAACACCTTCCCGGCCCAGGTCTTTATGGGCGACACGGGAAGCCTGACCATCGGCGGGGTGATCGGCGTGAGCGCCGTGCTCGTCCGCAAGGAGCTCCTGCTGCCCATCCTGTGCGGCATCTTCCTGATGGAGAGCCTGTCGGTGATCATCCAGCGCAGATATTTCAAGTACACGAAAAAGAAATACGGCGAAGGCCGGCGCGTCTTCCTGATGGCGCCCCTCCACCACCATTATCAGAAGCAGGGCATCCCGGAGCCCCGGATCGTGACCCGCTTCTGGATCATCGGGATCATCCTGGCGGTCAGCACATTGGCATTATTGAAGATCAGATAGAAGAGAAATGGCAAGAATCGTAGTATTGGGCGGAGCGGAAAGCGGCGTGGGAGCCGCGGTGCTCGCCAAAGTCAAGGGATTCGACGTCTTCCTGTCCGACAACGGGAAGATCAAGGACGAATACCTCGCCACCCTGCAGCAGTGGGACATCCCCTTCGAGCAGGGCGGCCACACCCCGGAGAAGGTCCTGAACGCCGACGAGGTGGTCAAGAGCCCCGGCATCCCCGGCACGGCGCCGATGGTCCGCGCCCTGCGCGAACAGGGGACGCACATCATATCCGAAATCGAATTCGCGGCGCGCTACGACAGCGCGAAGAAAATCTGCGTGACGGGGTCCAACGGCAAGACCACCACGACCTCGCTCATCTACCACCTGCTGCGCGAAGCCGGCCTGGACGCCGGCCTCGGAGGCAACATCGGCAAGAGCTACGCCCTGCAGGTCGCGACCGAAAAGCACGACTATTACGTGCTGGAAATCAGCAGTTTCCAGCTGGACGACGCCTACGATTTCCGGCCGGACATCGCCATCATCACCAACATCACCCCGGACCACCTCGACCGCTACGACCACAAGCTGGAGAACTACGCCCGCGCCAAGTTCCGCATCACGCGCAACCTGCGGCCCGAAGACTGCTTCATCTTCGACTCCGACGACGCCATCACGATACGCCAGCTGAGCGAGATCGTGGTCAAGGCCAAGATGCTCCCCTTCTCCCAGGAGAAGGAGGTTCCGCAGGGCGCCTTCCTGCGCGACGACCGCATCGTCGTCCGCTATGAGCAGGACGAGACGGAGATCTTCCTGCAGGAACTCTCCCTCGGCGGCAGGCACAACGTCTACAACTCGATGGCCGCCGCCCTCGCCGCCAAGGCCACCGGCATCAGCGACGAGGTCATCCGCAGCAGCCTGAAATCTTTCGCCCCCATCGAGCACCGGCTCGAGCCCGTGCTCAGCATCCGGGACGTCCTGTTCATCAACGACTCCAAGGCCACCAACGTCGATTCCGCCTGGTACGCGCTCGAGTGCCAGACCCGGCCGGTCGTCTGGATCGTCGGCGGCACCGACAAGGGCAACGACTACAGCGTCCTGAACGACCTCGTGCGCAAGCGCGTCAAGGCGATCGTCTGCCTGGGCGTGGACAATGCCAAGATCCACGCCGCCTTCGAAGGCATCGTCGGCGAGGACAAGATCGTGGACACCCGCTCCGCCGAGGAGGCCGTGCGCGCCGGCGCCGCCCTCGCCAGTCCGGGCGACGTGGTGCTGCTCAGCCCCTGCTGCGCAAGTTTCGACCTGTTCAAGAATTACGAAGACCGCGGCCGCCAGTTCAAGGAGGCGGTCCGCCACCTGTAAGATACCATGGCTGACGCGAAGAAGAAAAAATACTCCTTCTGGACATTCGCAGACCACTTCGAGGGCGACAAGGTGGTATGGATCATCGTGCTCCTGCTGGTCCTTTTCTCCATCGTCTGCATGTTCTCGTCTTCTTCGCGCCTGCTGCGCGACGGGATGACCCGCCTGGACCTCGTCCGCAATCAGTTCTTCGTGGTGCTGGCCGGCCTGGGCGTCATCATCGTCCTCTACAACATCAAGAACATCAAGTTCTTCCGCTGGTGCAGCCAGTGGGGCTTCCTGCTTTCCCTGGTGCTGCTGGGCCTGCTGGACGCGCACGTCAACCTGCCCTTCCTCAAGGCCCTCAACATCAACAACGCCTACCGTATCCTGTCCATCGGCGGCTTCCAGGTGCACGTCTTCGAGGTCGTCAAGGTGTCGATGGTCCTCTACCTCGCCTGGGCGATGGACGCCTTGAAGCGCGGGCAGCTCCGCGGCCCCGAGCGCGAGATCTGGAAGAAGATCATCTACCTGTACGCCCCCTTCCTGATCATCTTCGTGATGATCATCCCGGGGTCGAACTCCAGCGCCCTGATCATCGGCCTGCTGATGTTCGTGATGATCCTGCTGGGCGGCGGGAACCTGCGGGACATGACCTTCCTCGCCCTGGCCGCCGTCCTCATCCTGGGCCTCTGCTTCGGGCTCTACAGCGCCACGAAGCACAGCGACCATCCCTGGTTCTCCCGCATCGGCACCGGCATCGCCCGCGTCTTCGAGGAGGATCACTGGGAGCAGCAGGTCATCGACAATCCCCGCGGGAGCCTGGCCTACCAGGAAGCCATCGACGCCATCCGGCAGCCCTACAGCGCCAAGATCGCTGTCAAGCAGGGCGGCCTGCTGGGCAAGGGCCCCGGCCAGAGCACCCAGCGCTACGTGGTCCCGGATATGTCCGAGGACTTCATGTACAGCTTCATCATCGAAGAATACGGCCTGCTGGGCGGCATCTTCGTCATCTTCCTGTATGTGTCGCTGCTGGCGCGCGGCTCCATCATCGCCCGCAACTGCGGCACTGACCACTATGCCAAGCTGACCGTGGCGGGACTGTGCCTGCTCATCACCGGACAGGCCTTTCTGCATATGTTCGTCAACGCGGACATCGGCCCGATGACCGGCCAGACCCTCCCGCTGATCAGCCACGGCAACAGCGCCTTCCTCTGCTTCAGCATCGCCTTCGGCATCATCCTGTCGTTCAGCCGCATCGCCACGCGGCGCATCGACAAGGAGACCCGGATGGCCGCCCCGCTCGTGGAAATGCACGAGAGCGCCGTCGAAGACCGTCTCGAGGAGCTGGAAGCCTTCGAGTCCGGACAGTTGAACCCTGAAAACACAGACGAAAACAATGAATTATAAGAAACTGCGCGTGATCATCAGCGGCGGCGGGACCGGCGGCCACATCTTCCCGGCCATCTCGATCGCCGGCAAGCTCCGGGAGGTCAACCCCGACACCGAGATCCTCTTCGTCGGCGCCGAGGGCAAGATGGAGATGGAGAAAGTCCCCGCGGCAGGCTACGAGATCGTCGGCCTGCCGATGGCCGGACTCCAGCGCCAGCTCAACTGGGAGAACATCAAGAACGACCTCCGGGTCCCGGGCAAGGTCCTCAAGAGCCTGCGCAAGGCCGGCGAAGTGCTCGACGAATTCAAGCCCGACATCGCCATCGGCGTGGGCGGCTACGCCAGCGCCCCGCTGCTCTGGCAGGCCACCCGCAAGCGCATCCCCACCCTGATCCAGGAGCAGAACGGTTTCGCCGGACTGACCAACAAGATACTCGGCCGCCGCGTGGGCAGCATCTGCGTGGCCTACGACGGGATGGAGAAATTCTTCCCCGCCGACAAGATCGTCTTCAGCGGCAACCCGATCCGGCCCGAGATCCACGCCTACACGGCCGAAGACCGCGCCGAAGGCATCAGCTTCTACGGCCTGGATCCGGAGAAGAAGCACCTCTTCATCGTAGGCGGAAGCCTCGGCGCCGGCACGCTGAACCGTGCGATGCGCGCCTGGATCGAAGCGGACTGCCTCGGCGGCAAGGGCGTGGAAGTGCTCTGGCAGTGCGGCCGCTATTATAAGCAGGGCATCGACGAGTTTATGCAGGGGCGCGACCTGCCCCTGGTCCACTACACCGATTTCATCGGGCGGATGGACCTCGCCTACGCCTGCGCGGACGTGATCGTCAGCCGTGCCGGCGCCTCCTCGGTCTCCGAGATCTGCGCCGCACAGAAGGCCGCCGTCTTCGTGCCCTCGCCCAACGTGGCGGAGGATCACCAGACGCACAACGCGATGGCGCTCGTCCGCAAGGACGCCGCCCTGATCGTGCGCGACGCCGATGCGGTGGAGCAGCTCCTGCCCACGGCCATCGCGCTGCTGCACGACGAAGCCCGCATCCGCACCCTGGAGCGCAACGTCGCCCCGCTCGCCCGCCTGGATGCCGCACAGACCATTGTCGACGAAGTATATAAACTGGTATGAGATACAAGAACGTCTATTTCATCGGAATCGGCGGGATCGGGATGAGCGCCATCGCCCGCTACTACAAGTTCAAGGGCTGCAACGTGGCCGGTTACGACCGCACCCCGTCCGAGCTCACGCACGCGCTGGAGGCCGAAGGCATCGCCGTCCACTATGAGGACGACCCGGGCTGCATCCCGGCTTCGGTCACCGACACGCTGGTCGTCTACACCCCCGCCGTCCCCGACGACTTCGGCGAGCTGTCCTTCGCCCGGGAGAAAGGCTACCGCGTGATCAAGCGCTCGAAGATGCTCGGCGAGATCACCGCCGGCCAGCGGTGCCTCGCCGTCGCGGGCACGCACGGCAAGACCACCACCTCCACCCTGGTCGCCCACATCCTCACGGAGAGCGGCTATGGCTGCTCGGCCTTCCTGGGCGGCATCTCCAAGAACTACGGCACCAACCTGCTCGTCAGCCACGGCCAGACCGTGGTCGTGGAGGCCGACGAATTCGACCGTTCCTTCCACCAGCTGCATCCCTCGATCGCCGCCATCACGGCGATGGACGCCGACCACCTCGACATCTACGGCGACCTCGCCCACGTGCAGGAGGCCTTCCGCATCTTCGCCTCGCAGGTCAGCGAGACCATCATCCTCAAATACGGCCTGCCCATCCGGCCCGAGGACGTCTCCGCCAAGATATTCAGCTACCATTTCAACGAGCCGCGCGCCGACTTCCACAGCAGCAACCTCCGGCTCGACGCCACGGGCCACTACACCTACGACCTCGTCTACCCGGGGGGCGTGCTCAGCGACATCCGCGTGGGCGCACTGGGCTGGGTCAACGTCGAGAACAGCATCGCCGCGGCCGCCATCTGCCTGTGCTGCGGGCTGGACGCCCAGAAAGTCCGCCGCGCCATCGGCAGTTTCGAGGGCGTGCGGCGCCGCCTGGACGTGCACCTGAACACCCCCACGCTCACCTACCTCGACGACTACGCGCACCATCCGGCCGAGCTGGAAAGCGCCATTTCCTCCATCCGGCAGGTCTTCCCGGGCCGGCGCATCACCGGCGTCTTCCAGCCCCACCTCTATACCCGCACGCGCGATTTCGCGCCCGGGTTCGCCAGCGCGCTCAGCGCGCTGGACAAGCTCATCCTGCTGGACATCTACCCCGCCCGCGAGGAGCCCATCCCCGGCGTGACCTCGGAGATCATCTTCCGCGACGTCACCGCGCCCGAGAAGGTGCTCCTCAGGCGCAGCGAGCTGATGGATTACCTGAAGAAGGAGCCGCTCGACGTGCTCGTCACCCTGGGTGCGGGCGATGTCGACCGCTTCATCGTCCCGATTACCGATATGCTCAAAGAACGCCGCTAGCCGATGCACGCCGCCGTCAAATATTCCCTCGCCGGCATCGCCGCCGCGCTGCTCTGCACCGGCATCGCCCTGCTGTACCGCAACGTGCGGGAAGTCGAGCGCGCCGCCGTCTGCGGACAGGTGGAGGTCAGCTTCGCCGACAGCCTGCGCTTCGTCAGCGAACAGGACGTCCGGGAATATCTTGACAGCCGTTACGGCCCCTGCATCGGGGAGCGGCTCGACAGTGTCGGGCTCGCCCGGATCGAGGACCTGCTCGAGACCCACAGCGCCATCATCAACTGCGAAGCCTGGACCACCGACGACGGCGTGCTGCACGTCCAGCTCGCCCAGCGTGCGCCCGTGCTGCGTTTCCAGGACGGCGCTAAAGGGTTCTACGTCGACGCCGACGGCTACATCTTCCCGCTGCACCCGTCCTACGACGCCCCCGTGCCCGTGGTGGAAGGCTCCATCCCCGTGGACATCCCCGACGGCTTCAAGGGCTTCGCCGAAGATCCGCGCGAACGCGCCTGGGTCGCCGGAATGCTGGAGATGGAGCGCCTGCTGACCGGCGCCCACGGCTGGCCGCGCCACATCACGCGCATCCAGGTCCGCCCGGGCGGAGACCTCGTCATCACGCTCGAAGGCCACTCCGAACGTTTCATCATCGGCCAGCCCGACGCCCTGTCCGACAAGCTCCAGCGGATCGACCGCTACTTCGGCGTCATCGCCCCCACCAAGCCCGAAGGCTGGTACAAGACCGTCAACGTGAAATACAATCAACAAATCATATGCAGGCAGAAAGATACATAGCAGCAGCCGACCTTGGCTCCTCCAAGATTGCCCTGAGCGTGGCCAAGATCGAGGGAGATGACATCCAGGTCATCTACTACAAGGAGACCCCGTCCGACGGGATCCGCAACAGCTACGTCTTCAACCCGAAGCGCGCAGCCGTACCCCTTCGCGCCGCCATCCAGGAGGCGGAAGAAGAACTGAACATCAAGATCCTGCAGGTGGTCGTGGGCCTGCCCCGTTACGACGTCCGCCAGGAAATCGCCAGCGCCCGGATGGAGCGCAGCGATCCCGACTCCTGCATTACCCGCGACGAGGTCAACACCCTCAAGAGCATCGCCATCGACTCCTACCCCATCGCCGACGAGGCCAAGGAGGAGATCTACGGCGCAGTGGCCCAGTCCTTCTCGGCCGACGAGGAGCTGGTCTGCGCCAGCGAGCACGACGTCGTGGGCGTGACCGCCGACGCCATCGAGGGCAACTTCAAGGTCTTCGTGGGCGCCCAGAAGGCGGTCAGCAACCTGGACATCATGCTCAACGAGGTGGGCGTGGCCCCCGCGCGAAAGATGTTCCTGCCGAACACCGTCGCCCGGGCCGTCCTTTCCGACGCGGAGAAGGAGAACGGCGTGGCCCTCGTGGAGATCGGCGCCGGCGTGACCTCGCTGACCATCTACCGCGGCAAGATCCTGCGCCACTACTCCGCCATCCCCTTCGGCGGCCGCTGCATCACCACCGACATCAAGTACGAGTGCGGCTTCAACGAGAGCCTCGCCGAGAACATCAAGCTCGCCTTCGGCGCCTGCATGCCCGACAAGCTGCAGTCGCTCAGCGAGAAGATCATCCAGATCAACGACGACGAGAACGGCTCCTACGAGCAGCTCCCGGTCAAATACCTGTCCGAGATCATCACCTGCCGCGCCCGCGAGATCATCGAAGCCGTGCTCTTCCAGATCCAGGACAGCGGCTACGCCGACAAGCTCCGCAACGGCATCGTGCTCACCGGCGGCGGCGCCAACCTCGTCAACCTGGCCAACCTCTTCAAGGAGATGTCCGGCTACACGGTGCGCATCGGCTATCCGCGCAGCCAGACCTTCAGCGCCGTCGGTTGCTCCGGCACCGGCGAGACCAGCGCCGTGGCCTCCATCGGCATGATCCTCGAGGCCAAGCGCGACTACCGGCTCAACTGCATCGAAGAAGCCGCCCGGCCCGCCGTCGCGGCTCCCGTCGTCGAGCAGGAGCAGAAGCCGCAGACCGAGCCCGCCCCCGAGCCGCAGGCTCCCGCCGAGAACCTGTTCGTGGGCGATCCCAACTATGAGCCCGAGGTGCTGCATCCCCGCACGAAGAAGACCGACACCAAGGCCCCCGGCAAGTTCGTCACCTGGATCCGCAAGCAGACCAAGAAGGTCGGCGAGGCGGCCGAAGGCGCCTTCGACAGCACGATGGGCGGCCTGTTCGATGATATGAAATAATAAAAAGAAAAGGATATGATAGACGACAGCATGATCGATGCGATCGCCCCGATGGACTGGGCGACCTCCGACGAAATCATCAAGGTCCTCGGCGTGGGCGGAGGCGGCTGCAACGCCGTCAACTATATGTTCACCCAGGGGATCAAGGGCTGCAGCTTCGTGGTCTGCAACACCGACTCCCAGGCCCTCAAGGGCAGTCCCGTCCCCGTCAAGATCCAGATGGGCCGGGGCCTCGGCGCGGGCACCAATCCGATCAACGGCCGCAACGCCGCGCTCGAGAGCCAGGACCAGATCGAGAAGATCGTCCTGGACACCCACACCAAGATGCTCTTCATCACCGCCGGAATGGGCGGCGGCACCGGCACGGGCGCTGCGCCGGTCATCGCCAAGATGGCGAAGGACCGCGGGATCCTGACCGTGGCCGTGGTCACCCTCCCCTTCCTCAACGAGGGCAACGAGGCGCTCTCGCGCGCCATCGACGGCATCCACGAGCTCGAGAAGAACGTGGACAGCCTGCTGATGATCAACAACGAGAAGCTCCACGAGTACTACGGCAACCAACTCATCCAGGACGCCTTCCCGCAGGCCGACGAGGTGCTCGCCACGGCCGTGCGCGGCATCGTGGAAATCATCAAGAAGCCGGGCTACATCAACGTGGACTTCAAGGACGTGGAGACGATGATGAAGAACAGCGGCATGGCCCTGATGGGCTGCGGCATCGGCAACGGCAAGAACCGTATCGAGAACGCCGTCAAGGCCGCCTTCGAGTCCCCGCTGCTCAACGACTTCGACCTCAAGACCGCCAAGAAGGTCCTCGTCAACATCACCTGCGGCCACAACGAGCAGGGCCTGACGATGGACGACCTGAGCGAGATCAACAAGAAGATCGACGAATACACCGGCCGCGCCAACAACTTCAAGCGGGGCCTCATCTGGGACGACGATCCAGAGATCGGCGACACCATCCGCATCACCTCCATCGTCACGGGCCTGCGCTTCTCCGACGTGATCGGACCCGCCCGCGACATGGGCAACTACATCATGATCGGGCGCGACTTCGTCTACAACAAGGCGGCCACCGCCCGCGGAGACGGCATCTCCCTGTTCGAGGACACCGGCTCGCAACAGATCGGCTTCAACAACAAGAGCAACGTGCGCACCTTCAAGTTCGATCCCGACCAGAAGCCGGCCCTGATCGTAGCGCGCAACGAGTCCCGCGCCGAGCTGGAGAACATCCCCGCCATCCGGCGGACCCAGGTATGAGACGCACGCGCGTGAGGTTCGCCCCGTCCCCGACGGGGCCCCTGCATATGGGCGGCGTGCGCACGGCCCTGTATAACTACCTCTATGCCAAGCAGAGAGGCGGCGATTTCGTGCTGCGCATCGAGGACACGGACTCGGGCCGCTTCGTGCCCGGCGCCGAGCGTTACATCATCGACTCCCTGCGCTGGTGCGGCATCTGCCCCGACGAGGGCGTGGACGAGAACGGGCAGGTCGTCGAGACGCCCTCACCCCGGCACCCCCACGCGCCCTACCGCCAGAGCCAGCGGCGCGGCATCTACCGCCAGTACGCCGAGCAGCTCGTCGCCTCCGGCCACGCGTATTATGCCTTCGACACGGCGGAGGAACTGGAAAAGGCCCGCGCCGAGGCCGAAGCCTCCGGCGGGACCTTCATCTACAACCACCTCACCCGGGGGACCCTGCGCAACTCGCTCACCCTTCCGGAGGATGAAGTGAAGCGGCTGCTGACTGAGCGCACGGACTGGACCGTCCGCTTCCTGATGCCCGAAGGGCGGATCGTGGAGATGGACGACCTGATCCGCGGGCCCATCAGCGTGGATACCGCCACCCTGGACGACAAGGTCTTGTGGAAGCGGGCCGACGAACTGCCGACCTACCACCTCGCCAACATCGTGGACGACCACCTGATGGAGATCACCGAGGTCATCCGCGGCGAGGAGTGGCTGCCTTCCCTGCCCCTGCATTATCTGCTGTATGAGGCCTTCGGCTGGCAGGAGTCGCAGCCGCGCTTCGCGCACCTGCCCCTGCTGCTCAAACCCGTCGGCAACGGCAAGCTCTCCAAACGCGACGGCGACAAGATGGGCTTCCCCGTGTTCCCGCTGCGCTGGAGCTCGCCCACAGGCGAAACCTCCCGCGGCTACCGCGAGGACGGCTATTTCCCCGAAGCGTTCGTGAACCTGCTGGCGATGCTGGGCTGGAACCCGGGCACGGAGCAGGAGCTCTTCTCGCTGGACGAGCTCGTGCAGGCCTTCTCGCTCGACAAGGTGGGCAAGAGCGGCGCGAAGTTCAATCCCGACAAGGCCCGCTGGTTCAACCGCGAATACCTCCGGATGCGCCCTGACGAGGATCTGGCTGCTCTCTGGCTGCCGATGCTGGAGGAGAAGGGCCTGCATCCCGACCTGGATTTCCTCACGCGCGTGGTGGCCCTCATCAAGGAGCGCGCAACTTTTGTGCAGGACTTCTGGACCATCGCTTCGTATCTGTTCATCGCCCCGTCGCAGTTCGCGGCCTACGGCGTCAAGGCCGGCGCGGCTTCCGAGAAGCCCGTCGACCCCGCACGCCCCGTCGATCCGCGCGCCAAGGTCTGGGACGACGCCGCCACGGCGCCCTTCCTCGCCAAGGACGTGGACAAGTTCTACAAACCGGAAATCTTCTGCGCCGCCCTGGAGGCGATGGAGAACTCCGCGCCCGACACCCTCGAGGAATACATCCGCTCGCACGAGATGCCCGTGGGCAAGGTGATGAATCTCATCCGCCTGGCCCTGAGCGGGGCCGCCAGCGGCCTGGGCATCGCCGACATCCTCGGCTTCATCGGGATGGACGAGGGCCTGCGCCGCCTTCGCTATATGCAGGAGCGGCTGGGATAGAGTTCCGTTAGCGGAAGATCAGCGGGAGGAATTCGTACAGGCTGCGCCGCCAGGTCTGCCATTCGTGGGCGGTGCCGGGAGAGACGTAGTAATCGGCCCGGATGCCCAGGGCGTTGAGTTTCTCGGCGTCGGCCTGGATGCGCTCGGGGTATTCCAGTTCGCCGCAGGTCTCGAAGACCAGCTTGACCACGTCTTTGCGCAGTTTTTCCGGGTTCTGCACCGGTGTGCCTCCACTGAACAGGCCGTAATACGCGAACTTGTCGCTGTTCGCCAGACCCACGCTGCGGGTCAGCATGCCGCCCAGGGACAGACCGGCCATCGCCCGATGCTGTGCATCCGGAATCACGCGGTAGTGCGCCTCGATGTCGGGAATTGCCTCGTTAAACAGCATTTCTTCGAAATTCTCCGAATAGGTCGGCGACATCGCCAGGCGTCCGCGGCTGTCGCCCGGGCGATAGACGAAGTCGTTGTTCATCACGATGATGAGCGGCTCGATCCTGCCGTCGGCGATCAGGTTGTCCGCGATGATGGCGGCGAAGCCGGAGTGGACCCATTCCTGCTCCATTTCCCCGGCGCCGTGCTGCAGGTACAGCACCGGATAGCGCTTGTCGGGCCGGGAGTCATATTCGGCCGGGGTGTAGACGTAGGCCCGGCGCCACTGCTGCTCCACCTGGGAATAGAACCAGCGCTCCCGCACGTCGCCGTGGGGCACGTCCCGCATCTGGTAATAGTCGTCCTGCGGCGAGGGCACCTCCAGGATGCCGACCCAGCCGTTGCTATAGCGGAACTCCAGGCCCGGATCGGAGAAACGGGCCCCGTCGATATAGATATAAGGGATGTGGAATCCGCCCCGCGGCGCGGGGACGATGACGTTCCACCAACCCTCGGCGTCCTGCTGGCAGGGATATTCATTCCCGGCCAGGCTCAGTTTGACATCCCGGGCCGTCGAAGGGGCCTGGAAACGGAACCAGTAATCCCCCTTGTCATTCACCTTGGGGTATTCGGACTGCCGCTGGGTGCTCGGCGTGCGCTGCCAGCCTTCGGGGGAAGGGGGCGTGAAGGTCCCCTGTGCACGGGCACCGGCGGCGAGAAGGCACAGGGCGGAGAGGGTCAATAGAAGAGTGCGATTCATATCGGTAGTTTTAGTGTCAGAAGGTAAACTGTTCGATCCTGTGTTCAAGGTGGGCGCGGAGGTCGGACCAGCGGTAGCAGTTGCCGCTGACCGGGACGAGACCGCGCACCTGCGTCTCCCGCTCATTGTACCAGATCTTGACGAGGGGTTCGGCGCCGCGCTTGCGGTAGAAGACCATCTGGAGATTGCTCCCCATCGGTATTTCGAAGAAACTCTGCCAGCTGTCGGCGGCGTCTGCGTTATGCAGACGGTCGCCGGGGCCGACGAGGTCCATCAGGCCCGCGAGGGGAAGGATGCCCGAGTCGTGACCGAAGCGCAGGTCGGCCGCCGTGGCGCTGCCGTCCTTCAGGGCCGCGTCGGCG
>JAFZBH010000077.1 GCA_017561865.1 Bacteroidales bacterium | reverse complement strand
GCCCAGATCGACATCGAGGCCGCCGAGGGCGCCGAATACCGCTTCCTGTGCGTGACCAAGGGCGGCGGCTCCGCCAACAAGACCTACCTCTACCAGGAGACCAAGGCCCGCATCCAGAACCCCGGCACGCTCGTCCCCTTCCTCGTGCAGAAGATCCGTTCGCTGGGCACGGCGGCCTGCCCGCCCTACCACATCGCCATCGTGGTCGGTGGCACTTCCGCCGAGAAGAACCTGCTGACGGTCAAGCTCGCCTCCACCCATTACTATGACGGCCTGCCCACCACGGGCGACGAGACGGGCCGCGCCTTCCGTGACGTCGAGCTCGAGCAGCAGTTGCTCGAAGAAACCCGCAAGATCGGCCTCGGCGCGCAGTTCGGCGGCAAGTATATGGCGCACGACGTAAGGGTCGTTCGCCTGCCCCGGCACGGGGCCAGCTGCCCCATCGGGCTGGGCGTGAGCTGCTCGGCCGACCGCAACATCAAGGCGAAGATCGACGCCGACGGCATCTGGATCGAGAAGATGGACGACAAGCCCTACGAGCTGATCCCAGAAGAGCTCCGCCAGGCCGGCGAGGGCGAGGCAGTCCGGATCGATCTCGACCGGCCGATGAAGGACATCCTCGCGCAGTTGACGAAATACCCGGTCAGCACCCGCCTGAGCTTGAACGGCACCATCATCGTGGGCCGCGACATCGCCCACGCCAAGATCAAGGCCCGGCTCGACGCCGGCGAACCGATGCCCAAGTACCTCAAGGACCACCCGATCTACTATGCCGGTCCGGCCAAGACCCCGGCCGGGATGGCTTGCGGCTCGATGGGCCCGACCACGGCCGGACGGATGGACCCGTATGTGGACGAGTTCCAGGAGAAGGGCGGCTCGATGATCATGCTCGCCAAGGGCAACCGCGCCCAGTGCGTGACCGACGCCTGCCGCAAGCACGGCGGCTTCTACCTCGGCTCCATCGGCGGTCCCGCCGCCATCCTGGCGCAGGAGAACATCAAGAGCATCGAGTGCGTGGAATACCCGGAGCTCGGGATGGAAGCCATCTGGAAGATCCGGGTCGAGAACTTCCCCGCCTTCATCCTCGTGGACGACAAGGGCAACGATTTCTTCAAGCAGCTCGGTCTGTAAGTCCGTATGAAAAAGGCGCTGCGCATAGGTGGAATCGTAGGGGCCGGCCTCGCCGGTCTCGTCCTGCTCGTGCTGCTGCTCCTGCCGCTTGTGCTGAATTCGCGCCTGGTCACGCGCCTGATCGACAAATACGCGGCGGAATACATCGACGGAGATCTGGAGTATTCCCGCATCCACGTGTCGCTGTACCGGCATTTCCCCCGCGTGGGCGTGACCCTGGAGGACGTGGCGGTGACCTATCCGCACGGGCGTTTTGCGCAGTATGACACCCTCCCCTGCCCGAATCCGCTGCTGGATGCCGGCCGCGGCGAGCCCAAAGACACGCTCGCCCGTTTCGGCACCCTGGATGCGGCCGTGAACGCCTGGAGGCTGCTCCGCGGCGATATCCGCGTGCACCGCGTGGCGCTCAGCCGTTTCGCCGCCTTCGCCCACAATTACGGCGAAGCGGCCAACTGGGACATCATCCGCCTGCCCGAAACCCAGAAGAAGGAGAGGTTCGACCTGCCCTGGATCCGCTTGCGCGAACTGCGCATCGACGGCCGGCCGCAAGTGGTCTATACCGCCCAGCGCGACAGCGTCTATGCCGCGGCGGGGTTCCTGCAGTTCCTGCTGGAGGGCGAGGCCAAGCTCTCCTCCGAACAGATCCGCCTGCGCGGGCTGCACCTTGCGCTGGATTCGCTCCACATCACCGGCCAGCTTCCGCAGGACAGCCTGGACGTCCGCCTCGCCTACCTGAAGGTGGACGAGCACGCCCTCTCGCAGCTGTTCGACGTAGGGCTGCTCGCCGACGCGCTCGTGAGCACGAAGGACTTCGGACGCCTGTCCGTACCCCTGCAGCTGGACGCCCGCGCCGGATTCGAGCAGGAGCCCGGACGGCTGGAACTGTCCCTTCCCCGGCTCGACGCCCGCATCGCGCAGCTGCCCCTGCACGCCGAGGGCGAAGGGACCATCCTCCCGGAGAGCATAGAACTGAAGGCCTCCGCCGCCATCACCGACTGCCCGCTGGATTCCCTGCTGCGCGGCTATCTCGACCGCTACCTGCAGCTGTCCCGCGACCTGTCGACCGACGCCCGCCTGACCGTGGAAGCGACCGCGGACGGGACCTGGTCGGACGACAGTTTCCCCCGGATGACGGCCCGCGTGAAGCTGCCCCGCTCCCATACCTATTACCGCCCGATGGAGCTCGGAGCCAATCTCGCCCTCGACGCCGAGGCCGAAATGAGCCCGGACAAGCGGCTTGACGCCCGCGTCCACACCCTCGACGGCTCCGTCCCGGGCCTGATCCTGCACGCCAGCGGATCGGGCTCCGACCTGCTCGGCCGCGGCGCCCGTTACCGCCTCCAGGCCGACGCCGACGCCGAGGTGCAGCCGCTGCTGCGCTTCGTGCCCGCCTCGCTGGGCATCGGCGACGCAGGCGGCAACGCACACCTGGAGCTGAACGCCGACGTGACGCAGCAGGCCCTCGACACCTACCACTTCGACCAGGCGGACGTGAGCGGCTCGCTGACCAGCTATCTGCTGTGGGCCAACATCCCCGCCGACTCGCTCGCCGCCCGGCTTTTCCGCACCCGGATCAAACTGGGGTCCAACCGGGAAGGGCTGACGCTGAACGCCGATTTCGACAGCCTCTACCTCGACAAGGGCGTGGAACTGCAGGCCCGCGTGCGCGATATGCGCAACAACGGACGCATCACCAAGGTGGCCGCCCGCGACGGGACGATGGTCCCGCGCCTGTACGTCGCCACCGACGACGGGGAGATCTTCGCGAAACTCGGCTCCAGCCGCATCGGCGTAAACGACGCCCGCATCTGGCTGGCGGCCCAGCAGCGCGTGCGCTCCGGCAACGAACAGTTCAGCCGCGAGCTGGATGCCCTCCAGGAGCAGCATCCCGACACGCCGCGCGCCGACCTGGCCGCGCAGCTGATGGAGCAG
>JAFZBH010000076.1 GCA_017561865.1 Bacteroidales bacterium | reverse complement strand
GGACGCCGTCACGGCTTCGCTCCGCTTCCTGGAGCTGGACCGCGCCGTATTCCAGGTGGCGGTCAGCGCGGCGCCCCGGAGCGCGACGGGCAGCGACCGCATCACCTTCCTTTTCTCGGCCACGGGCCGGGAACCGGTCGACGTGGCCAAGTGCGCGTCGGGGGGCGAACTGTCACGCATTATGCTCAGCCTCAAGGAGATGATGGCCCGCTTCACCGGAATGCCGACGCTGATTTTCGACGAGATTGATGCCGGCGTGAGCGGGAGCGTGGCCGACAAGATGGGCCGGATGATCTGCGGGATGGGGGAGCGGATGCAGGTCCTGTCGATCACGCACCTGCCGCAGGTGGCGGCGAAGGGCGATGCGCATTTCGTCGTCTCGAAAGAGATCTCCCCGGAGGGCCGCGCCGTTTCCTCCATCCGTGAGGTCCGCGGCGAAGAGCGTACCCTGGAAATTGCCCGCCTGCTGTCCGGCTCCACGGTCACCCCGGAAGCCGTCGCCAACGCCCGCGCGCTGCTTGCCGAATCTTGACGGCGGGAGAGTAGGTTTTCTGGCGATTTCTTCCTATATTTGACGGACTTGCCGTGCTGGCTATAACCTTTTAACCTCATATCATCATGGAAGAATTACTCAAGACTTTCCGCAAGGAAGAGATCGCCGAGCCGATCGAGGCCAAGTTCGAACCCGCCATCAACAAGACCCGGATCGAGTCCTTCAACGGCGAAATGCTTTTCACGCCCACCAAGATCTATTTCCTGCCGCGTTATGAAGAAGACCAGCGGAAGTTCAATCCCGTGTGCATCGAGATCGCGGAGATCGAGTCCTACAGGAAGACCGGCCTGTTCGGTTTCGAGATCGCGCTCAAGAACGGCTACAAGCAGCGTCTCTCCAATGTCGGCAAGAAGATGCGCGAAGGCATCTCGGCCGCCATCGAGGCCCGGAAATAAGTACGGGTACGTTTTTTTTACGAAAAAGGGGCTGACACTCGGTCGGCCCCTTTTCGTCATTGCTGGGCGGTGGTGCTCAGGTCGGAATTGTAGACGATGCGTCGGACGGCCTGGTTCAGGCGGGGTCTCTCCTGCGTGAACCGGAAATCGGACTGCAGGCCCTTCTCGGCATATTCCGGCAGTTTCTTGTACCACTGCCTTCCGTAGACGGAGCACATCGTCACGAAATGGCGCATCGTGTCGTAGCCCTGGAAGGCGAACGAGCCCGGTTCGTTCTGGAACAGCGCCCGGTAGGCCAGGATGAAGCGCTTCACGTCCGGATCGTCGTAGTCGATGAAATAGGACACGGCCAGGTGGGTCTGTGCATTGTGCAGGTCCGTCTGGGTGATGCCGTTGGTCCGTATGCGGGTCGTTCCGAACAGGATGACGTTGTTGTTGCGCGCACCCTCGATGCCCAGGTTCCGCACGGCGGTGGTGATGAAATTGTCCTTTTCGGACGCGATGGCCACCCGCGTCTTCTTTCCCCGCTGGAAGGGGATGTCGCGCACGGACGAGACTTCGCGGAAGCGGACGTCCCCTTCGCGCAGTTTCCGGATCAGGTAGGCGCTCTGGCCGTCCGGCTGCAGGGCGGTGGTGTCGCTGACGACATAGAAGACGTCCCCGATGGGCAGTTCTTCCCGCACCCAGCGGACCAGTTCGTCCACCTGCGCCTCTCCGGACGCGGGGGCCTGGACCACGGGACCCGCCTCGGCGAGCGAGGCAGCCTTGGGCTCGAGCGGGGAGACCAGCACCTTGCCGCCGCTGCACAGGGGCACGGCGGCCTCAAGATCCTCGAAGGACACGGGGCCGATCACCACGTCGTTCTCGTCGATGAGCGAGTGGGTGACGGCCGTCTTGCTGTCGGAGGCGTCGACCACCTGCAGGTCGGCCTTCAGCCCGGCCGCACCCAGGTCGCGCAGCGCCAGCAGGGCGCCGCTGTAGAAATCCAGGAAGTTGGTGCTGGGCTGCTTGGCGGAAGCCTGCAGGGGCAGCACCAGGGCGACGTGGATCACGTCTGGCACGTCCAGCACGAACAGGTCGCTGTCAAAGTCATTGCCGTTCGGGTAAAGGTCGTCGGGCTCCCCGGGCGCGTGCGCAAGCGTGGAGTCCCGGAAAATGACGGTCCGGGCGCTGTCCGGCTGATCCTTCCGGACCAGGGTGTCGGTGGCAGGCTTCTGCTCCTGCTGTTTCTTCTTTCCGGGGAACAGGTACCACTGGGCGCAGGCGCTGGTGGACAGCGCGCAGCCGAGTATGAGGAGGATGCCGAGTTTCTTCATATGCTACTCTTTTTGTAAGCTGAGGGCAAATGCGGTCAGGTCTTGGGCGAAACGGCTCCAGGAGAGCCTTTCTTTCTCGGCGCCCATGCACTCGCAGAGATGGATCTGCTGGTCGGGGTCGTCGAAGTAACGGGTGATGGCCGCGGCAATGCATTCGGGCGTGCCTGCATCGCAGACAATTCCCGTGCCTCGATCGCCGACGGTCTGCCGGAGTCCCCCCACGTCCGTGACCACCAGGGGAACGATGAAGTGGCAGGACACCGAGCTGATGCCGCTCTGGGTCGCGCTGCGGTAGGGCAGGACGGTCAGGTCGGCGGCGGAGAAAAACACCTTGACTTCGGAGTCGCGGATGAACTCCGGGAAGACGTGCACGTCCTGCGGGGCGCGTCCGCCGTCGATCAGCTTCTGATACTTGTCGAAGGAGCCGTAGGGCTCTCCGGCAATCACCAGCTGATAGCGGTCGTCCAGCAGGTCGAAGGCGCGCAGGAGGATGTCGAGGCCCTTGTATTCACGGATCAGCCCGAAGAAAAGCAGGGTCCGGCGACCGGAGGGAATCCCCAGCCGGCGTTCCGCTTCTTCGCGCGGGAGCTTCGGCCCGAAATGGGTGTAGATGGGGTGCGGGAGCACTCTGTTCGGGATGTCGGGACGCAGGGCGAGCAGGTCCTCCCGGACCTCTTCGCACAGGGTCACGGCGCCGTCCAGGCCCTTCAGGAACCAACGGGTCAACGGCGTGTCGAACCAGTGCCGCTCGTGCGGAACGACGTTGTCCAGGATGCCGATTACCTTGCAGCCGGGGGCCATCTTGCGGGCCACCTCGCCCAGCGACGGAGCGAACCAGGGCATCCAGTAGCGGACCAGCAGCAGATCCGGGCCCCAGCGCCTGATCTCACGCGCCGTGCGGCCCCAGGATAAAGGATTGGCCGTATCCAGCAAGGCTTCGGCCTTGACGGATACGGCTTCATCGTTGTCGGTTACGTATTGGGTCTTGCCCGGAAACAGGAGATCGGGGTACTGCCTGCTGAAATTGTATGCACGGACGTCGTGCGTTTTGCCCAGCTCTTCATAAAGGTTGGCGTTGAACTGGGCGATCCCCCCGCGGAAGGGGTGGAAGCAGGACAGGATGGCGATCTTCAAGCCTTATTCCGTTTTGCCCTTCTCTTTGACGTAGGCGGCGTTGAGGCCTTCGATCAGGGCGTCGGTGATGTCGAGGGCGGCGTCACCGGTGACGACGGGCAGGGGCAGGATGTCGCCCTGGGAGGCGAGGATCATCGCATACTCCTTCTCCTCGTTGAACTCGGTGATGAAGGTGTTGATGGCGTCGGAGATCTGGTTCAGCATCACCTGCTGCTCCTCGAGGATCTCCTGCTGCTTCTGGTTGGCGTAGTTCTCGACGCTGGCCTGCTGCTCCTGGAGCTTCTGGCTCTGGACCTGGGCGGTGGACTGGGTCATCAGGCCCTTGTTGAGCTTGTCCTGGAAGGAGTTGGCGTCCTTCTGGAACTTGTTGACGCGGCGCTGGACCTCCTGGTTGATGCTGTTCGCCTTGGTCTCGAAGACGCTGCGAAGGTCGTTGGCCATATCATATTCCGCCAGGACGCGGTCCATATTGAAATAGACGATGGCGCCCTTCTGGGCGTCGGCTTCGGTCTGGACGGGAGCGGGTTTCTTCGTGTTGCCTTTGGTAAGGTCGATGACGGCCAGAGCAATCACGCCGGCGAGGGCGAGGATGCTGAGGATGAGGGGTAATTTCTTCATTTTTATTTTTGTTGATTATTTGCGATATAGATTGCAAAAGTAGTTAAAAATTCTGAATCTGCGACAAATATTCCCGGATAGTTGTCTCCAGTCCCATATACAGCGCGTCGCAGACGATGGCGTGGCCGATGCTCACCTCGTCCGTCCAGGGGATGGTGCGGATGAAGAAGGCGAGGTTCTCCAGCGAGAGGTCGTGGCCGGCGTTGAGCCCCAGGCCCAGGTCCCGTGCCGTCCGGGCAGTTTCCAGATAGGGCGCGACGGCCTTTTCGCGGTCTTCGGCATAGCCGGCGGCATAGGCGGCCGTGTACAGTTCCACCCGGTCGGCGCCGCAGCGGAAGGCGCCCTCGGCCATCTTCGGATCCGGATCGATGAAGATGGAGGTGCGGATGCCGCGTGCCTTGAACGCCTCGCAGGTCCGCTTGAGGAAGGCGTAGTTGCGGACGGTGTCCCAGCCGGCGTTGGAGGTCAGCGCGTCCGGAGCGTCGGGCACGAGGGTCACCTGGTCGGGCACGACCTCGCACACCAGCGCGGTGAAACTCCCGGTCGGATTGCCTTCGATGTTGAACTCGGTGGTCACGGCGGGACGCAGGGTCCGCACGTCGACGTAGCGGATGTGCCGCTCGTCGGGACGGGGGTGGACCGTGATGCCCTGGGCGCCGAAGCGCTCGCAGTCGAGCGCGGCCTTCAGCACGTCCGGCAGGTTCCCGCCGCGGGCGTTGCGCAGCAGGGCGATCTTGTTGATATTTACACTCAGTCGAGTCATCATTCAATGGGGTTAAAAACGCACAAAAGTAAGCATTTCTATACAATAATTGTAAATTAAGTGCTAAATTTGAGGCTCGATATGAAATTGGCCTGTTACATCAAGAACGAGCGTCTCAAGGGGGATTCCCGCGTGGAAGCCCTCCGCGGGCGGCTGCGTGCCGCCGGTCACGGGCTTTATTCCGTGGCCGGCCGGGAGGATCTGCAGGAGGGCACGGACGCCCTGCTGAGCCTGGGCGGCGACGGGACTTTCCTGATGGCGGCCCGCCTCGCGGTGCCAGCCGGGATCCCGGTGCTGGGGGTCAATTTCGGCCGTCTGGGCTTTCTGTCGGAGAACGATCCCGAGCGGGTCGCGGATGCGCTCTCGCGCGGGGATTACCACGTCGAGGAGCGCGACCTTCTGCAGATCCGCTGCCCGGACCTGCCCGCGGAGGAGTACTGGCCGTTCGCGCTCAACGAGATGAGCGTCTCGCGCGTGAATCCTTCGATGCTCGGCGTGGACGTGGAGGTGGACGGCGTGCTTCTGCCGACCTATTGGGCGGACGGACTGCTCATAGCGACCAGCTCCGGTTCCACGGCTTACAGCCTCAGCGTAGGGGGGCCCATCTGCCTTCCCGAGACGCGGGTCTTCATCGTGGCTCCGATCTCCCCGCACAACCTCAACGTCCGCCCGCTGATCGTGCCGGAGTCCTCCCGGCTGCGGATCTCGCTCCGCTCACGGGACGTCAGCGCGGTGCTGACGATGGACAACCGCACCTATACGGTCCCGTCCGGGACCCGGATCGAGGTGTGCTCCGCCGCGGAGCGCCTCAGGTGCCTGCGGCTGGGACGGTCCAATTTCATCAATGCGCTGCGCACCCGTCTGCTCTGGGGACAGGACGTGCGCAACGGCAGCGTTTCAGACTAGAAAGAGAAGTATGCAAGCACAACGCAGTCTACCCACACACGTGTCCTTCATCATGGACGGTAACGGCCGCTGGGCCAGGGAGCGGGGAAAGGAAAGGGTGTTCGGACATTTCGAGGGCGTGGAAAGCGTCCGTGCCGTGATGGAGGCCTCCGTCGACTGGGGGATTCCCTTCGTGTCTTTCTTCGCCTTCTCGGAGGAGAACTGGGGCCGTCCCGACGACGAGGTCAGCACGCTGATGGAACTGATGGGGCGGGCGATGGCCGCCGAGCTGGATAATTTCATGGAGCACGGCATCCGTTTCATCGTCCTGGGCAACCGTGCCCGCCTGTCGGATTCGCTCAATGCCGAGATCGACCGGATCATGGACATCACCTCCGGGAACGGGGGCCTGACGATGATCCTGTTCCTGAGCTACAGCGGACAGTGGGATATTCTGCAGGCCGCCGAAAGGATGGCACACGATTTGATTGAACATCCCGGGCAGCCGGTGCGGCCGGAAGATCTGAGCCGCTACCTGGTGACCGCAGGCATCCCGGATCCGGACCTGCTGATCCGCACCTCCGGGGAAAAGAGAATCAGCAATTATATGCTTTGGCAGACTGCATATACCGAATTTGTGTTTACCGACACGCTCTGGCCGGATTTCCGCAAGGAAGCCTACAGGCAGGCCCTCGAAGAATACGCATCGCGGGACCGTCGTTTCGGAAAAATCAAATAAAAGGGTATATTTGCACATTTTATTGAATGGATATGAGAATTGGACGGATCCTGACCCTTCTGACCCTGCTGCTGGCGCCCCTTTTCGCGTGGGCCCAGGACGGCGGGGTGGAAGTGGACTACAACCATCCGCAGAAATACGTCATCGCCGGGGTCTCCGTCAAGGGGAACGTGGTGTTCAGCGAGCAGCAGATCGTCAATCAGACCGGTATGCATCCCGGGATGAGCGTTACCGTGCCCGGTGACGACATCGCCAACGTGGTGCGCCGCCTGTACCTGCAGCGCTATTTCGAGGACGTGTCCGTCGAGATCGACAGCCTCAGCGCGACTCGCGACTCCGCCTGGTTCTGCATCCGCATCAAGGAGCGCCCGCGCGTGTCGCGCTGGTCTTTCAGCGGCGTGAAGACGAGCGAGCGCAAGGACATCGAGGAGCGGCTGAACCTCAGGCGCGGCGGCGAGTTCTCCGAATACGTGGAGAAGACATCCGCCGACATCATCAAGCGCTACTATGCGGAGAAAGGCTTCCTGAACTGCGATGTCACGGCCCAGGTGCAGCGCGACACCGTGATCAAGAACGCCATCCGGGTCAATTTCGACATCGACAAGGGGGAGAAGGTCCGCATCAAGGAGATCAACTTCATCGGCAACGACCACGTCAAGGAGTTCAAGCTCGCCCGCGCGATGAAGAAGACCAAGTCCAACAAGGTCTATAATTTCTTCCACAGCAAGAAGTTCAACGAAAAGGAATACCTGACCGACAAGAAGGGTGCGCTGAGCGCCTTCAACGAAGCCGGATTCCGCGACGCGCGGCTCGTCCGTGACTCCATCTACTACGTGGAGCCGGGCAAGCTGGGCATCGACCTGGAGTTCGAGGAAGGGGACAGGTATTATTTCCGCGACATCGACTGGACCGGGAATTCCGTCTATTCTTCCAATGCGCTCGACGAGGTGCTGGGCATCAAGAAGGGCGACGTCTATGACGTGGTCACGATGGAGAAGCGCCTTTACGGCGGCGGCAAGCAGAACGAGATGGACATCACCAAACTTTACCGCGACAACGGCTATCTCTTCTTCGGCATCACCCCGGTCGAGACGAACATCCAGAACGATTCGGTCGACGTCGAGATCCGCATCTCCGAAGGCAAGCAGGCCACGCTGAACAACATCATCATCAACGGCAACGACCTGACCAACGAGAAGGTCGTCCGCCGCCAGATCTTCACCCGTCCGGGCTACCTCTTCAGCCAGACCGACTTCGAGCGGTCTATCCGCGAGATCGCGTCCCTGGGCCAGTTCGATCCGGAAGCGATCATGAAGGACGGCGGCTATTCCGTCATCCCCAACGCGCTCGACAACACGGTGGACCTGGTGTACAACGTGACCGAGAAGCCGTCCTCCCAGCTGGAGGTCAGCGGCGGCTGGGGCGGCCGGACCTTCGTGGCCACCGTGGGCGTGGCGTTCAACAACTTCTCCACGCACCGTATGTTCGACAAGGGCGCCTGGCGCCCGGTCCCGCTCGGCGACGCGCAGAACCTCGCGTTCCGTTTCCAGACCAACGGCACCTACTACACGGCCCTGACGGCCAGCTTCACGGAGCCCTGGCTCTTCGGTAAGAAGCCGACTTCGCTCAACCTGAGCGCCTATTATACCCGCCAGACGAGTTCCTACCTCGCGCTCAACATTCTCAACCACGACCGCGAGATGGAGGTGTACGGCTTCTCCGCCTCGCTGGGTACGCGCCTGAAGTGGCCGGACAACTATTTCGTCCTCTACAACGGCTTCAACTGGCAGACCTACCGGCTGAACAACTGGTACTCGGGCTATTTCATCATCGACGACGGCACCACCAACAACGTCAACTACACGCTGAACCTGGTGCGCAACTCCAGCGACCAGCAGATCTACCCGCGTTCCGGGTCGGAATTCTCCTTCTCGCTGCAGCTGACCCCGCCGTTCTCGCTGTTCCGCAAGCACGACTTCGACGCCGACGGCAACAAGTTCGCCGTGAAGAACTGGCGTGACATCAACTACGACAACTGGTCCGGCAAGGACCGCTACCGCTGGATCGAATACCACAAATGGAAGTTCTCCGGCGCCACGTACAGCCGCCTCGTGGGCGACCTCGTCCTGATGACGCGCGCGCAGTTCGGCTACCTGGGCTACTACAACCGCAAGTGGGGCTATTCCCCGTTCGAGGGCTTCCTCGTCGGCGGCGACGGTATGTCGGGCTACTATTCCTACGGTACGGAGGTGGTTTCGCTGCGCGGTTACGAGAACTACTCGCTGACCCCGTACGAGCCGTCCCAGTACAACTCCAACGGCTACGCGTATGCCGGCAACGTCTATGACAAGTTCACGGTCGAGCTCCGCTATCCGGTGATCCTGCAGCCCTCGTCCACCATCTACGCCCTGGCATTCCTGGAAGGCGGAAACTGCTGGTCGGACATCAAAAAGTTCAATCCTTTCGAAATCAAACGCAGCGCCGGCGTCGGTGTGCGCATCTTCTTACCGATGGTGGGTCTGCTCGGTGTCGACTGGGGATACGGATTCGACGGACCGGCCGGATCGAAGAGCCAGTTCCACTTCGTGATCGGACAACAGTTTTAATTGATAACATTTTAAATTGATACGACAATGAAAAAGATTCTTTTGATTGCTGCTGCGGCCTTTGCTGCTGTCACCGCACTGGCCCAGCCGAAGTTCGCCCACGTGAACTCCACCGAGCTCGTCCAGCTCTGCCCTGAGATGGATAAGGCCCGCGAGACGATGAACGCCGCCAGCGCCGAGGCCCAGGAGACCTACCAGGCCATGGTGGACGAGTTCAACAGCAAGTACAGCACGTACCAGTCCAAGGCCAGCACCTGGACGGACGCCATCCGCCAGAGCAAGGAGAAGGAACTGACTGAGATCCAGCAGCGCATCCAGGAGTTCCAGCAGACCGTCCAGCTCGAGCTTCAGCAGAAGCAGGAGGAGCTGATGGCCCCGATCTACGAGAAGGTCAACCAGACGGTCCAGGATCTGGCCAAGAAGGGCGGTTTCATCTATGTCTTTGACATCCAGTCGCTGCTCTATCTGGACGAGGCCCAGAGCCATGACATGACTCCGGAGGCCCGCAAGGCCCTCAACATCCCGGCCGACAGGACCCTCGAGTCCCTCGCCGCCGAGCTGCAGGCCCAGCAGGCCGCCCTCCAGCAGTAGAAGAAGCTGAAACGGTCCCATCCCCGAGAGCGGGGATGGGGCCTTCTTCTAACCTGAACCACAAATAACACTAAACATACGCGATGCAACACAAAGTCATTGACGCCAAAGATGTTGTAATCAGATTCGCAGGAGATTCGGGTGACGGAATGCAGCTCACCGGATCTCTTTTTGCGGATATGTCCGCCATCTATGGCAATGGTCTTTCCACATTCCCGGACTATCCGGCCGAAATCCGCGCCCCGCACGGGACGGTTTCGGGCGTGTCCGGTTTCCAGGTGCACATCGGCAGCGGAGAGGTCAACACCCCCGGCGACTTCTGCGACCTGCTGGTGGCGATGAACCCCGCCGCCCTCAAGGCGAACGCCAAATGGTGCAAGCGCCACGCGATGATCCTCGTGGACGAAGACTCCTTCGACGAGGCCGGCATGAAGAAGGCGGGATTCACCACCGACAATCCCTTCACCGAACTCGGGGTCGAGGACAGGACCCTGATCGTCGCCCCGATCACGACCCTCACCCGCGAGAGCCTCAAGGACAGCGGGATGGACCCCAAGGCCATCCTCAAGTGCAAGAACATGTTCACCCTCGGGATGGCCTGCTACATCTACAGCCGCCCGCTGGAGTACATTTACCAGTATCTGGAGAAGAAGTTCGCGAAGAAGCACCCCGAGGTGATCGAGCCCAACAAGAAGGTGCTTTTCGACGGCTTCAACTATGCCGCCAACATCCAGGCGATTCCCAATACCTATACGGTCGCTCCGGCGGAGAACCTGGAGAAGGGGACCTATCGCAACATCACGGGCAACCAGGCTACGGCCTGGGGCCTGCTGGCGGCTTCCGAGAAGTCGGGACTGTCGCTTTTCTGCGGCTCCTACCCGATTACGCCGGCCACCGCCATCCTCGAAGAGTTGGCCATCCACAAGAGCCTGGGCGCCAAGACGCTGCAGGCCGAAGACGAGATCGCCGGCATCTGCACGGCCATCGGCGCCGCCTATGCGGGCAGCCTGGCCGTGACCACGACTTCCGGCCCGGGCCTCTCGCTGAAATCCGAGGCGATGGGCCTTGCCGTGATGGCCGAGCTCCCGCTGGTCGTCGTGGACGTCCAGCGCGGC
>JAFZBH010000075.1 GCA_017561865.1 Bacteroidales bacterium | reverse complement strand
GTCGCCGCGGGGCTCCATGCGCACCAGCGCGCCCTTGCGGCGGGTCGAAATCTCGATGGCGGCACCGACAAACGCCTCCGGCACCTCGATGGACAGGTCCTCGATCGGCTCGCAGCGCTGTCCGCCGATGGTTTTGTCCAGCACCTTGGGCTGGCCGACCTGCAGTTCGAACCCCTCGCGGCGCATCGTCTCGATGAGCACCGACAGGTGCAGCACGCCGCGGCCGTAGACCACGAACGAGTCGGCCGTCAGGCCCGGCTTCACGCGCAGCGCGAGATTCTTCTCCAGCTCCTTGTCCAGGCGCTCCTTGAGGTGGCGCGAGGTCACGAACTTGCCGTCCTTGCCGAAGAAGGGGGAATTGTTGATCGTGAAGAGCATGCTCATCGTCGGCTCGTCGACGGCGATGGGTTCCAGGGCCTCCGGGTTCTCGTAGTCCGCGATCGTGTCGCCGATTTCGAACCCTTCGATGCCCACCACCGCGCAGATGTCGCCGCACCGGGCCTCTTCGACGTTCGTCTTGCCCAGGCCCTCGAAGACCATCAGCTGCTTGATCTTCTGCTTCTGGACGATGTCGTAGCGCTTGCACAGGCTGATCATCTGCCCGGCCTTGAGGCTGCCGCGGGTGATGCGCCCGACAGCGATGCGCCCCACGTAGGGGGAATACTCCAGCGAGGAGATGAGCAGCTGCGGGGTCCCTTCGACCACGGGCGGGGCGGGGATGACCTCGAGGATGGTGTCCAGCAGCGGGGTGATGTCACCCGCGGGCTTGCGCCAGTCGAGCGACATCCAGCCCTGCTTGGCGGAACCGTAGACGGTCACGAAGTCGAGTTGCTCCTCGGTCGCGTTGAGGTTGAACATCAGGTCGAAGACCTCTTCCTGCACCTCGTCCGGGCGGCAGTTGGGCTTGTCGACCTTGTTGATGACGACGATGGGCTTCTTGCCCATCTGGATGGCTTTCTGGAGGACGAAACGGGTCTGGGGCATGCAGCCCTCGAAGGCGTCGACGAGCAGCAGCACGCCGTCCGCCATATTGAGCACGCGCTCCACTTCGCCGCCGAAGTCGCTGTGGCCCGGCGTGTCGATGATGTTGATCTTGACTCCCTTATAGATGACGGAGACGTTCTTGGCGAGGATGGTGATGCCCCGCTCGCGCTCCAGGTCGTTGCTGTCCAGGATCAGCTGGCCCAGGTTCTCCGGCTGACGCACCAGGTTGGCCTGGTAGATCATCCGGTCCACGAGCGTCGTCTTGCCGTGGTCGACGTGGGCGATGATGGCTATATTTCTGATTTCTTGCATATTCTCTAAAAAACGTGCAAAGTTAGGGATTTCCTCGGAAAATCATAATCCAAATAATTAGTATATTTGCAAGTTATGTGTAAAAAAAGCCTGCTGACCTTATTGTTGGTGTTGCCGCTCCTGTTTTCCTGCGGAGGGCCGTCCCGCCGGACGGAAGCCGTACGCGAGGAGCGCCGCATTCCGGAACTGATCGCCGCAGTGCCTTCCGACGCCCTGGCCGTCATCTGCTATGACCGCTGCCAGGAAGGGATGCGGCTGCTGGATTCCACCAACGTGCTGCACAAACTCGACCTGTCGGCCTTCAAGAACGAGCATATGGCACTGTCGCTGTGCTTCAACGGCGCCATCGTGCCCGTGCTGGCGCTCGACGCCGGCCGTGAGCAGGCCGACTCCGCGTCTGCGGTCAGCGGACTGCTCGAGCAGGCGGCGGCCCTGCGCCTTCACGCCGAATATATCGCTCCCGACACGGAGGCGAAGCGGCGCGGGTTCGTACTCGTCACCCCGTCCGACGCCCAGCTCACCGCCGTCCGGCGGCATCTGGCAGGCTACACCTCCATCCTTGATGCGCCGCATTTCCGCCAGGCTCTCCAGGCGGCCGGCACCGACGACTTCGTCATCTTCCGCGGCGGCGGCGCCCCCGAGCGCCTGGCTCCGAAGGGCTGGCTGCAGGGCGTCTTCCCCCGCAAGGACCTGACGGCGTTCCTCGGAATGGTCTGCGACTGGACCGTGCTCACCCCGGACGGGGAAGGCTTCAGCGTCCAGCCTGTCTGCGGCGGCGATGACGATTCCTATTTCGCCAATGTCGCGGGCTCGCTCCCCCTGGGTGAAAGCCGCCTCGGAGAGGTCCTCCCGCAGGAAGTTCGTTTCGCGCTTGCCCTGCCGGTGAGCCAGCCGCAGATGCGCGAGGCCGTGGAGCGCTGGCAGGACGCCACCGTCAAGCTGACCCGCTACCGGCGCGAACTCGACGCGCTGAAGAAGGAGAGCGGCAAGGACCCGCTCAAGTGGGAGAAGGAGACCGGCGTGCGCGAAGTCGCGCTCGTCCATTTCGAGGGCGGCGCCGTGACCCTGGTGCGCCCCGCCAAGGCTCCCGCCGACAGCGACCCCGCAGAGAATCCCTGGCGGGGCTTCATTCCCGTACTATACGGCAGCGCATTCGCGCTCCCCGATGACAGCTGCACCGCCTGTTTCCGAGGCTGGCAGCTATATGGCAGCCCCGAGGCCGTGAGCGCTTTCATCAGCGCCGAGCGGCCCGAAGCGGCTTCCGCCGACTGGCCCGGCAAGCATTGCCGCGTGCTTATCCAAGAATCCGGAAAGACCCTCGCCTGGGGTAAAAAAGGCATTCAGTTGAAATGGAATTCCAATCAGTAAACAAGCTGCTCGAAAAGAGCATCAAGGAAAATTGGGAGCGGGAAGCCCTCTCCAATTACCAGGGCGTCACGCTCCGCTACTGCGAAGTCGCCGAACGCATCGAGCTTCTGCATATCGCTTTTGAGAAATGCGGCCTGCAAAAGGGCGACAAGGTGGCCCTGTGCTCCCGCAACCAGGCCCACTGGGGCGTCTGTTTCCTCGCCGCCCTGACCTACGGCGCCGTCCCGGTGCCCATCCTGCACGAGTTCAAGCCGGAGAACATCCACTATCTGGTGAACCACTCCGACGCCAAGGTCTTCTTCGTGGACGAAGTCATCTGGCAGGGCCTTTCGGAAGCCGAGATGCCCGGTCTGGAGGTCATCGTCCAGATGAACACCCTGAACTACATCTACGCCAAGAACCAGGACCTTGTGACCGTGCGCAAGAACCTCACGCGCACCTTCAACCAGATGTATCCCGCGGGCCTGAAGCCCGAGCACCTCAACTACTACGAGGACCAGCCCGACGAGCTCGCCCTGATCAACTATACCTCTGGCACCAGCGGCTTCTCCAAGGGCGTGATGCTCCCCTACCGCTCGCTGTGGTGCAACATCCACTTCGCCAGGGAGGTGGCCGAGCCGCAGATGACCTGCGAGGCGCAGATGGTCGCGATGCTCCCTTCCGCGCATATGTACGGGATGATGTTCGAGTTCCTCTTCGAGATGACCATCGGCGCGCACGTGCACTTCCTGACCCGCACTCCCAGCCCCAAGGTCATCATGAAGGCGTTCTCGGAGATCCACCCCGACGTGATCATCGCCGTGCCGCTCATTTTCGAGAAGGTGTACAAGTCGCAGATCAAGCCGCAGGTCGACCGCCACAAGTCGCTGATGCGCATTCCCATCGTGGACCAGGTCATCCGCAAGAAGATACGCAACAACCTCATCGAGGCCTTCGGCGGCCGCTTCGAGGAAGTCATCATGGGCGGCGCCGCCTTCAACCCGGAGGTGGAGAAGTTCATGCGCCAGATCCATTTCCCCTTCACCGTCGGCTACGGCATGACGGAGTGCGGCCCGATCATCACCTATGCCAAGTGGTGGAAGGCGCGCAAGGGCTCCTGCGGCGTCCCGGTGCCGGGCTGCGAGATCCGCATCGACTCGAAGAACCCGTACAAGGAGCCGGGCGAGATCCAGGTCAAGGGCGACAACGTCTTCCTGGGCTACTACAAGAACCGCCAGGCCACCAAGGCCTCGTTCACCAACGACAACTGGCTGAAGACCGGCGACATCGGCGTGATCGACTATGACGGCTACCTTTACCTTCGCGGCCGCTCCAAGTGCATGATCCTCGGTCCCAGCGGCCAGAACATCTATCCGGAGGAGCTGGAGGCCGTGATCAACAACGTCACCTACGTCGTGGAGTCGCTCGTGGTCGAGGACAAGATCGGCCTGACGGCCCTGATCTATCCCGACTACCACCAGGGCGAACTGGACGGGATGTCCGGCGAGGACCTGGAGCAGCGCCTGCGCGACAGCCTCCCGGAGATCAACAAGCTCCTGCCGAACTATGCGCAGATCCGCCAGATGGAGTTCATGCCGGAAGACTTCGAGCGCACCCCCAAGCGCAGCATCAAGCGCTACCTTTACCAAAGACAGAAATAGAATGGGCAAGTTTGACGACAAATATATGGATATGGCCGCCATCTGGGCGAGCAATTCCTACTGCAAGCGCCGCCAGGTGGGCGCGCTGCTCGTGAAAGACCGGATGATCATCTCCGACGGCTACAACGGCACCCCCTCGGGCTTCGAGAACGTCTGCGAGGACGAGAACGGCGTCACGAAGCCTTACGTGCTGCACGCCGAGGCCAACGCCATCTCCAAGGTGGCCAAGTCGGGCAACAGCGCCGACGGCGCGACGCTCTATGTGACGGCCTCCCCTTGCGTGGAGTGCGCCAAGCTCATTATCCAGTGCGGCATCCGCCGGGTGGTCTACCGCGACGAGTACCGCCTCACGGACGGCATCGACCTGCTGCGCCGTGCCGGCGTGGAAGTGGAAAAGATCGACTAGGGGCGCACTATGAAGAGATCCTCCCTGATGGTAGCCCTGCTGGGCGTCGTAATCGGGCTGCTGATCGCCCTGCTCGTGCGGGAAGTCGGACAGCGCCGTCACAACCTGCGCGTGAGCGGGAACGACTGGCGCAAGATCGAGCTGATCCTGCAGAGCATCGACGAAAACTACGTCGACTCGGTCGACCACGAAAAGGTCAGCGAAGCCGTGGCCCAGGCCGCCCTGTCGGCCCTGGATCCGCATTCGGCCTATATGCCGCCCCAGGTGCTCGAAGAGTCGGAAGCCGACCTGGCCGGCAACTTCGACGGCATCGGCATCCAGTTCAACGTGCCCAACGACACGGCCGTGGTGATCGAAGTCATCCCGGGCGGCCCCTCCGAGAAGATCGGCCTGCAGCCCGGCGACCGCCTCCTCAAGGTCGACACGACCAACATCGCGGGCGTGCATTTCCCGCAGGACAGCATGGTCCGGCGCATCAAGGGCGTGGCGGGAAGCAAGGTCCTCGTCACCGTGAAGCGCGGCGCCGAGGTCATCCCGTTCGAGATCACGCGCGGCAAGATCCCCACCTGGTCGATCGACGCCGCTTTCATGGTCAGCGACACCACGGGCTACCTGCGCCTGGCGAAGTTCTCCCGCACCACCGAATCGGAGTTCGTCAACGCCTGCCTGGAACTGCTCGGGCACGGGATGAAGGAACTGATCGTGGACCTGCGCGACAACACCGGAGGCTATCTCGACCAGGCCTGCAAGCTGTCGAACCTGTTCCTGCCCCGGCGGGCAATGATCGTCTATCTGGAAGGACGCAACCGCAAGCGGGAGGAATACCGCGCCGACGGGCGCGGTCCTTTCCAGAACCTGCGCGTGAAACTGCTCGTGGATGAAGGCTCCGCCTCGTCCAGCGAAATTCTGGCCGGCGCCCTGCAGGATAACGGGCGCGCACGCCTCTATGGCCGCCGTACTTTCGGCAAGGGGCTGGTCCAGGAGCCGTTCTTCTTCAGCGACGGCTCCGGGATGCGGGTCACCGTGGCGCGTTACTACACGCCCTCCGGCCGCTGCATCCAGAAGCCCTATTCCGAGGACTACGACTATGAGGTCCTGCGCCGTTACGACAGCGGCGAAATGGTCTGCGCCGACAGTATGCGCATCGAGAAAGGCGGCATCCTGCCCGACGTGTTCGTGCCCGTCGACACCACGCGCGCGGGGCAGTTCTACCTGTCCTGCAACCGCAAGGCCACGGCGATGCGCTTCGCTTCCGCCTTCTTCGACGCACACAAGCAGGAGCTCTCCCGGATCGACGACTACGACCGCCTGCTGTCCTACCTGGACCAGGCCGCCCTGGAGCGGCAGTTCCTCGCCTTCGCGAAAAGCCGCGACGGCCTCGCGCCCCAGCCCGAAGAGTGGGCGACGGACAGGCAGTATATGATGACGCAGGTCCAGGCCCTCGTGGGGCGCTACTCCAAGCTCGGCGACAAGGCCTACTACCACCTCTTCCTGCAGATCGACCCTGCCTTCAAGGCCGCGATGGCGGACCATTAATCTGCCAGGGCAGCCAGGACATAAGAATATTCTTTAAGATTTTTCCGGTTTATTAGAATATTTCCTATATTTGCAGCAGAAGACTGCTGCAAATGGAAGTTGTAACCACGCTCAAGAAAATCGGGACCAGCCGGGGATTCATCATCCCGGCCAGGATTCTGAAGAAACACAATATCAAGGAGAATGATAAAGTGTTCTATGAAGAGACGGAAGATGGCCTTTCCGTCCGCTTCGCTACGCCCTCTGCCGGTACCATTTTCGATGAACTCCACGAAATCAACAGCCTGCCCGGCGAAGAGATGTCGATGGAAAACATCCGTAAGAACCGTCGGAATAAAGCGGAACTGGCATGGTAAAGTATCTGTTGGATACCGACCATGCGATAGACCTCTTCCGGGGCAACGGCATCCTTGAACGATGGATTGCGGAAGAGGGCGTGGAGTCATTTGCCATCTCAGAAATAACCCTGGCCGAAATGTCCGTCTATGCTGCCAAGAGCCAGGTGGAAAAGCATCGCAGACAGATAGCGTTTCTCGAGAAGTATTTTTCTATCCTGCCCTTTCGCGCCCACGCAGAATATGGAGCTATTCGTGCGTGTTTGGAAAAGCAGGGGAAACGGCTTGATGATATGGATATCCTGATAGCGGCGACGGCCGTTCAGGAATCAATCACCCTGCTTTCAGAGAACAGAAAGCACTTCTCCAGGATTCCCAACCTCAAAACCGAGAGCTGGCGATAAGAAGGATTTGATTGTAAGCCACTTAGAGACCATATCGGGGCATTGATCGGCCACCGGAATTATTGAAGCGGTAGGAGATGTCTAACACGAGATAGCGGCCGTAAACCGGCGTCCAGGTATGTGTAACGGAAGAAGGGCCCATCGTGATCCGATAGACGGATCCGCACGCACATCATACTCCATATCTAACAGAATGTCACCTAATAAAGAGAAACGGCCTCAAAAACTGAGGCCGTTCCGGGTGCGCGGGATGAGAGTCGAACTCACATGTCGCAATTGACACTAGCTCCTGAAACTAGCGCGTCTACCATTTCGCCACCCGCGCTCGAATGGACTGCAAAGATACAACTTTTTGCCCAAACACCAAAAAAAACTGCACCCTTCTTCGAGATCCATCCGACCGGTTTGTCTCATAGTCTCAGTTATACTTCGCAAATGCCTGATTGATGGCACTTTTGTGTTCCGGGTAATAACTGATCAGCTTCTTCTGAAGCATCTGACGGTCGGTCACGTCCGAACTGAGCACCTGGAAAATCCGTCCCTCGTCGAGCCCGTCCTCCTCCAGTTCGAGGAAGATCTGCGGGTGGAACCAGTGGCCCTGCCCGAAGGCGGGGACGTCCTTGCCCGGATATCGCTCGCGGTAGAGCACCGTCTGCAGGTAGTACGCCCACATCTCCCCCACCTCGCAGTAGCCGTGGTCGGTCTCCGTCCCCACGCCGTAGGTCACGAAACCGGAAGTCACATAGGAAGTGACGATGAAGCGGGCGAAGTTCTCCCAGTAGTCCGTCCCGGCCAGGGAGAAGTGGCTCGCGTGGGCCAGCTCGTGGACGGTGTCTGCATAGATGGAGGCATAACTGTCGTGGCCCTTGAGGCCGAGCGCGATGTCGGGCAGGAAGAGTTTCAGCAGCACGGCGTACTCGCCGAGCCACTCGCCGACCTTGCCCTGGTCCACCAGCACGCCTTGCTGAAGCATCACCGTGCAGCTGGCACTCAGGCGCTGGAACAGCCAGATGCGCAGGTTCGAGGGCGGCGTCTTCAGGGCCGGGTCGCCTTCGGCGCAGCGCTGAAAATAGTCATAGCCGGCGTTGTTGACCACGCAGCGCGTAAAGCGCCGCCGGTCCGAACTGCCGTCCACCACCAGATCCAGGCCCGTCGTCTCCCCCCGGCCCAGCGAAGAGACCGACGCGGGAACGAGCAGCAGGTTGAAGCCGATGGCAAACCCTGCGGAGTTCTTGTAAATCAGCCGGTAGCGCGGCTTCGAGGGGAAAACTTCCGACATCTGGTAGTATCCTTCGTCATCCGTGTAGGCATAGGCCGTCTTCACGAAGGTATTGCACGCCACGCGTACCCCGCGCACCCCTTCCGCGGCGCCGCCCCGGTCTGGGTCCACGATGGTGATCCGCCCCTGGGGCGTGCCGGGGCTGTCCGCGCGAGTCCGGGGCCGCTCTTCGAGGAGGTCCCCATTGCCCGTCAGGCGGTAGGCTTCCCGCTCCACCGCCTCCCAGTCGATGCCGTCGGCCGCCTTCACCGACAGTTCCTCGCCGGGAATATAGCAGTCGTCCAGGATCTCGTAACGTATCCTCGGCGGGAAGGGAAAGTCCCGGGGCACGGAAGCATACTGCCAGGTGATCTGCCCTTCGGGGATGTCCGGGTCGTGGTACCAGTCCCCTTCCCGCAGGATCTCATAGTCCATCGGATGGTCCAGCATCACGACACCGCGGCTCTCCAGCCAAGCATAATCCCGTTCGCTTTTCGGCAGGAAGCGGACATAGTAGTGAGACGCGGACAGCAGGTGGCCGGCCCCCTTGGTGGGATACACGGCCGTGAGCGCCGCCCTCATATTCTCCAGCGAATAGGGATCGGCCAGGCGCTCGCCCAACACGATCATCCCCTCCCGGGCGTCATCGGGAGCCGGGACTTCAACGGCGGGGTCGAGCCCCCGTCCGGTGCAGCAGGCGGCCAGCAGGGCCGCCGCGAAAAGTGGAATCGTCTTTCTGATCATAGCCTGTGTTTTTCTCACAGGCAAAGGTCGTAAAGGCTATCCGTTTTCTTTTCACGATAAACGTTTAGTTTCAAAAAAGCCCCGCACATATATGTACGGGGCCGTTTTCAGGGAAAAAGGGGATAGCAGCAAACGTCAAAAATCAGAAGAAATTGACCGTTTTTTGTTCTATCGCACCCATCAGGCTGTTGCCCAGCCGGCTCACGCCGAAGCGGAAGAGATCCTTGTTGATCCAGTCCTTGCCGAGCACGGAAGCGCCGATGTAGTAATACAGCAGGGCGTCCTTGGCGGTGGAGATGCCGCCGGCGGCCTTGAAGCCCACCTTCACGCCCGTCTTGGCATAGAAGGCCTTGATGCACTCGCACATCACGTAGGCGGCCATCGGCGTGGCGTTGACGTCCACCTTGCCGGTCGAGGTCTTGATGAAGTCGGCCCCGGCTTCCATCGCCAGGAACGAGGCGCGGGCAATGCGCTCCGGCGTGACGAGCAGGCCGGTCTCGAGGATGACCTTGAGCACCACCTTGCGGCCCTGGCGGGCGGCTTCGGCGTCGATCGCCTTCTTCATCTCGACAATCTCCCGGGCGGCAGCGTCATAGTCCTCGGCGAGGAAAGCGTTGAGCGCCAGCACGATGTCCACCTCATCCGCGCCTTCGCGCACGGCCAGGACGCACTCCTGCACCTTCACTTCCAGGAAACTCTGGGCGGAAGGGAAGCAGCTGGCCACCGTGGTCACGTGCAGTTCGGGGCTGCAGCGACGGTCCCGCACGACGGAGGCGAAATTGGGATAGACGCAGATCGAGGCCGGGAGCGGATAGTCCGGATATTCCACGACGAGCCGGTTGGCCTTGTCCACCAGCTTCTCCACGGAAGCGACGGTGTCGTTGCTCTTCAGGGTGGTCAGGTCCATCAGCGAGAAGCACTTCTTGAGCACTTCCGGAGTGGCGAGGCCGTCCAGATTGGCGGCGACGGCCTGGATTCTCGCCGCTACCTCCTGCTCTACGGGAGCGTAGCCATATTTGTCCAAATAGTCCATGTGGTGTTATTGATTATGTTGTTGTCTGTTCTTTATCACGCGGAGCGCCACGCTGTCCGGAACGCCTCTGGCCCTCAGCGAATCTGTCATCGCCGCCCAGAACAATTTCGCGGAGTCGCGTACGGCCACCGTGTCGGCCACCGCCACCGTATCGGCCCGCGCCGTGGTGTCGGCCACAGCAGGCCAGAGGATGCTAGCGGCAGCCCAGCGCAGCGAATCCGCCGAGAAGTCCTTCCGTTCGTAGCTCTTGCGGAAACGGTCCAGCTCCAGCTGGCGGGCGGTCAGTTCGTCGGCGGCCTTCTGCATCCGCTCCCCTTCCTTGCGCAGGCGGTCCGCTGCCCGGTTGAGGATCTTGGTGTACTGTTCGGGCCTGTCCAGATAGTACTGCACCGAACGGTCGTAGTCCTCGAAGCTGTAGCCGTGCTTGCGGAAGATCGGATCGAAAAACAGCGTCGTGTCGGCCACCTTCCGCGCTTCGGAGTTGTCGCGCAGCCACTGGTCCGCCAGGAACATATCGTGATAGATGCGCGTCATCTTCTCGGCGGGAATCACGCGGGCCGGCCGGCCGCAGCCGCAGAGCGCCGCGATCAGCGCCGCCACCAGCACGATATGAGCCGCCCGGGGCCGCATCCGCTCTTATCTCAAAACGGCGCCGAAGTCCTTCTGGAAGGTATTCAGCAGGCGTTCCATCACACGCTCCGTGTCCTGGTCGGTGAGGGTCTTCTCCATATCCTGGATCACGAAGCTCAGGGCGTACTGCTTCTTTCCCGCGGGGATCTTGTCGCCGCGGTACACGTCGAACAGCCCCACCTGGCGCAGCAGGCCGCGCGCCTGCTTGAATGCGGCGGCGCGCAGGTCTCCGTAGCGGACGCTCTCGTCGAGCAGCAGGGCGAGGTCGCGGCGCACGGCGGGGAACTTCGGCATCTCGCTGAAGTTCACCTTGTCGCGCTTTACCAGCGCGAAGAGCGCCGGCCAGTCGATCTCGGCCGCGAACACCGGCTGGCGGATGCCGAACTTGCGCGTGAGCGCGGGATTGACCGTGCCCATCACCGCGACTTTCGGCCCCTTGCCGGGCAGCGAATAGACCATCCCTTCGGAGAAGATGTCCGCGGGTGCCGCCTCGGTCCACATCTGGTCCAGGTTGGCGCCATAGCGGCGCAGGAGCAGCTCCAGGCTGCCCTTGAGCTGGAAGTAGTCGCTCGCGGCAGGCTCGGCGCGCCAGGATTTCTCCGGCGTGCCGGTCATCATCAGGGTGAAGCAGGTGTGCTCCTCGTAGCCTTCGAGCGTCTCGCCCGGCTTCTCGGGAAGACGGCTGTACACGCTGCCGTACTCGAAGGTGCGCAGCGAAGAAATCTGGCGGTTCAGATTGTACGCGATCACCTCCAGGCCGCCCAGGATGAGCGTCTGGCGCATCACGTTCAGGTCCTGGCTGAGCGGATTGACGATCCTCACGCAGCGCTCCGGCGGGAACGCCGTCAGTCCGTTATAATAGTCCCCCTTGGTGAGGGAATTGTTCATGATCTCCGTGAAACCGCCTGCTGCCAGGAAGTTGGACACGGCGTTGCGCACCGCCTCGGGATCCGGCTTCGGGGTCGCGCACACCGACATCTTCATATGGCGGGGCAGGTCGACGTTGTCGTAGCCGTACACGCGCAGGATTTCCTCCACCACGTCGCACTCGCGGTACACGTCCACCATATAGGCCGGAGCCGCCACGCGGGCCCCACCGGGACGCTTCTCCAGGAAGTCGTAGCCCAGCCAGGTCAGCAGGTTCTCGATCGTATCGTGGCCGATCGCCTTGCCGGCGAAACGCTCGATGCGGTCGTAGTCCAGGTCGATCTGCGCACGCTCGAAGGGCTTCGGGTACGATTCGCGGATCTTGCCTTCGACCACGCCGCCGGCGCATTCCTGGATCAGGAGCACGGCGCGCTTGAGCGCATAAACGGGGATCTCGGGATTGCCGCCGCGCTCGTAGCGGAACGAAGCGTCGGTCTGCAGGCCCTGGCTCTTGGAGGTACGGCGGATGGAGGCGGGATCGAACCAGGCGCTCTCCACGAACACGTCCGTGGTGGCCTCGGTCACGCCGCTGTCCTCGCCGCCGAACACGCCGGCGATGCACATCGGCACCCGCTCGTCGGCGATCACCATGTCCCGGGCGCTGAGCTTGCGCTCCACACCGTCCAGCGTACGGATGAGTTCGCCTTCGGCGGCCCGGCGCACCACCACGTGGCCGCCGATTTTGGCGGCATCGAAAGTGTGGAGGGGCTGTCCGAGCTCGAAGAGCACGAAGTTGGAGATGTCCACGATATTGTTGATCGGACGCAGTCCGATGCTCGTCAGGCATTTCTGCAGCCATTCGGGGGACGGTCCCACCTTCACGCCACGAACCGTGATGCCCGTATAGCGGGGCGCTCCGTCGCTGTCGCGCACTTCAATATCGATCCCCTTGCCCTCGCCTTCGCGGAAGGCGTCCACGGACGGCATCACCAGCTCGCACGGACGGCCATTAAGCCGCAGCCAGGCGTACAGGTCGCGGGCCACGCCCCAGTGGGACGCCGCGTCGATGCGGTTGGCCGTGATCTCGTATTCGATCACCGCCTCGCTCTCCAGATGGAGATACTCCTTGGCCGGGGTGCCGACCACGGCATCCTCCGGCAGGACCATGATGCCGGCGTGGTCCTCGCCGATGCCGAGCTCGTCCTCGGCGCAGATCATGCCGAACGACTCGATGCCGCGGATCTTGGACTTCTTGATCTTGAAGTCACCGGGCAGCACCGTGCCGATCTGGGCGAAGAGGACCTTCTGGCCGGCCGCCACGTTGGGCGCGCCGCAGACCACCGTCAGGGGTTCGCCCCCACCGGCGTCCACCGTCGTCACGTGCAGGTGGTCCGAATCCGGATGCGCCTCGCAGGTCAGCACCTTCGCGACCACCACCCCGGCGAGTCCGCCCGGGATGCGCTCCTGCTCTTCCACGCCGTCCACCTCGATGCCGATCGAGGTCATCGCATCCGCCACTTCCTGCGGCGTCAGGTCACATTTCAAATACTCCTTGAGCCAATTGTAACTGAGCTTCATATCTTTATCTCTGTTTATTTCAAATCTTCCGGAGCGAAAAGCTGCTCCACGAATGCCTTTTTGTCGAAGACCCGCAGGTCGTCTATCCCCTCGCCCACGCCGATGAACTTCACCGGGATGTGGAACTGGTCGGACACGCCCACCACGACGCCGCCCTTGGCCGTGCCGTCGAGCTTGGTTACGCACAACGAGGTGATGTCGGTCGCGCGGGAGAACTCCCGGGCCTGCGCGAAGGCGTTCTGCCCCGTGGAGGCGTCCACGATCAGCATCACGTCGTGCGGGCCGTCGGGCACCACCTTGCGGATGACGTTGCGTATCTTGGTGAGCTCGTTCATCAGGTCCACGCGGTTGTGCAGGCGCCCGGCCGTGTCGATGAGGACCACGTCGGCGCCGCGCGCGACCGCCGCCTTGACCGTGTC
>JAFZBH010000074.1 GCA_017561865.1 Bacteroidales bacterium | reverse complement strand
ATCTGGCAGAGGCCGACGCCGTGACCCCAGCCGCGGCCGCGCAGCACGAAGGCTCCGCCCGGGTCGCGCTCCACGCTGAAGGCCGAGCTCTTGAGATGCGAGGGGCTCAGCGCGCGGCGGATCTTCAGTTCCTTGCCGAGGACTTCGGTGCGCCGGGTGCCCACAATACGAAGGTATTTGATGCGCCCGGAAGGGCCGCGTTCCACGCTCTCCAGCGCCTGGATCTCGCCGAAATCGATACCGGTGCGTTCCCGCACGAGAGCGGCAAGTTCGGCAGGCTCGTAACGCACGGTCCAATCGTGGAAGTCGCGGGTCTGCTGGTCGTAGTCGTTGAGCACCTGGGCGAGGATTTCGTCGTTTTCGCAGTCGCACCAGGGGTCCTCGACGCTTTGCAGATAAGGATAGTCGATGTCTTCCCAGCAGGTGCTGAACAGCTCGGTCCGGCCGCCGCAACATTTGGCGTAGCGCGTGTCGCAGAGGGCGCCCCGGTAGCGCAATACCTGGCCCCAGGTCTCGTCTATGGCCGTGCGGACGCTTTCGCCCGCCGCCATCGTAAGTCCCTGATACCGTTGACAATGATCATCCGAGCATACGTCGAAATTATTGTGTGCCGAATGGTCTTCCATCCGGGCGAGCAGCCAGCTGCGGGAGATGACGGCGTGCGCTTTGAGCAGGTCCAGGGAGGCGCTGGCCTTCATCTCGGAGGAGATGACGCTCAGCAGGTAGTCCTCCATTCCCACGAGGTTGACCGCGCGGACCTTGTCGCCTTCGACGATGAACTTGAGGCCGCCGGCGTACTTGAGCGTGCGCTTCTGCTCCCAGTGGAAGTCGATGCCGATGACCACGTCGTGCAGGATGAAGGACGGCTCGGCAAACAGGGTCGAGCGCGTGATCGAGTCGAAATACAGCTCGTCGTAGAGCGCGCCGTTGTAGGCGATGCGCCCTTCGCTCCAGCGCACCCGCTGGGGGCCGGCGCCGTCCGAGATGATTTCGAAGCAGATCTCCTCGGCAGCGAGGATGCCCACCGACACGGTGGGCTGGGTGCGCGTCAGGCGCCATTCGATCATCTGCTGCTCGTGCTCCCCGACGGTGACTTCGTCCAGGATCTCCTCGAGCAGGGCCGGCGTCACCTTGTCGAAATCCTCTTTGAACGGGGTCACGAACACGCCCGCCATATCGGCGGCGCCGGGGCTGATGGTCAGATGGTCTTCGCCCGCGGCGTCGAAGTGGTGGGAGCGCTTGGCGGTGCGCATCACCACGAACGCGCGCCACTCGTCGCCTTTCTTGTAGGCGTAGAGGTTGAACTTGGGCTCCGTCTCGTCCGGCCGGCGGGACGTGCAGTCCAGCAGGCGGTAGAATAGCTTGGTGAGCGACTTGGAAGTAGTCGCCTTGAGGGCGAACACGCCCCGGCAGAAGCCGTCGAAGCGGTACAGTGTCGCGTCCTTGACCGACGCGAGCGCTTCGCCGGGTGCGTCGAGGAAAGCGTCCACGGCCTCTTCGAGCGGGAGTTTATGACGCGGAGCGGCCTGGAAATGCAGGTGGTCCGGGGCGGAGGCGCCGCTCTGGGGTCCGTTGTAGAACACCAGGAAGTCGGGATATTTGGCGGTGAAGTCCAGCATATCCGGCAGATGGTGCCAGATGGCCTGCGGGAGATGCTCGTCGCGGACGATCACCAGATGGTCGCGGAAGATGGGGAAGGGGTTGACCTGGACGTTGTACAGGCGGCCCTTGCGGCCTTCGAACTTGATATGGTGCTGCTCCAGCGGGCGGTTCTTCTCGCAGAGGAAACAGGGCCGGGCGGCGATGGCTTCGGGCGAGGTATCCGCCGTCGAGGAGCCCACGCGTTCGGGATTCCACTGCACCTGGCAGGGGAGTCCGTAAACGGTCAGTTCCCGCGTCCTGACGCCCTTGAGCGCACGGAAATGGGCCGCTGCGAGCGGCCACACGGACAACTGGTCTTTGATGAATTTTCGCAGCGTTTGCATTACAACAGGGCCAGGAGCGCGTCTTTGACGCGAAGGAATTCGGATTCGAAATTGGGGGTGAGAATGCCTTTGCCCGTGGCCTCGACGATCTCCTCCTGCGTCCAGAAACGGCCGCCGGCGAGCTCGCCCGGGTCGGGTCGGATCTGGTATTCGCCCACGGCGGCGAACACGTTCACCAGCTCGCGTTCGGCCGCGCCCTCGAAGACGTAGGTGCAGAGCCAGTGCGGCATGAAGTCCTGCAGGCCCAGCTCTTCGCGGGTCTCGCGGTACAGGGCTTCGAGGATGGACTCTCCATAGGAGACGTGGCCGCCCACGGCGGTGTCCCAGTACAGCGGGAGCAGGTCTTTGTGGGCCCCGCGCCGTTGAAGGTAGATCTCGCCCTTCCGGTTGATGATGTGCAGGTGTGCGACGGGGTGGAGCGGGTGGGCGGGGTTGGTGTGGCAGTATTCCCGGGAGGCCTGGGCCTTGACGTTGCCGTATTCGTCCACGACCGGCAGCATCTCCACGGCCCTGGCCCGCTTGCCGCCGCTGAGCAGCGGGGCCGGCGAGGAAGGATATATCAGTTCAACCATATCGTCAGGAACGGAGGATACGCAGTTCTTCCCGGGTGTAAAGGAGAGAGTCGATGAAATTCGGTGCGATGCGGGAAAGCAGCAGGAAGAGTCCCAGGACCGCCGCGGCGGCGATGAGCGTGATGAGCAGCACTTTCAGGACCGTCTTCACGGCACGCCAGTCGCGCTTCTTGCGGACCGGGACCGGTTTGGGCGTCTGGGCGGGGGCCGTCGCGGATTCCACGGGCTTTTCAGTACGAGGCTCCGGGACAAGCGGGGCCGGATCAGCCGGCGATTCCGGCTCGGGGTCCGGTGCCGGGACAGGCTCCGGCCCGGGGGCGATGGCCGGCACCGGCAGGTCGATCACCACCGGCTCCGTCTGCAGGGAATGGCTCTTCAGGGAGACGCTCTGGAGCCCGATCCCGTCGGGAAAGATGTCCAGGTCTTCGTCCGGAACGAAGAAGAAGTTGTTCTCGCGCGTGGCGCGAAGACGCCCCAGTCCGGGGAAAACGATGCTCTTGCGCTCCTCCAGGACGGATCTCAGCTCCGAGAGGTACTCGGTGATGTAGGCCTTGGCTGCCTCGCGGGATATGAGGTTGGACGAGGCGTAGAGGTCGATCAGCAGGCTGTCCTCCAGGCGGCTCGGATAGAAGGAGAGCCGCCGGTAGGGGGGATGGATGGTGTACCCCTTGTCGGAAAAGCTGGCCGGGACCATCTCGGCGACGAACGTGCCGACGCCGGGCAGGCCCACCTGGTCGTGCCCGACGATCAACTCGCCCACCATTCGTGACAGCAGGTCTATATCCATTCTAGCGAGATGACGTGTCTATTTGTTCTCCTGCTCGGGGAGGGTCTGTTCCGCCTGCTCCGGGCCGGTTCCGTTCTGCTCGTTCTGGTTCTCGGGTTCCGGATTCTCGGAATTGGTGCCCGGGGGAGTGGGCACGGGGGGACGGGGAACGATGATGACTTTGGAGGGGGTGTCTTTCTTCATTGCTCTATGGATGATTAGGATGTTTATGGCTTGACTGCGTGTCTCTTTCCGAGGAAGGCGTCGATGGCACCGACCGCATCCTGGATTTCCGAGATGTCGGCGATGCTGTCGAGACCTGTCCTGTTGGCCAGGCGCCGGAGGACATACAGACCGTAATCCGTCTTGACGTATTGGCGCATGTCGATGCTGCCGCTTTTCGCAAATTTGCCGGCCGTCTGCTCGTTGACCGAGTTCTCGAACTGATCAGTCAGGGTGCTGTGCTGCTTGTTGAGCGCATCCACGATCGTTGAGCAGCTGTCGTAGGCGCGGATGATCTTCATCGAGAGGCCGTTGTTGCCGATCTTCGGGAAGAGGGTGGAGTTCTTCAGGAGCTCGAGGGCGTCCTGGCTCACGGAAATCGATGCTTCGGCGAAGATGATCCCGCTATGATAGTTGACCGAATCTTCCGGGCAGCGGTCCAGGTCCGAGCGATGCTTCAGGAAATAGTTGGCCGAGGTGCATTCCTGCTCCAGATAGTCGCACATCAGGTTGATGTCGTCGATGTTGGCCTGCAATTCCGTCCGGACGAGCTGGAGCGCGGAGCGGACTTCCTTCTTGTCCTGGGAGCGGTCGATCATCCCCTGGATCATGAACGTGATGATGACGCCCAGGATGATGGAGATGGTGCCGGTTATGAAATTGACGGTGGTTTCCTTCATCATGGCTTTACACTTGCTTGTCCCCAAAGTTAGCAATCTTTTTCCAAATGCGCAACAACGCAGGAGGCCCCGGTGCTGACCGGGACCTCCTCGCTGCCGTGATGCTCAGGTGCCGACGGGCGGCTACTTGATGCGGTATTCGTAAAGGATGACGCTGTGCGGAGGAACGGTGAGGTTGGTGCTCTTCTGCTTCTCGGTGCGGGTCTGGACGCGGACCACGTCCGGATTCGCGATGGAGTTCGCGTCGGTGCCCTGGGCCGGGGCAAGGGCCCTGACGGTGACGTTGGCATCCGGCTTGCCGCCGTCGAACTTCAGGGCGACACGCTGCTGCTCCTCGGTCGGGTTGATGACGGAGACGATCACCTTTCCGGACTTGCTGTCCCGGGTCGCGACGATGTCCAGCGGATAGGTCGGGCTGCCTGAAGGTTCGAGCGGGATGTCCACGTAAGGGGTGCCCGGCATCGCCTTCTGCGGAGAATTGCCGGTCAGGCCCAGCGGGAGGTCGCCCTGATGCTCGATGAAGAGCTTGAACAGCAGGCCGGTGGCGCTGATCGTGGCCGTGTTGTCGTTGTACGTGTACAGGCTGCCGACGCTGGTCAGGCCGGCCATCATCACGTAATAGCTGTAACGATACATCTCGTGCAGGGTGACGGCTGCGGCGATCGTGCCCTGGAAGCCGCGGCCGCGGCCGCCGGCCCACTCGTCGATCCAGTAGGGCGTGTGCTTCTCCTTGACGCCGGGGATCAGCTCTTCGTATTTGTCCATGGTCTCGGCGGAGTTCTTCACCCGGTTCGCGGCCAGACGCATGGACTCGAGGAAGTCGAACTGATAGGGGATCCAGCTGTCGGTCGCGTCGTCGAAGTAGGCGCCCCCGTTGGGATAGATGTGCTCGGAGACGTAGTCGATGTATTCGAGGGAACCCTTCAGGAGCTGTCCCGTCCAGTCGAAATCGCCCAGGAACGGGACCGGGAGCTCGGTCTGGTAAGGCTTGCGGTAATTGCGGTACTGGCTGCTCTGCTCCGGGACGGAAGCGCCGGAGGCGATGAGCTTGATGGTCGGGTCTTTCTTGAGCATCTCTTCGCCGAAGTAATTGTGCTTCAGGACATAATGCTCCGGAGACATATGGCCGAGCTGCCACTCGCCGTAGCCTTCGTTGCCCACGCCCCAGTAGACCACGCCGTAGGGCGCGGGGTGCCCGTTCTTCGCGCGCTCGCGGCCCATCGGGGTGCTCTCGGCGCCGTTCACGTATTCCACCCACTGTCCGGCGGAATAGGCGTCGCCGAATCCGGTGTTCACGACCAGATACGGCACGCTCCCGAGCAGCCGGCACCAGGTCAGGTACTCGTCGGTGCCCATGTCGTTGGACTCGACGGTATTCCAGGCGTAGTCGTAGCGGGGCGGACGCTGGTCCGGGTCGCCGATGCCGTCACGCCATTCGTAGCCCGAAAGGAAATTGCCTCCCGGCCAGCGGTAGATCGGAGAGCCGACTTCCCGCAGGATGGCCACCAGGTCGGCGCGGAACCCTTCCATATTGTCTGCCGGCATCAGCGAGACGGCTCCGATCCCGAAACTGCCGTTTCCTTCGCCCACGATCTCCAGGGCGGCATCCTGGACGTCCGCTCCGGCCGTGAAGGTGAAGTAATACTTCTTGTAATCCTTTGTCAGGCCGTCGAAGACGACGGTCTGGCGGTCAGCGGGACCGGAGCCCCAGACCAGGCTGACGGAGACCTTGGCGGAGCCGTCGGCCTTGAGGACGACGCGGCCCGTATAGCCGCGGCCCTTTTCCAGCCACAGGCCCGCCTGGCGGATGCCGTTCCGGCCGGAGGCCAGGCTGACGACGGGCGATTGCTTGCCCACATAGGGATTCTTCTTGTCCATCGTGACCGAGGACTCCGGCCCGACGGGACGCCAGCGGAGCTGGTGCCGCTTGGAGTTGCGGGGAGTCAGGGTCTCGGAATTGTCCACCGGATAGAAGAACTTGCGGTCGGAGAGCATCTCCGCCCAGATGCCGTTCTCGAACATGTTGCCCAGGAGCTCCGTGAACATGCCGTGAACGAATGGATGGATGGGTGCACCTTCCTGGTCGAGATGGACGGTGGCTTCGATCTTGGGCGCCTCTTCCTTCGCGATGGAGGCGATGGGGAGGCAAATCTGCAGCGCCAGGGCGGCGAGGCAGCAAATCAGTAATCTCTGTTTCATTGGGTTATTGGTTTTGGCTATCAATTCGCTCCATAAATATACAGATTATTATGGTAAAACCGAGCAAAAATCACTATATTTACCATCCGGTTGACGGGAAAATCCATATAATTAACAACAGTAATATGAGAAAGGTTTTATTCATGGCAGCCGTTGCCGTTCTGGCTCTGGTTGCAATTCCTGCCCTGGCGCAGAAATCAAGGATTGTCGAGGGGGGCGGTTCCGGCCCTTACAAGGCCGTGATGATGGAAGAGGCGTCATTGCCTACACACACCATTTTCCGCCCGCAGGATATCAGCCGCTTCGGCCGGCGCAATCTGCTCCCCGTCCTGGTATGGGGTAACGGCGGTTGCGCGAATTCTCCCAGCGGTCACGTCAATTTCCTGAATGAAGTGGCCTCGCAGGGCTTCCTGATCGTGGCCATCGGCCCGAGCAACTACCAGCAGATAGAAGGGCCGCGTCCCGGCCAGACCGGCGAAATGCCCGGCGGCAGGCCACAGATGGGCAACCGGCCCCCGATGGGTGAAAGGCCCCAGATGGGAGACCGGCCGGCGGGCGACAGACCGCCGATGGGTGAGAGACCCCCGATGGGCGGCGGCCCGGGCGGCCAGCGTCCCCAGGGTGCTCCCCAGGGCGGCGGAATGCCCCAGATGCCTGGCGGAATGCCGCAGATGCCCGGTGGAATGCCCCAGATGGGCGGCGGTATGTCCATGGGCGACCCCGCCGGCCTCAAGCAGGCGCTCGAATGGGTGATCGCGCAGAATGCCGACCCGCGCAGCCCCTACTTCGGCAAGCTCGACATCAACAACATAGCCGCAGCCGGAATGTCCTGCGGCGGCCTGCAGGCCCTCCATATGTCGGACGATCCCCGCATCAAGACCATCATGGTGATGAACAGCGGATACTTTAACGGTGGCGACGACAAGGAAAGTCTGGCCAGGATGAAGCAGAAGTCGGTCATCTGGATCCTGGGCGGCCCGACCGACATCGCCTGGGAGAACGGTAACGATGACTTCAAGCGGATGTCCGGCACAATGCCGGCCTTCCTCTGCAGCCTGGACGGCATCGGCCACGGCGGCACCTATATGCAGCCCAACGGCGGCGACTACGCGAAGGTGGCCACCGCGTGGCTCAAATGGTGGCTCAAGGGCGACAGGAAAGCCAAGAAGATGTTTACGGGCTCCAAGCCCGGTGTCGGCCAGATGAAAGGCTGGATGTACGAACGCAAGAACATCCGTTAAAACAACAATAGTATGAACATCCTTCTCACCCTGCTCTTCGGAGCCATTGCCGGCTGGCTTGCCGGGTTCTTTGTCATCAAGGACAAAGGCGGTCTCATCTGGAACATCATCATCGGCCTTCTCGGCGGTTTCGTCGGCGGCTGGCTGCTGGGCCTCATCGGCGCCAGCGGATCCTTCTGGTCCCAATGGTACGGCCAGATCGTCAGCGCCGTCATCGGCGCGGTGGTCCTTCTGTGCGTCTGGAACTGGATCAAGAAACTGCTCAAGAAATAAGGTTCCTGTCAGCAAAAAAGGGTCTCAGCCAACGCTGAGACCCTTTTTGTAGGGTGCAGGAGACATCAGGGATCACTGCTGCGTGATGAAGACGCGGAACTCCATGTCGCCCGGAACTTCGGCCGTGTACAGATCCGAGGTCGTTACATAAACCCAGACGGTTCCCACGGTCCATTCGTAGTCGATGAAAGTGGTATAATAGTATTCGCTGCCGTCAGGATTCTGCCATGCTTCCGTGCGGATGTAGGGCAGCGGCGTCCAGATGTCGGCGCCGTTGTTTTCGCCGGGATAGCAGCGGGAGACCTGGACGTTGCCGTGGGCCACCACATCATTCGTGATGTCCCGGGCATCCAGGGTGGCCCGATAGCAGTCTCCGAACAACTCCCACTGGCTGGAATAGACCGTGTAATCCAACTTGATCGCTTCTTGGGCGGGCATGAAAACTTTTTCAGTGCAGCTGGTCAACAGCAGCCCCGCCGCAAACAGGAACAGGAAAAATCTCTTCGTTTTCATGATGGTATCTGATTATGATTATACCTGTCCCTTTGCAAAACTCCTGCCATAGTGTCAGAATCGGTTGATTCCCCTCGAGATAAGAAAAAAAGGTCCCAGCATCTGCTGAGACCTTTCCTGCTCCCCCTCGGGGACTTGAACCCAGGACCCCCTGATTAACAGTCAGGTGCTCTAACCAACTGAGCTAAGGAGGATTGTTGCCCGCCACTCGCGTTTTGGGACTGCAAATATACGCCAAAATATCGAATGCGCAAATATTTTTCGCATTTAATATGAAAAATCGAGGTACTTCGGAACGAGTGTCCGGAGAGTCTCGGCGTTGATGACGAGACTCGTGTCGTCGACGGTGCGCTCGCCCTTGATGTTGACCGTGGCGAGTTTGCCGCAGTCGTCGTAGTAATAGCGCTCCTCGTTCTTGGTGCCTTCGAACGTGTCGCTCTGGATGAAGGCGAAGCGCAGCCGCCCGGCGGCGGGCTCGAAGAGGTATTCCTCGTAGAACTCACGCGCGGCGATGTTGTACTTGCGGGTGATGAAATAGGGGAGGTAGTGCGCGCCGTCCTCGTCGGTGTCGAGTTCGAAGTAGCAGTGGAACACTTCGGTGCGCGGGCCCGTCCCGGGCACCATATACTGCAGCGTGGCGGTCGCGTCGTTGCGCGGGACGCCGTCCTCCCCGCCGGAGAGCCGGATCTTCTCCTTGGCCGCGGAATACGCGGCGCGGATGTCCTTGACGAGGTCGCTGGTCTGGGCGGCGGCGGAAAAGGCGAGCGCGGTCCAGAGGGTCAGGACCGCCAGAAGCGGAAAGATTCTTTTTGCCATATCACGGTTCGTTTATGCAAAGATAGCGGAAAAAAACGTATCTTTGAGCGGTTAAACCCTTGTTGGTATGAAGAATCATCTTTTCTCCGGGATGGCCGTCTTGCTAATGCTGGCGGCTGCCTGCACCGGCGATAAGCCGGAATTCAAGACCGAGACCCGGCATTACGAAGGCTCCACGGAGCACGCCACCCTGACGATCGACGCCGAACTGCCCGTCGCCACGACGGAAGGCTCCGCCGTGATGCGCCAGACCCTCGTGGACGTGATGGACAATGCCCTGAGCCGCATCGACAGCTATGCCAAGAAGCGTTATTTCCCGCGCTTCGAGGGGGATGTCAACGACACGGACGCCCTGTTCGATTATTATGAAAAGCAGTCGCTTGACGAGATCGGCGCCCTCGCGCAGGAGATGTGTGACGAGCGGGCCCAGGGGATCCTGGAGTCGGAGACCCTGACGGACGAAGAGAAAGACAAGTATCTGGACGACATGCCCGGCTGGGGCTTCGAATTCAACCTGAAGAAGGTCTACGAGACTCCCTCCTACGTGGTCTTCGATTCGCAGAACTATATCTATATGGGCGGTGCGCACGGCGGTATCGTCGGCGCCGGTCCGATGACCTTCGACAAGAAGAGCGGGATGCGCATCCGCGATTTCTTCGAGCCCGGCTCGGAGGAGGGGATGCAGGAGTTGCTGCGCAGCGGGATGGCGGAGTATTTCCGGGAGCGGATGGATGACACCGACACCACGCTGGAGGATCATCTGCAGCTGGACGGCAAGCTGATCCCGCTGCCCAAGTGGGCTCCCTGCCCGACCGAAGACGGGCTCAAGCTCATCTACCAGCAGTATGAGGTGGCCGCCTATGCCGCCGGCATGCCCGAGTTCGTCCTGCCTTACAAGGAAGTCGCGCAGTTCCTGCTTCCTGAGGCCAGAAAAGACCTCGGCCTGTGAGACGCATCGTCGTCAAGATCGGCACGAACGTGCTGACGCGGCCGGACGGCACGCTGGACGTCACGCGCGTGTCGGCGCTGGCGGACCAGGTGGTCGAGCTGCGCCGTGCGGGCTGGGAGGTCGTGATCGTGAGTTCCGGCGCCGTGGCCTGCGGCCGCACCGAACTGCGCCTCGACGACGACCTGGACGGCGTGGAGCAGCGCCAGCTGTATTCCGCGGTCGGCCAGGTGCGCCTGATGGACCTCTACTACCGGCTCTTCCGCGACTACGGCCTGCCGGTGGGGCAGGTCCTCACGACCAAGCACAATTTCGAGACCGAGCGCGAACGGGAGAACCAGCGCGCCTGCATGGAGGTGATGCTCCAGCACGGCGTCGTGCCCGTGGTCAACGAGAATGACACCGTGAGCGTCACCGAGCTGATGTTCACCGACAACGACGAGCTCTCCGGGCTGATCGCCGAAATGGTCGGCGCCGGCACGCTCGTCCTGCTGAGCAATATCCCCGGCCTCTATGACCGCGATCCCGAGGACCCGGCCGCGCGGGTGATCCGCACCGTGCACTGTACGGACGACCTGTCCGGCTGCATCCGCGAGGAGAAGAGCGCCTTCGGGCGCGGGGGGATGTTCTCCAAATACAACACCGCCCGGCGCGTGGCCGCCGGCGGGATCCGCGTGCTGATTGCCGACGGCAAGCGCGAGCGCATCCTGCCGGACCTGCTGGAGAGGCCGGAGCAGACCGTTTTTACCGAATTCCTGCCCTGAGATGAATCCCTTTGAAGCAGCCAAATGGGCGGCGTCGCAGGTGGCGCTGCTCTCCGATGCGGAGCGTGCGGCGGCGCTCGAAGCCGTCGCCGACGCCATCCTCGCGCAGAGCGCGGAACTCCTTTCCGCCAATGCGGAAGACCTTGGCCGGATGGACCCGCAGAGCCCGCTCTGCGACCGTCTGCGGCTGACTCCGGAACGGCTCGAAGGCATCGCCTCCGATATGCGTCACGTGGCCGCCCTGCCGTCTCCGCTGGGCCGCACGCTCGATGACCGGACCCTGCCCAACGGCCTGCGCCTGCGCAAGGTCAGCGTCCCGTTCGGGGTGATCGGCGTCATCTATGAAGCCCGCCCGAACGTGACTTTCGACGTCTTTTCGCTCTGCTTCAAGAGCGGCAACGCCTGCGTTCTCAAGGGCGGGCGCGACGCCGACGCGTCCAACCGCGCGGGCGTGGCGCTGATCCGGCGCGTGCTGGAGGAGCGGGGCCTGCCCGCCGGGGCGGTAACGCTGCTGCCGCCCACCCACGAGGCGGCGGGCGAACTGCTCGGCGCCGTGGGCTATGTCGACCTCGTGATTCCGCGCGGAGGCAGGCGACTGATCGACTATGTCCGCGACAACGCCAAGGTGCCCTGCATCGAGACGGGCGCCGGGGTGGTGAATACCTATTTCGATGCTGCCGCAGACCTGGAGGTCGGACGGCGCATCGTGCTGAATGCCAAGACGCGGCGCGTGTCGGTGTGCAACGCGCTCGATTGCCTGATCGTGCACGAGAAGATGCTGGCGGACCTTCCCGCGCTGGTGGAGCCGCTGGCGGAAAAGCAGGTTGTTCTCTATGCCGACGAAGCGGCGTACGGGGCCCTCGACGGGCGCTATCCGCTGCTGGAAAGGGCCACCCCCGAATCGTTCGGCACGGAGTATATGGACTACAAGATGGCCGTCCGCACCGTCGCCTCGCTGGACGAAGCGCTCGCGCACATCGCCCGCTTCGGCTCCGGCCACAGCGAGAGCAACGTCACGTCCGACCCGGCCGCGGCGGAGCGCTTCCGCGCCGAGGTGGACGCCGCGTGCGTGTATGTCAACGCCCCGACGAGCTTCACCGACGGCGCGCAGTTCGGACTCGGTGCGGAGATCGGGATCAGCACCCAGAAGCTCGGCGCCCGGGGGCCGATGGGCCTGTGCGAGATCACGACCTACAAATGGCTCATCGACGGGAACGGCCAGATGCGTCCCTAATCATTTTTTTTCTGTAAATTTGCGGGGATGAAACGGATTGTAGCCATTCTTTGTGCTGCCGCTCTGGTGCTTGCCTGTGCCAGCAGCGCAGCCCGCGTCAAGCAATACAAGGTCGAGGTCGTCAAGGAGTATACCCACGACACGGGCGCCTATACCCAGGGCCTCTTTTTCTGGAACGGGCGCTTCTGGGAGAGCACCGGCCAGTTCGGCGAGTCGTCCTTCCGCGAGGTGGAGCTCGCCACCGGCAGGGTCCTCTCGAAGATGGATTTCCAGCAGAAGTATTTCGCCGAAGGCTCCGTCGTGCTGAACGGGAACCTGTATATCTTGACCTGGCTCAACAAGGTCGCCTTCGTCTACGACGCCTCCACGCTCGAATACAAGCAGACGTATTCCTATCCCCGCGAGGGCTGGGGCCTGACCACCGACGGCAAGTCGCTGATCGCTTCGGACGGCTCGTCGAGGCTGTATTTCCTGACCCCGGAATTTAAGCAGGAACGCTACGTGGACGTGAAGATGGACGGCCGCTCCGTGCGCAACCTCAATGAGTTGGAGTACATCGACGGCAAGGTGTGGGCGAACATCTACACGACCGACCTGATCGTCGTCATCAACCCGGCGGACGGCACGGTGGAGGCCCGGATCGACTGCTCGGGCCTGCTGCCGCGCGTGCTCCGGACTCCCCGGACGGACGTGCTCAACGGCATCGCGCAGGACCCTGCCACCGGCAAGATCTACCTGACGGGCAAATACTGGCCGCGTCTCTACGAAATCAAGCTCGTACCTGTCAAATAACCACATAGATGAAAAAGTACAGTCTTCTTGCGGCCCTGGCCGCATTCTTCCTCTTTGGTCCGGCGGCTCTTGCCGATAATTTGAAGTTCTCCCCGCTGCTGGGCGACAACATGGTCCTGCAGCAGAATGCCTCCGTGCGCATCTGGGGGACGGCCGACAAAGGCGCCCGGGTGGCCGTGACCGCCTCCTGGACGGACCGGACGGTCGAAGTGAAAGCCGACTCGAAAGGGCGCTGGGAGGCGTTCGTCGACACGCCGGCGGCCACGTTCGAACCTCAGACGGTCCAGGCCGCGAGCGGCTCCGAAACCGTCCGCGCCGGGAACGTGCTGATCGGCGAAGTCTGGTTCTGCTCGGGCCAGAGCAATATGGAGATGACCCTGGGCGGGGGGATGGGCACCCCGGTGGAGGGGGCGCTCGATGAAATCGCGATGGCGCGCCAGTACAAGGGCGTGCGCTATCTGGCCGTCCGCAAGGCCCGTGCGCTGGAGCCGGCCGAAGATGCAGAAGGGACCTGGGAGGAGTGCAATCCGGCCACGGCGCCCCGCTTCAGTGCCGTCGGCTATTTCTTTGCGACGCGCCTGTCGCGGGCGCTGGACGTGCCCGTGGGCATCATCAACGCCAGCTGGGGCGGGTCCGTCATCGAGGCCTGGATGAGCCGCGAGCTGCTTAAGGACTGCCCCGACGTGGACCTTGCCAATGCCTCCGACCCGTCGGTGAACGATATGTACAAGCCGATGATCATGTACAACGCGATGTTCAGGCCCGCCAGCCGCTACACCATCAACGGCATCATCTGGTATCAGGGCGAGTCCAACATCAGCATCGCCTGCTACGAGTATGCCGACCGCCTGACCGCGATGGCGGAACTGTGGCGCAAGGACATCGGGCGGGGGGACATCCCGTTCCTGATCGTCGAGCTGCCTCCTTATGATTATTACGACGGCCAGTACGGCCTGCAGGACGGCCATGGTCCCATCGTGCGCGAGCAGCAGTTCATCGCCTCGCAGCGCATCCCGAACGCGGGCCTGATCGGCACCAACGACCTGGCCTACGAATACGAGCGCACGCAGGTCCACCCTTCGCGCAAGCGCGAGGTGGGCGAGCGGCTCGTCTATATGGCGCTGAACAAGGCCTACGGCTATCCTTCGGTCCCGGCGCTGAATCCCTGCTTCAAGGCGATGAGGGTCGACGGCGGCAAGGTGATCGTCTCGTTTGACAACGCGCGCGCCGGATTCCTCGGCACGGACGAGATCCGCGGCTTCGAGATCGCGGGCAAGGGCGGGGGATTCCACCCGGCGAAGGCCGAACTGCAGATGTCCTTCCGCGAAGGGAACTGCGTGGTGCTCTCCACGCCCGCTGTGCCCGAGCCCGTCTCGGTGCGCTACTGCTACAAGGATTTCGAAGTCGGCACCCTGAAGGGGGCCAACGGCCTTCCGCTCATTCCCTTCAGCGCCACGCTTCCGGAAGAATAAGCGCTCAAAAACTATCAAATATCCGCCAAATTGGCGGTTTGGGCGGGCGCTCTCTTGCAAGAGCGTCCGTCTTTTCTTATCTTGCGACTATGAAACGTTTCTCTCTGCTTTCCCTGCTGATGGTGCTTTGCCTCAGCCTCGGCGCCCAGGACGCCGAGATCGTGCGTCTGCTGACCGAGGATCCGGACCGCGCGACCAACAATATGCATTCCTATGAGTTCGACCCGATCGTGGATACCCCGGCACCGAAGGGCTTCAAGCCTTTTTACATCACGCACTACGGGCGCCACGGCTCCCGCTATGAGCAGAATTCTACCTTCGCCCGGACGGCGCAGGGCGGCTTTGCCGTGCTGGATTCGCTCCACCTGCTGACCCCCGCCGGCAAGGCCCTCTGGGCCGACGTGGAGGCTGTCGTGGACGCCCATAAGGGGATGGAAGGGTCCCTGACCCCGCGCGGGGCCCGGGAGCACCGCCAGCTGGCCGCCCGGATGGCCGGCCGCTATCCGGAAGTCTTCAAGGACAAGGACCGCCAGGAGGTGGATTGCTTCTCCAGCACGAACTTCCGCTGCATCGTCAGCATGACCAATTTCATCTACAGCCTCAAGGAGCAGTTCCCTTCCCAGCAGTTCACCTTCACGAGCGCCGAGAAGTATATGGCTTACATCAACCCGAGCCTGAACGTCAGGCGTCCCGGCGAACCGGCCCCGCAGCGGCCTGCGTTCCCGATGGGGGCGATGCCGGGTATGAACCGTTCGGCCGAGCGGCCGGTCTATGTCCCTTCGCCGGGTCTTCCGGGATATGATTTCACCCGCTTCCTTCGCCCGCTGGTGACCGACCTGGGCTTCGCCCTGCGGGTGCTGGGCAATCCGGAGCCGTTCGTGCGCGCCATCTTCACGACCGGCGGCCTCTGCCAGCTGGTCGACTTCCTGGGCATCGACATCTACCGTAACTATTTCACCCCCGAGGAGCTGGCCTACCTGTGGGCGGAAGGCAACGACTCGATCTACCGGATGTGGGGCGGTTCCGTGGAGAACGGCGACCGGGTCCGCTATGCCATCATCCCGCTGCTGAAGGATTTCATCGACAAGGCCGACGCGGCCATCGCCCCGGGCAGCCACCGTGCCGCCGACCTGCGTTTCGGACACGACACCTCCATCCTGCCGCTCTTCGCGCTGATGGGCGTGGACGACCTGCAGGGACGTATTTTCCCGTACAGGGAAGCCCATATGCACGGGTGGTACGCCTTCTTCCAGGTGCCGATGGCGACCAACATCCAGATGATTTTCTACCGCGACAAGAAGGGTGAGGTCCTGACCAAGATCCTATATAACGAGAAGGAGATCAAGCTTCCCGGCTTCGAGCCCCTTTCCGGGCCCTACTACCGCTGGGACGATCTGAAGGCCCATTTCCTGGAACTCTGCGACAAGGCTGCCGAGCCCTGGACTTCCGCCGGAATCAACTGATTCGGATTAAATGAAAGAAGCCGGACACCCATCGTGCCCGGCTTCTTTTTATTTCCTGCCGCTTTTGCGCAGCGCTTCGTTTATGATCCACTGCAGCTGCCCGTTGACGCTGCGGAACTCGTCCGCCGCCCAACGTTCCAGAGCCGCCATCGTATCCGGATCGATACGGAGGACGAAGCTCTTGACAGCTTCCTTCTCTTTGGCCATATCAATAGAGGGAGCCTGAGTTGACCACGGGCTGGGCGGGTTCGTCGCCGCAGAGGACCACGAGCAGGTTGCTCACCATCGCGGCCTTGCGCTCCTCGTCCAGGTCGACGACACCTTCGTCCTTGAGTTTGTCCAGCGCCATCTTGACCATGCTCACGGCACCGTCGACGATCTTTTCGCGGGCGGCGATGATGGCGTCGGCCTGTTGGCGGCGGAGCATCACGGCCGCGATTTCCGGGGCGTAGGCCAGGTAGTTGATGCGGGCCTCGACGATGTGGATGCCGGCCATCGAGAGGCGTTCGTTGAGGGTGCGCTCCAGTTGCTCGTTGATCTCTTCCGCATTGCTTCGGAGCGTCAGCTCGTCGGCGGAATCGGCGTTGTCGTAGGCATAGCAGCCGGCCACCTGCCGCAAGGCGGCATCGCTCTGCACGCGCACGAAATTCTCGAAGGCCACGGAGAAGTTGCGGGATCCCCGGGGATTGACGGGGGCGGGCGCCAGGGACTGGCTGTCGATTTCGAACAGGGCCTTGTAGGTGTCCTCGAGCTTCCAGACCAGCACCATGCCGATGAGCACGGGGTTGCCGGCCTTGTCGTTGACCTTGATCGGCTCGGGATTGAGGTTGCGCGCGCGCTTGCTCACGGATTTTTTATTGAGCAGGGGATTGACCCAGAAGAAACCGGTGCGGTCGAAGGTCCCGCTATATTTGCCGAAGAAGACAAGCACCTTGGCCTCGTTGGGCTCCTGCTTGATGAAACCGTTGAGAATCAATGCGAAGAGCGCCATGATGAAGGCGCCGAGGATAGCGAAGGAAGAGACCTTGTCGGCCTTGATGAAACAAAAGACGGCTGCGGCGAACACGACGATGGCCATCAGCAGCGCGAGGAAACCGTTCAGGCAGATGCCTTTGTAGGTGAATTCTTTCTTTTCGTTCATAATAATATTATTTTGATATCGCAAAGATACGACAAAAAAAGATATGTGCAAATATTTTTTACGAAAATTTCGTGCTATCTTTGTACGAGACTGATAACCCTCCTTTTCGATGAACAAAAAACTGCAACTGGTCCCCGTGATGCTCTGCTTCTTCGCGATGGGCTTCGTGGACCTCGTGGGCATTGCCTCGAACTATGTGCAGGCGGACCTCCAACTGTCGGATTCCGCCGCCAACATCTTTCCCTCGCTGGTCTTTTTCTGGTTCCTGATCTTCTCCGTCCCGACGGGGATCCTGATGAACCGTATCGGGCGGAAGAACACCGTGCTGCTCTCGCTGGCGGTCACGGTCCTGTCGTTGATCCTGCCGGTCTTCGGCGAAAGCTATGGCCTGATGCTGGCCGCGTTTTCGCTCCTCGGCATCGGGAACGCCCTGATGCAGACTTCGCTCAATCCGCTGATTACCAATGTGATAAAAGGCGAGAAGCTGGCCAGTACGATGACTTTCGGGCAGTTCATCAAAGCAATCGCCTCCTTTATGGCGCCGTACATCGCGATGTGGGGCGCCACGGCGGCGCTGCCTTCCTTCGGCCTGGGCTGGCGGGTGCTCTTCCCGGTCTACGGGGTCATCGGGGTGCTGGCTTCCGTGCTGCTGGCCGTCACGCCCATCGAGCGGGAGGAGGTAGCCGACCGGGCCTCCGGCTTCGCGGCCTGCTTCAAGCTGCTGGGCAAGCCCGTCGTGCTGTTGTCTTTCCTCGGGATTATGTGCCACGTGGGCATCGACGTGGGTACGAACACCACCGCCCCGAAGCTCCTGATGGAGCGGGTGGGGATGAGCCTGACGGAAGCGGGCTTCGCGACGAGCCTGTACTTCATCTTCCGCACCGTCGGCTGCCTGACCGGTTCGTTCATCCTGTCCCGGTTCAGCCACCGCAAGTTCTTCCTGATCAGCGTGATCCTGATGGCGCTGGCGATGTGCGGGATGTTCTTCGGCACGAGCAAGGCGCTGCTGTATGCGGCCATCGCGCTGGTGGGCTACGGCAACTCCAACATCTTCTCCATCGTCTTCTCGCAGGCGCTGCTCTCCGTCCCTGACAAGCAGAACGAAGTGTCCGGCCTGATGATCATGGGCCTGTTCGGCGGCACCGTGTTCCCGCTGCTGATGGGCTTCGCCTCCGACGCCGTCGGCCAGGCGGGCGCCGTGGCCGTGATGGCGGTGGGCGTCGCGTATCTGTTCTTCTACTTGGCAAAGATTCGCAAATAGCTATGGGTAAATACGTTATCGGACTTGGGGAAGCGCTCTGGGATATGCTCCCGGGCGGCAAGAAACTGGGCGGCGCGCCCGCCAACTTCGCCTATCACGCGCGGCAGTTCGGCCTGGAAGGCCTGGCCGTGAGCGCCATCGGGCGCGACAAGTTGGGCGAGGAGATCGTCGAGGCGCTGGAGGCGCACGCGCTGCCGTATCATCTCGATCGGGTGGAGTTTCCCACCGGCACGGTCCAGGTGAGCCTGGACGGGCGCGGGGTTCCGCAGTACGAGATCAAGCAGGACGTGGCCTGGGACAACATTCCGTATACCCGGGAACTGGCCGCCCTGGCCGCGGACTGCCGGGCGGTCTGCTTCGGGTCCCTCGCCCAGCGCAGCCCCGTCTCGCGCGAGTCCATCGGCTGGTTTCTGGATGCCGTCCCGCAGGACTGCCTGAAGGTGTTCGACATCAACTTGCGGCAGCATTTCTATGATAGGGATGTGCTCGACGCTTCGATGCGCCGCTGCGACATCCTCAAGATCAACGATGAGGAGCTGGAGATCGTCTCCCGGCTCTTCGGCTATCCCGGCGATGCGCCGGAAGCGATTGCCCGGCCCCTGATTCGCAACTACGGCCTGCAGATGCTCATCCTCACCTGCGGGACCGACGGCAGTTATGTTTTCTACGACGGGGGCGTGTCCTTCTTCCAGACGCCCACGGTGCAGGTGGCCGATACGGTGGGGGCGGGCGACGCCTTCACCGGAGCCTTCGTCGGATCCCTGCTCACGGGCCGGAGCATCCCCGAGGCGCACGCCGCAGCCGTCCGCGTGTCGGCCTATGTCTGCACCTGCGAGGGAGCGATGCCCGCTGTCCCGGAGGAGATCAGGTAGCCCAGGCCCCCTATAAACGACAAAAACTCGCTGTCGCAGCGAGTTTTTACGGTTAGTTAGTAGTGTATTACCTTATAGAAGGTTAATTATTGTTGGTTAGAAGTCTCCGGCACAGAACCGGAGTTGAGTTGTTTCATTTCCGAATGCAAAGGTACGCATTTTTTACTTATCTGCAAACTTTTTTCAAAATTTTTTCGGAAAATTTTCACTCATTATTAAAATTATTTATTAATTAACTCTGGCCGGAGCCTCTCCGTGCGCTCCAAAGCTTGCTCATCTTGCCATCTTTCAATGAGTTTGGGGTTCCCGCTGAGCAGCACCTCCGGGACCTTCCAGCCGTTGAACTCCGCCGGCCGCGTGTAGACGGGTGGCGACAGGAGTCCGTCCTGGAAACTGTCCGACAGGGCGGAAGTCTCGTCGGTCAGGGCGCCGGGGATCAGGCGGACGATCGAGTCGGCGAGCAGGGCCGCCGGGATCTCGCCGCCGCTGACCACGTAGTCGCCCACGGAGATCTCGCGGGTCACGAGGTGCTCGCGGATGCGCTGGTCGATGCCTTTGTAGTGGCCGCAGAGCAGGATGAGGTTCTCCTTGAGCGACAGCTCGTTGGAGATGGCCTGGGTGAGACGCTCGCCGTCGGGGGAGAGGTAGATGACCTCGTCGTAGTCCCGCTCGGCGCGCAGCTCCGCAATCATATTGTAGACGGGCTCGATGCGCAGCACCATGCCGGCGTCGCCCCCGTAGCTGTAGTCGTCGACGTTCTTGCGGGGGCCGATGCCGTATTTGCGGAGGTTGTGGACGCGGATGTCCACGAGCCCCTTGCTGATGGCGCGCCCCACGATGGAATGGGAGAGGGGACTCTCCAGCAGTTCGGGCACGACGGTGAGGATGTCGATTCGCATAGGAAAAAGTATTGTCCTGCAAAAATACCCTTTTTATTTATATATTTTAGTATATTTGTCAGCTATAACAATTATTAAACTCTGATATTATGAGCGAGAACATCATTCCTGAAGAGCTCCGGAAGGACTTTTCAGATGTAGAAAGCCAGGTGTTGGACACCGTTCCTGCCGAAGAGGCTCCTGTCGTAGAACCGTCCCCGGTCGAAGTTGAATCCCCCGCCGAAGCGCCCGTCGCCGAGCCGGAGGCCCCCGCGGCCGAGCCCGCTGAGGCGCCTGCGGCCGAGCCCGAGCCCGTAGCCGAAGAGCCGGCCGCCGAGCCCGAGCCCGCTCCGGAAGCTCCGGAGGCCCCGGAAGCGAAGGAAGAGACGCCGGAAGCGAAAGAGGAAGCTCCCGCCGACAAGGCGGAGGCCTTCGCCGACAAGACCCTCGCGGAACTCTCCGACTTGTTCGTGCAATTGAAAAACAGCGCGGAGCGGATGTCCCGCTCCAAGGAGGCCGAGGCGATCAAGTCGGCCTTCTACCGGCTCCTGGGCCGCCTCAAGGGCGAGAGCGGAGTGTCCGAAGGGGATGACTCCAGCCAGAATCCTTTCGAGGCCGTGGAGCAGAATTTCAAGGCGCTGTATGCCGACTACAAGAAGGAGCGGGCCGAATTCAACAAGGAGCAGGACGCCCGCCGCGAGGAGAACCTGGCCAAGAAGCAGGCCATCATCGAGGAGCTCAAGGCCCTCGTCGAAGGCCAGGAGGATGTGAGCTCGCAGTTCCCGGCCTTCCGTGAACTCCAGAACCGCTGGAGGGAAGCGGGCCCCGTGCCGGCCACGGCCTTCCGGGACATCAACGATACCTACCAGTTCTATGTCGAGAAGTTCTACGACATGGTCAAGATCAACCGCGACCTGCGCGACCTGGACTTCCGCAAGAACCTCGAGGCGAAGGAGGCCTTCTGCGAGGCCGCCGAGAAGCTCGCCGAGAACGACAACGTCGTCAGCGCCTTCCACGAGCTGCAGAAGCTGCACGAGCAGTGGAAGGAGTACGGCCCCGTGGCCAAGGAGAAGCGCGAGGACATCTGGAACCGTTTCAAGGCCGCCACGGCCGTGATCAACAAGCGCTACCAGGCCCACTTCGAGGGCCTCAAGGAGCAGCAGGCCGACAACCTCGTCAAGAAGACCGAGCTGTGCGAGCGCACCGAGGAGGTGGCCGCCCGCGAGATCACGAACACGGCCGGCTGGAACGCCGCCTCCAAGGAAATCGAGGAGCTTCAGGCCGCCTGGCGCCGCATCGGCTACGCCACCAAGAAGGACAACCAGAAGATCTACGACCGCTTCCGCGCCGCCTGCGACGCGTTCTATACCCGCAAGCGCGATTTCTACTCCGGCATCAAGGACAATATGAACGAGAACCTGGACAAGAAGCTCTCGCTCATCGAGCAGGCCGAGGCCCTCAAGTCCAGCACCGAGTGGAAGAAGGCCACCGACCAGTTCATCGCCCTGCAGAAGCAGTGGAAGGAGATCGGCGCCGTGCCGCGCAAGAAGTCCGAGGCTCTGTGGAAGCGCTTCCGCGCCGCCTGCGACGAGTTCTTCGCGGCGCGTGACGCCCACGCCGGCGGGGAGAACGACTTCTACGGCAACCTCAAGGCCAAGCGCAGCCTCGTCGAGGAGGTGAAGGCCTTCGACGGCGCCGCCGACGAGGAGGCGATGCGCGGCTTCGCCGAGCGTTGGAACGCCATCGGCCACGTCCCCTTCAAGGAGAAGGACGGGATCAACCGCGCCTGGCGCGAGGT
>JAFZBH010000006.1 GCA_017561865.1 Bacteroidales bacterium | reverse complement strand
TACCGCCGTGATTTCCGGTGCAGAGAGAGGCCAGCAGGCGTTCTTCGAGGGCGCCAAGGACTACACCTACACGGATATCCTGCACGGATTCACTACCACCAGCGCCCTGATCGGCTGCATCATCGGCAGCGCCCTTTCCGGCCTCTTCGCCGGCAAGTTCGGCCGCAAGAAGAGCCTGTTCATCGCGGGCGTCTGCTTCTTCCTTTCGGCTGCGGGCTCCTACTATCCGGAGTTCCTCTTCTTCGAGAAGGGCGTTGCGACCAAGTCGCTCTGGGTGGCGTTCAACCTCTACCGCGTGCTCGGCGGCATCGGCGTGGGCATGGCCTCGGCCATCTGCCCGATGTACATCGCCGAGGTGGCTCCGGCCAACAAGCGCGGCAAGCTGGTGTCCTGGAACCAGTTCGCGATCATCTTCGGCCAGCTGGTCGTCTATTTCGTGAACTTCCTCATCGTCCAGTCGCACAAGAACGACCCGGCTGTCGTCGAGTGGACGAACCAGGTGGGCTGGCGTCTGATGTTCGGCTCCGAGTGCGTGCCGGCCGGCCTGTTCACCCTGCTGATCCTGCTCGTGCCCGAGACGCCGCGTTATCTGGTGATGTCCGGACAGGAGGACAAGGCCCTGAACGTGCTGACCCGCATCAACGGGCGGAGCCTGGCCGAGCAGATCCTCTCCGAGATCAAGAACACGGTCGTGGAGAAGAAGGAGAAGCTCCTGGCGTACGGTTTCATCGTCATCTTCATCGGCTGTATGCTCAGCGTGTTCCAGCAGTTCGTCGGCATCAACGCCGTGCTGTACTTCGCGCCGCGCATCTTCGAGTCGATGGGTATGGGCAATCCGATGACGCAGACGGTCCTGATGGGTATCGTGAACATCAGCTTCACCCTGGTCGCCATCTTCACGGTGGAGAAGCTGGGGCGCAAGCCGCTGTTGATCACGGGGTCCCTGGGCATGGCCCTCGGCGCTCTCGGCGTGGCCCTGGCGGATGCCGTTCCGGGCGTGCCCGGCATCGTGGGCGTGCTCAGCATCATGATCTACTCCGCGTCCTTCATGTTCAGCTGGGGTCCGATCTGCTGGGTGCTCATCTCCGAGATCTTCCCGAACACGATCCGTGGCGCCGCCGTGGCGATCGCCGTGGCCTTCCAGTGGATTTCGAACTTCATCGTGAGCTCCACCTTCGTGCCGCTCTACACCTGGAGTCCGGCTTTCACCTATGGTCTGTATTGCGCGATGTGCCTGCTGGCCGCTTTCTTCGTGTGGCGCCTGGTCCCCGAGACCAAGGGCAAGACCCTCGAGGATATGTCCACCCTGTGGCGCAGCCGCCAGAAAGCCAAATAGCTGGCTGCCTGAATGCAGAAGAAGCCGACCCGACCGGGCCGGCTTCTTTCGTTTTTGACTGGCAGCGTCGGCAGGTTTGCCTCCGGCGGGCCGGAAAACAGCTTTCGCTAAAAGCCCGCCGGAGGCAAACTGCCGCCCGCTGCGGGAAGGGGTTATTTCGTCTGAATGTTGGTTTTGATGGTGGCGTAGTCGCTGCTGACACTGAGGGTGGCGGTGCCGGGCTGCCCCTTGATGGAGCGGACGACGGCGAGGGCCTTGCCGCTGAACAGGGCCTTGTCGCTGCCCTTCAGCGAGAGGGTGTCGGCGGCGTTGCCGTTGTCCACGCCGACCAGCTCGCCCGCGCCTTCGACGCTGAAATGCAGCATATCCGTGGCGGTGGGGACCTCGCGTCCGTCGGCGTCGAGCGCCTCGACGGTGACGTACGAGAGGTCATAGCCGTCGGCGGCGATCGTGCGGCGGTCGGGTTTCAGGCGGAGCGTGACCGGATCGCCCGCCGTGTAGCGGGCCTCTCTCGCCACTTCCTTGCCGTCCTTGTAGGATACGACCTCGATCCTGCCGGGCTGGAACGGCACCGCGTTCCACTGGACGTGGAGCACGTCGCGGGTCTTAGACTGCCGGCCGTAGGACTCCCCGTTGACGAAGAGTTCCACCTCGTCGGCATTGCTGTAGTAGGCCCAGACGTCCACCGGTTCGCCCGGCGTCCAGTTCCAGTGCGGGAAGAGGTGCAGCACCGTCTTGTCCGTCCATTCGGACTGGTACATCCAATAAGCGTCCTTCGGGAAGCCGGCCAGGTCCACGACCCCGAAATACGAACTGCGCGAAGGCCAGCCGTAGGGGGTCGGTTCGCCGAGATAGTCGAAGCCCGTCCAGATGAAGGTACCCGCGATGAAGTCGCGGTCCCGCACGGCGATCCACGCATCCTCGTGGTAATCGGCCCACGGGGCGCAGCAGGCGTCGTAGGCGGTCACCTGGTGGTCCCAGTCCACTTCGCCGTCGGCCGTGTACTGCCAGCCCCGGCTCGGGAGCTTGACCTTGTCGGTGGAGGGCTGGAAATAGATGCCCCGGCTGTTGAGCGAGGAGACGGTCTCGGAGCCGAGCAGCGGCTTGTCCGGGAACCACACCCGGCAGGAATCATAGAGCTGCGGGTGGTAGTTGAAGCCGTACACGTCCAGGGCGCCGCTGCGCAGCAGGTTGTTGCCCGGCCAGACGCCGTTGCAGCCGGCCGTGATGGCGCGGGTGTCGTCCAGGTCGCGGATGAGCTGCGCCATATGGCGGGTCAGCAGCACGTTGGGGTTGGTCTCGCCGGAATCTGTCCCGCCGATCGACTGGATGAAATTGAGCAGCAGGTTGGCCTCCTCGGGCGAGAGACCCTCCAGGTCGTCCCCGCGGGAATCGCTCTGCTCGAGGATTTCGTTGCCGATGCTCCACATCACCACGCTGGGGTGGTTGCGGTCGCGCCGGATGAAATCCTGCACGTCGCGCTCGTGCCACTCGTCGAAGAAGCGGGCATAGTCGAAGGTCGTCTTGCGCTTGCGCCACATATCCATCGCCTCGTCCATCACCACGAAGCCCATCTCGTCGCAGAGGTCGAGCAGTTCCGGTGCCGGCGGGTTGTGGGAGGTGCGGATCGCGTTGACGCCCATATCCTTGAGGATCTGCAGCTCGCGCTGGAGGGCGCGGCGGTGCACGGCGGTGCCCAGGCAGCCCATGTCGTGGTGCAGGCAGACGCCGAGCATCTTGAGCGGCCGGCCGTTGAGGAAGAACCCCTTGTCGGCATCCCACGCCGTGGTCCGGATGCCGAAACGCGTCGAATAGCTGTCTTCCCAGGGGCCCCAGGAGACGGTTACCGTCGCGGTGTAGAGATAGGGATCGTCAACGTCCCAGAAATGGGGGTGCGGGATGTCCAGGTCCAGGGTGATGTGGGGGGGATGGCTCTCCCGGACGCGGGCGACGGTCCGCCCTTTCTGATCCCGGATGCGGATGTCGAACTGGAGCAGTTCTCCGGGCATTCCGTCGTCCACTTTCACGGTCAGGAGCATACTGGCCCGTTCGGAGGAAATCTCTGCTGCGCGGATGAAGACGCCGTCGTAGGCCACGTGGACGGGGTCCGTCACCACCAGGCGGACGTTACGGTAGATGCCGCAGCCCGCATACCAGCGGGAGTTGGGCTGGTCTGCGTTGTCGCAGCGCACCGCGATCACATTCTCGCCCGGGACAAGATATTTCGAAAGCTCGTAGGAAAAGGAACTGTAGCCATAGGGACGTGTCCCGAGGGGGTGGCCGTTGATGAAGACGGTGCTGTTCATAAACACGCCGTCAAACTCGACGAAGACACTTTTCTCCCGTTCGCCGTGAAGGTCGAAGACCCCTTTGGGCAAGGTGAAATGCTTGCGGTACCAGCCGATTCCCCCGGGCAGCGCGCCGCCGCTGGGCGTGGACGGATTGTCGAGGGAGAACTCGCCTTCGACGCTCCAGTCGTGGGGCAGGTGCAGTTCGCGCCAGGCGCTGTCGTCGAAGCCGCTCTCCGCGAAGGCGGGGTCGTCGCCGAGCGTAAAGCGCCAGTCGAAATTGAAATCGGTGCCGCGCTGCAGGGCCGCCGGTCTGGCCTGGCAGGCGGAAAGGATGGCGATCAGGGGCAGAAGGGTTATCAGCAAGCGTTTCATAATTGCAAAGATAGCAAAAATGCATTATCTTTGCACGATTATGCGCCCTGCGCGCACGTGTTGAACCGGAAATAGAAAAGAACTGAGAATATGTCATTTGCATCTGTCATCGGCAAGATCTTCGGCTCCAAGTCCGAACGCGACTACAAGGCCATCAAGCCCACGCTGGACAAGATCCTGGCCGTTTATCCCGAAATAGACGCCCTCTCGGACGACGACCTCCGGGCCCGTTCGGCGGCCCTCCGCGCGAAACTTCGCGAAGTCGAGGCCCCGTTCGAAGGCCGCATCGCCGAGATCAAGCTGGAGTTGGACAAGGATATCCCCGTCGCCGAGAAGGAAAAGCTCGCAAGCGAGTCGGACAAGCTCGTCAAGGACGAGGACGAGGCCATCGAGAAGTGCCTCGACGAGATCCTGCCCGAGGCTTTCGCCATCGTCAAGAGCACGGCCCGCCGCTTCAAGGAGAACCCCACCATCACGGTCACGGCCACGCAGTTCGACCGCGACCTGTCGGTCAACCACGACTTCGTGGACATCGAGGGAGACAAGGCCGTCTACCGCAACCACTGGGTGGCCGGCGGCAACGAGATCACCTGGGAGATGGTCCACTACGACGTCCAGCTGATCGGCGGCATCGCCATCCACCAGGGCAAGATCGCGGAGATGGCCACGGGCGAAGGAAAGACCCTCGTGGCGACCCTCCCCGTGTTCCTCAACGCCCTGGCGGGCAAGGGCGTGCATATGGTGACCGTCAACGACTACCTGTCCAAGCGCGACTCCGAGTGGATGGGCCCGCTGTATATGTTCCACGGCCTGTCCGTGGACTGCATCGACAAGCATCAGCCCAACTCGGACCCCCGCCGCAAGGCCTATGAGTGCGACATCACCTTCGGCACGAACAACGAGTTCGGCTTCGACTACCTGCGCGACAACATGGCCATCAGCCAGGAGGACCTGGTGCAGCGCAAGCATCACTTCGCCATCGTGGACGAGGTGGACTCCGTGCTCATCGACGACGCCCGGACCCCGCTCATCATCTCCGGTCCGATCACGCGCAACGATGCCGACGAGGCCCAGTTCATGGAGTTCCGCCCCTACGTGGAGCGGCTCTACCAGACGCAGCGCGCCCTGGTGAACCAGGTGCTCAACGAGGCCAAGAAGAAGATCGCCGAGGGCGACGAGGCCGAGGGCGGCAAGCTCCTGCTCCGCGCCCACAAGGGCCTCCCGAAGTACCAGCCCCTCATCAAGTTCCTCTCCGAGCCCGGTATGAAGGTGCTCCTGCAGAAGGCGGAGAACTACTATATGCAGGACAATGAGAAAGAGATGCCGGTGGTCACCGACCCGCTGTATTTCGTGATCAACGAGCAGCTCCGCTCCGTGGATATGACCGACAAGGGCCACGAAGTGCTGGCCCGCGCGGTGGGCGACGACGACTTCTTCGTCCTGCCGGACGTGGGCTCGCGCATCGCCGAGATCGAGCATTCCGAGATGGCGCTGCTCGAGAAGCAGCAGAAGAAGGACGAGCTGATGGCGGACTTCTCCACCAAGAGCGAGCGCGTCCACACGGTGATCCAGCTCCTCAAGGCCTACACGATGTTCGAGAAGGACGTGGACTACGTCATTATGGACGGCAAGATCAAGATCGTGGACGAATCCACGGGCCGTATCATGGAGGGGCGCCGCTGGAGCGACGGACTCCACCAGGCCGTGGAGGCGAAGGAAAACGTCAAGGTGGAAGGCGCCACGCAGACCTTCGCGACGATCACCCTGCAGAACTACTTCCGTATGTATCACAAGCTGGCCGGCATGACCGGTACGGCCGAGACGGAGGCGGGCGAGTTCTGGAGCATCTACAAGCTGGACGTGATGGTCATCCCGACCAACCGCCCGGTGATCCGCGACGACCAGAACGACCTCATCTACAAGACCAAGAAGGCCAAGTACGCGGCGGTTATCGACCGCATCGTCCAGCTGTCCAATGCCGGACGTCCGGTGCTTGTGGGTACGACGGACGTCGAGACTTCCGAGCTGCTGAGCCGTATGCTCCGGATGCGGGGCATACGCCACAACGTGCTGAACGCCAAGGAGCACGCCCGTGAGGCCGAGATCGTGGCCCAGGCGGGCCAGACTTCCGCCGTGACCATCGCCACCAACATGGCCGGCCGTGGTACGGATATCAAGCTTTCCGAGGATGTCAGGAAGGCCGGCGGCCTTGCGATCATCGGCACCGAGCGGCACGATTCCCGCCGGGTGGACCGCCAGCTGCGCGGCCGTGCCGGACGTCAGGGCGACCCGGGTTCTTCGACCTTCTACGTGTCCCTGGAGGACAAGCTGATGCGTCTGTTCGGCTCCGAGCGTATCGCCGGAATGGTGGACAAGCTCGGCATGGAGGAGAACGAAGCCCTCGAGAGCAAGATGCTGTCGAACGCCATCGAGAACGCGCAGAAGAAGGTCGAGGAGAACAACTTCGGCGTCCGCAAGCGCCTGCTCGAATACGACGACGTGATGAACTACCAGCGCGAAGCCATCTACTCCCGCCGGCGCAACGCCATCAGCGGCGAGAAGGTGGAGATCGACCTCCAGAATATGATGAAGGACACCGCCGCCCTGTTCGTGGACCGCAGCAAGGGTCTGCCCTTCGAGGAGTTCGAGGTCTCGCTGATGGCCCAGCTGTCCATCGACTCCGGCCTGGACGAAGCCACGTACGAAAAGGCGAAGCCCGCCGAGATCGAGGACCGCATCGTCGAGCATATGCAGGAGGTGTACCGCCGCAGGATGGACACGCTCGTCGAGCGGCTCTACCCGATTATCAAGGACGTCTACGAGAAGCAGGGCACGATGTACCAGAACATCGCCATCCCCATCTCAGACGGCCGCAAGCAGATGACCCTGTCGGTGAATCTCGAGCGCGCCTACAACTCCGAGGGCCGCGAGATCGCCAAGACCCTGAGCAAGAACATCATCCTCTATCAGATCGACGAGCACTGGAAGGAGCACCTGCGCGAGATGGACGACCTCAAGCAGAGCGTCCAGAACGCATCCTACGAGCAGAAGGACCCGGTCGTGGTCTACAAGCTCGAAAGCTACAACCTCTTCGCCTCGATGCTCGAAACCCTGAACCAGGACGTCCTGTCCTTCCTCTTCAAGGCTTTCGTCCCGCTCCAGGATCGCCCGCAGCAGCCCCAGCGCAGCATCCGTCCGAAGACGGACATGAGCCGCTACCAGACCCACCACAGCGACCTCAGCACCAACGGCGAGCAGAAGGCGAACACGCCGGTCAAGGTCGACAAGACCGTGGGCCGCAACGATCCCTGCCCCTGCGGCAGCGGCAAGAAATACAAGAACTGCCACGGCCGCGGCCAGGCATAAACCCGCAAGCGTATGAATGTCAATCTGAATAAAGCTCCCAGAACCGTGGAGCAGAACGTGAACGACGTCAGCCGGATTTCCCAGGGCGCGGCCCTGAAGGGGGATCTCTCTTCCGCGACCGACATCCGCATCGACGGCCGGATGGACGGCACCCTCTTTTCCGAAGGCAAGATCGTGGTAGGCGAGGCTGCCCGCCTGAGCGGAAAGATGTTCGCTGAGAACATCGATTTCTGGGGCGGGATGGAAGGCGACATCTATGCCAAGGACACCCTCTCACTCAAGGCCTCCTCGGTGGTGAACGGCAACCTCCACGTCCGCCGCATCCAGGTCGAGATGGGCGCGCAGATCAACGGCTCCATCCGTATGATCACGGAGGAGGAGTACGACCAGTTGGCCGCTTCGCTCACCAAATGAATTATCGGGCAGGCATGAGATCCTTTTCCGTCCTGAAATACCTCCTGGCCTCATTCTTCCTGCTTTCCGGGCTTGGAATGATGGGGCAGTCCTATGTTCAGGACGTCCGTACGGATACCCTTCGCCTGCATATCTATTTTCCACAGGGTGTCTCCGGGATCGACCCGGACTATCGTGACAATGGCGCACGGATGCAGGCTTTCCGCGAGGCCGTCGCATCGCGCCTGCGCGAAGGATGTGCACTGGGCGTCGTCCTGCTGAGCGGTTCTTCTTCGCCGGAAGGGTCGCCCTCCGACAATCAGGCGCTCGCAGGCCTTCGTGCGCACGCGCTGGGCGCGTGGCTCGCCGATACGCTCGGCCTGCGCTCCGAACTGTATTACCGCGAGGTGGGCGAGGACTGGGAGGGCCTTGCGCGCATCATCCGGACGCTGGACGCCTCCTGGCGCGATGCGGCGCTGGAGATTATCGAAGACGTTGCAGTCGTGGATGCCCGCAAGAACAGCCTTCGCAGCCTCGAAGAGGGTAAAGCCTGGCGCTGGCTGGACGCCAACGTCTTTCCGGAACTGCGTACTGCGGGCGTGTCGGTGGAATGTATCGTCGCCCCTTCTCAGCCTGTGCGCAGGGATACCGTTTACGTCACGAAGACCCTTCGCGACACCGTCTATTTCGAAGCCGCGCCGCCTGCTTCGCAGGATTTGAAGCCTTACGGCCCCGATTTCTCGGACCGCCGGATGCTGTTCGCGCTTCGGACCAACATGCTGACGATTCCGTTTGCGAACCTGGGCGTCGAGGTGCCGCTGGGCCGTCGATGGAGTGTCGGCGCCGACATTTATTATCCCTGGCTCTGGCGTTCCGGCCATGCCGCTGGCGTGGACGAGACCGGTGTCTGCAACGAGTTGGCGGCCGCGGACGTCGAGCTCCGCTACTGGTTCCCGCGCAAGGATATTCAGGACGGACAGCGCCTGCTGGGCCACTCCGTCGGCCTGTACGGTGCGGCGGGATACTATGATTTCGAACGTGACTGGTCCGGACTCCAGGGCGAATTCTTCGATGTCGGCCTGGACTATCTCTATGCCGCCCCGCTTTTCCGGGGCAGGATGCACCTGGAGGCCGAGATCGGACTGGGCTTCATCCGGTCGACGGGGCGTCCTTATGAATGTCTGGAACCCGGCGGGGTGATCTACCACCACGAGGGCGTAACGAAGAAAACCACCTGGGTCGGGCCGACGCGTGCCCAGCTTTCCCTGGTGGTTCCCATCTACACGCGTAAGAAAGGAGGTATGCGATGAGAAAGATACGGACACTCCTTTTTGTGCTGGGCGTGCTTCTGATGGCGCTGGTCCCGGCCTGCAGGCGCATCCCGATGTATGAGGCCGGCGCGGGCATTTATCTCCGTGTCTCGGTCGACCGTTCGCTGGATCCAGCGATGGAGGCGCAACTGGACCTTAATGCCCGTCCGGATTTACGTGACAAGGTCGCCGGCAAGATGCCGGAACTCGTGCACGCCTGTTTTTACGATGTCGTGAGCCACGAACTGGTGAAGGAAGACTTCCTGTCGGCCGAAGGCGGATTCGTCGATGTCCCTGCGGGAGCGTATGACGTGATTGTGTACAGCCTCGGCACGGAAGCGACGCAGGTGTCGGGCACGGAGACACGTGCGGGCGCCTACGCTTTCACGAGCGCTACGGGTGCCCGGGTAAAGATGCAGAGCGTGTCGACCAAGGCCGACGAGGGGGAAGGGGACGAACAGCCGGTCGTCTTCGAGCCGGACCATCTGTTCGTCGGCAGGATCGCCGGGGCGATGGTGCCGGTGCATCCGTCCGACGCCGAGACAGTCGTCCTGTCCGCTGGCTTGTCCCGTCTCTCCGAGAGCTGGATCCTGGAGGTGGTCGATGTCAAGGGTGCGGAGCACATCCGGAAAGCCGAGGTTTACCTGACCGGACAGGCCCCCGGCCGTTTCCTGTGGGACGGCCGTACCTCCAACCATCCTTGCGCGCTCGGATTCGATACGGAGATCGACGTGACGAAGGGGCGTCTCGTTGCGGTGTTCAATACCTTCGGCAGATATCCGCAGGCGGAAACCGACGTAATCGTTAACCTGCTCGTGACTACGGCCAACGGTTCACGCCTCCGTTATGTCTTTGACGTGACGTCCCAGTGGCTCAATCCCGACAACTCCGCACAACGCATCGTCATCGAGGATACGGTCGAGATTCCAGGCGACGACTATCAAGGCGGCGGATTCGACCCGATTGTGAACGACTGGGACGGAGAAACTATCCCGGTGATCATTGAATAAAGAACCAATATTTATTAATAAAGCAAACAACATGAAAAGTATCCACCTCTTCCTTCTTGCCGGCGCAGCCGTGATGCTGGCCGCCGTGTCTTGCGCCAAGACCGAGACCATCCAGGATGAGACCCCTGTCGAGATGAGTTTCAAGGCCATGACGAATCTCCCTACCAAGGCGGATCCGGAGTTGGCCGGCGCCTCCCTCGGCACGGACAACGACTATGTCATTTACGCGGCCGCTTCGGCCGATGGTTCTCCCAAGTATTTCGATCCTGCTGCCACGAGCTACGGCGGCCAGCTGTTCGCCTATTTCACGGACGGCGCCAAGTGGTTCCCGGCCAGCGGCAGCCCCTATGCCAAGCAGCATATCTACTGGCCTTTCGGCGGCGTGAAGGTAGATTTCCTGGCCTATGCGCTGACGCCGGACGCCAAGACCGCTCTCTCCCCGACTTTTCATTCAGAGACCCACGCGCGCGAATTCACGGTCGCTGACTGGGATACTTTCTCCAATCAGTACGACGTGATGTACGCCGTGGCCAACGGCTGCGTGGCGGGCACCGACGGTAACGTCTCCCTGGCTTTCAACCACGCCCAGGCTCTCATCGCTTTCACGGCCAAGAAGAGCGCCACCACGACGGTGGACCTGACGATCAACAAGATTACGGTCAAGGACCTGGAGTACGTAGGTACGCTGACGGTGGACAACTACCGCGCCAACCTGAAAGCCGGCTGGACCATCTCCGCCCACGGCGACAAGGATCTCAGTGCCGCTGAGGGGATTTCGGATTTCCCGTATACGCTGAACAGCACCGCCACCCAGATTACCACGAACCTGCTCATTCCCGAGCAATCCGCCAAGCAGATCGTGATCAACTACTCGATGGGCGGCAAGACCTTCGACTACGAGCTCAACATCCCGCGCACCCCTTGGGAGATGGGCAAGAAATACACCTTCAACCTCGAGTTCTCCGCTGCCGAGATCACGCTGACTCCTACGGTGGATGACTGGACCGGGGTCGTCGACAACGAGCAGATCGGCTAGTACCCGTTATGGATTCGTCTATACTGACCGGCCTCTCCGTTTCCGCTGCCCTGCTGCTTCTGTCCGCCTGCACCAAGATGCCGGTGGAGGAGCAGCGCATTCCTTTGCCCTCGGACGAGCCAATCGAGTTCGCCGTAGGCGGGCGGGAGACCAAAGGGGAAGCGCCCATCACCACGCTCGCTGCCCTGGCGGACCAGGATTTCAGCGTGAGTGCCTGGTATTCACCGGAAGGCAGGACTTTCGAAGGTCCGGGCGGCACGACGGTCCAGTATTTCGAGAACCATCGTTTCGGGTACATCAAAGGCAGCGGAGAGGATGATTCTTTCGCAAACCACGGCTGGCAGGGCGTGACCCGGGAGGGCGATGTGCTGACGGCCGATCCGGTTTACTATCCGTTCGACGGTACGTTGTCCTACTTCTGCTATGCGCCTTATCGCGATCCGGCCGGGAGCCCCCTCCTGCCCGTCATTCCGGGCTCTGACCCGGAATCCCGTTATGGGGGAGCGGACATCCAGCTGGAGGCGCCCGTGACCGATGCCGGGATCATTTCCCGCCTGCCGCGTTATCTGGCCGGTTCTCCGCTGATCCGCGTCACGCCTGCGGCTTCTGCCGCCGACCAGGTCGATCTTCTGGTAGCGCCGCCCATGTTGAACAGGAGCCGTGTCCGTCTCGCCGGGCAGTCTCCGCTGGACTTCAGCGGCCATCGGATGGTCAAGGTGGAGTTCCGGTTCAACAAGACGGGCTCCGGGGAGGATGATGCCGTTCGGGTTACGAGGATTTCCCTGAAGAACATCATCGGATCGAAGTATCTGTATTTCACGCAGAACGCTTGTCTCTGGAGTGATGCCGTCTCGCCTGCGGAGTTCGGCACCGACTTCCCGCGGGCCGGCTATCAGATTACCGTCGGGAACCAGGAGTTGCTGGATCAGGAGAACGTTCCGGTGCGCAATGCCGCCAACGACAATCATATCGCCGTACAGACAGAAAAGGGCACGCTCTTCCTGCTTCCGCAGGTGCTTCCTGCCGATGCTGAACTGGAGGTCGGATACTTCCTTGTCAGTCAGCAGCAGGAGAAAAGCATGACGTACCTTCTGTCACAGTATTCGCTGACCGCCTGGCCGGAAGGCAGGGTGGTCAGTTACCAGTTGACATTGGATTTGAATATCCCCTGATCCTTACAGGATATTCATCGACTGCTCGCGGATCTTTTCAAGCTCGTCTTTCATCCGGACGACGAGCTTCTGGATTTCCGCGTGGTTGGCCTTGGAGCCGGTGGTGTTGATCTCCCGGCCCATTTCCTGGATGATGAAGCCGAGCTTGCGGCCCGGGCAGGGCTCCCCGTCGATGGTGTCCATAAAGTACTTGCAGTGCTGGCGCAGACGGACTTTCTCCTCGTTGATGTCCAGTTTCTCCAGGTAGAAGATCATTTCCTGTTCGAAGCGCTCGGGGTCCATCTTGACCTGCAGCTCCTCGGCGGCTTTCAGGATGCGGCCGCGCACGGCTTCCAGCCGCTCCGCCTCGTGGCTCTCGACCTCGTCGTAGAGGGCGAGGATCTTCGCCACACGGGCGGTGACGTCGGCATAGAGCGCGGCACCCTCGCGGCTGCGGAAGGCGTCCAGGGCCGCGAGCGCCTCACCCAGCGCCGCCTGCACGGCGGGCCACTCGTCCTCGGGCACGGTCTCCTGCTTGCCGCCTTCGAAGACGTCGGGAAAACGCAGGATGGACTGCAGATACTCTTCTTTGGGCATCGCGATGCCGACCTTGCAGCCAATGGCGTGGATCTGCCGGAAATAGTTCTCCACCAGGTCGGCGTCGATCTGGCGCGCCTGGGCGCCCGCCTTGGGCTCGAAGGTAAGCAGCAGGTCGACCGTGCCCCGCTGAAGGGCGTCGGAGAGCGTCTTGCGGACTTCCAGTTCCCGGTCCTTGGGCAGCAGGGAGGACTTGATGTTGATATCGCAGTTTTTCCCGTTGAGGGTGCGGATTTCGAGGGTGAGACGGCCTGTGGAGAGTTCGGCAACCCCCTTGCCGTAGCCGGTCATGGATTTAATCATTTTCTGTCAGGCTTATTGGGTGCAAAATTACGAATTAATCCGTAAATTTGCACGATTTAGCGAAACGTACCCCTATGGAAGAGAACGAGAAGAAACTCAATTTCCTGGAAGAAATCATCGAGGACGACCTGCGCACCGGCAAGGTCCCGTCCATCCTGACGCGCTTTCCGCCGGAGCCCAACGGCTACCTGCACCTCGGCCACGCCAAGTCGCTGTGCATCAACTTCGGACTCGCCGCCAAGTACGGCGGCAAGACGAACCTGCGCTACGACGACACCAACCCCGTCAAGGAGGACACGGAATACGTGGACGCCATCAAGGAAGACATCAAGTGGCTGGGATTCCAGTGGGAGAAGGAACTCTACGCCTCGGACTACTTCGACCAGCTCTATGAGTGGGCCGAGCAGCTGATCCAGCGGGGCCTCGCCTATGTGGACGACCAGAGCCAGGAAGAGATCTCCAGGGGACGCGGCACTGTGGACAAGCCGGGCGTCGAGAGCCCGTACCGCAACCGGACTCCGGAGGAGAACCTCCGCCTTTTCCGCGAGATGCGCGACGGAAAATACGCCGAAGGCGAGAAGGTGCTGCGCGCCAAGATCGACATGGCGCATCCCAATATGCTGATGCGCGATCCGCTCTTGTACCGCATCAAGCACGCCTCCCATCACCGCACGGGCGACAAGTGGTGCATCTACCCGATGTACGACTTTACCCACGGGCAGAGCGATTCCATCGAGCACATCACGCATTCCATCTGCACCCTGGAGTTCGACGTGCACCGACCGCTCTACGACTGGTTCATCGAGACGCTCGGGATCTATCCCTCGCACCAGTATGAATTCGCCCGCCTGAACCTGACCTACACCCTGATGAGCAAGCGCAAGCTCCTCGAGCTCGTGCAGAAGGGACTGGTCGCCGGCTGGGACGATCCGCGGATGCCTACGCTGTGCGGCGTGCGCCGCCGCGGCTACACGCCCGAGGCGCTCAAGATGTTCTGCGAGAAGATCGGCGTTTCGAAGCGCGACCAGCTGATGGACATCCAGCTGCTGGAGTGGTGCGTGCGTCAGGACCTGAACGCCCGGGCGAACCGCTATATGGTGGTACAGGATCCGCTGAAGGTGAAGATCACCAACTGGCCCGAAGGGCTCGTGGAGTGGTACGACTGCCCGCTGAATCCGGCCGAGCCGGAGGGCGCCACCCGAAAGGTCCCCTTCACGGGCGAGTTGTGGATCGAGCGCGCGGACTTTATGGAGGACGCTCCGCACAAGTTCTTCCGCCTGAAGCCGGACGGAGAAGTGCGCCTGAAATACACTTATATCATCAAGTGCGAAAAGGTCGTCAAGGACGCCGACGGGAACGTCGTGGAGCTGGAGTGCTCTTACGATCCCACGACGAAGCCGGGCGGCGGCGAGTGGCGCAGCGTCAAGGGCACCATCCACTGGGTCTCCTGCGCCCACGCAAAGGAAATCGAACTGCGCAACTACGACCGCCTCTTCACCCTGGCCGATATGAGCCAGGTGCCGGAAGACCGGGACTACAAGGAGTTCCTGAATCCGGATTCGCTGGTCCTCGGCCGCGGCCTTGCGGAGCCGGCCCTGCTGGACGACGCCTCCGGCATCGCCGTGCAGTTCGAGCGCACGGGCTACTATGTCAAGGATCCGGATTCCACGCCGGAGAAGGCCGTCTTCAACAAGACGGTCTCCCTGAAAGATTCCTACAAACCGGAATAGGATCTACTGCCTCGCGCGCATCCGTTCGCCGGCTGCCGCGGTTTCGTTATTCCGAGAGTTCCAGCCAGCGTTCTTCGCGCTGGCTGATTTCGTCGAGCAGGGCCTGGATGCGTTCCGAGGCCGCCTGGAGTTCGGTGTAGGGGAGGGCGCCGCTGCTCATCCTGGCCTCCAGCTCCGCCTTCTCGGCCTCCAGCTTCGGCAGCTCCGCCTCGATCGCCTCCAGCTCCCGCTGTTCCTTCCAAGTACGCTTTCGCGACTTGGAAGGAGCAGAGCTTCCATACGGGGGCATATCCCCCGAACCCCCTGCGGCCTCAAGCCCTTTTCCGACTTTGCTGGCGCAAAGTCCCGGGCCCGGCCGGTCCGCTGATGCGGACTTCACTTCGTTCAACCTGCCACGAGGTGGAGAAGGCTTGCCGTGCGAGGGCGTTGTCGCAGGCGGGCGGCAGGTTGCCTCCGGGGGGCATTTCCGCAGCGGAGCGAGGACACTTTTTTTGCCCTCCGGGGGCAAGCCTGCCGACGCCGCGGAAGCCGAGGCAAGCCGCTTCTTCTCCAGGTCGCGGACATAGGCGCGGTATTCGGAGAAGGAGCCGACGAAATCCTTGACGAGGCCGTCGCCGCAGAAGACCAGCAGGTGGTCCGTCACGCGGTCCAGGAAATGCCGGTCGTGGCTGACGACCAGCAGGCTCCCCGCGAACTCCTTCAGATACTCCTCCAGGATATTCAGCGTCACGATATCCAGATCGTTGGTCGGCTCGTCCAGGATCAGCAGATTGGGCTCCTGCAGCAGGATCGTCAGCAGATAAAGCCGCCGCTTCTCGCCCCCGGACAGCCGCTCCACCCGCGTCGACCACATATCCCGCGGAAACAGGAAATGCCCCAGCAGGCGGGTGTCCGGCACGATGTCCAGCACCGTGTCAGCGGGCCGGAACTCCATCCCCTGCTGGCGGTAATACCCGATCCGCAGCGTCTCACCCCGGTCGATTGTTCCGCTGTCGGGCGCGACCGCCCCGGTCAGCAGGTCCAGGAACGTAGTCTTCCCGACACCGTTGCGTCCCACGATGCCGACTTTGTCACAACGCTGGAAATCATAACTGAAATTCCGGAGCATCGGGATGCCTTCCCAGTCGTAACAGACATCTTTGCAGTTGATGATCTTGCCCCCGAGCCGCGAGGCGCCGCCCACACCCTCCAGGCTCACCTGCTGCGTGCGGTACACCTGGGCGGCGCGCTCCGCGAGCTCGTGGAACGCGTCGATCCGGTACTGCGCCTTGCCGCTGCGGGCGCAGGGCGTGGCGTGGATCCATTCGAGTTCGCGCCGCAGCAGGTTGCGGACCTTGTCGGTCTCGGCGTTGTAGTGCGCGATGCGCTCGTCGCGCTTCTCCAGATAGTTCTGGTAATTCCCTTTATAGATGTAGATGGCGCCGTGGTCCAGCTCCATCACCGTGTTGCACACCCGGTCGAGGAAATAGCGGTCGTGCGTGACCATCAGCAGCGTGCAGCGGCTTCGCTTGAGGTAGCTTTCCAGAAACTCGATGGCCTCGATGTCGAGATGGTTGGTGGGCTCGTCGAGGATGAGGAAGTCCGCCTGCAGAGCCAGCAACTCGCTGAGCGCCACGCGCTTGACTTCGCCTCCGGAGAGCGATGCCATCGCCTTGTCCGGGTCCGGGAGCCGGAAGGAGGTCAGCAGCTCGCGTACGCGCTGGCGGTAGTCGCGCTGCTCCTCCTCGTGGAAATCCGCCCGCTGCGGGGCGCTGTGGCGCAGGACCTGCTCCAGGATGGGGAGCGCGGGGTCGTAGTCGTATTCCTGCCGGAGAAAGGCGATGCGGATGTCCTTGAGGAAAAGGATGCGTCCCCCGGAATCGGAGGCGTCCTCCCCCGCGAGGATGCGCAGCAGGGAAGTCTTGCCCGTGCCGTTGGGCGCGATCAGGGCGATTTTGTCGCCTTCGTTGACATTGAAACCGATGTGCTCGAAGAGCACCTTGGGCCCGTAGGACTTGGAGATGTTCTCGATCTGCAGGTAGCTGGGCATACTACATCAGGCCGAGCACGCGCGAACGGGACAGCAGGCAGTCGCCCACGGAGGCGGCCCGGCGACCCAGCTGCGACAGGACGATGGTCGTGTCGGCCGACACGCGCGGCAGGGAGAGACGGTTGACCGCGGTCTTGATCGGGAGCAGGAGATAATCCTTGCCGACGATCAGCCGGCCGCCGATCACCACGAGGCCCGGATTGAAGACGTTCAGCACGCCGGAAATGCCGCGGCCCAGCGTATCGCCGATCTTGCCGATGGCGTCGATGGCGAGCACGTCGCCCTCCTCGACGGCGCGCAGGATCTCGTCCAGCTCCACGTCGCCCTTGCGGTTGTAGGATTCGGACATCGACGAGGCCTGACCCTTGCCCAGTTTCTCGACGATCATCCGGTGCAGGGCCGATCCCGAGGCGCCCGTCTCCAGGCAGCCGACCTTGCCGCAGCGGCAGATGATGTCGTTGTTCAGCACGGGGAAATGCCCCAGCTCGCCGGAATAGCCGGACTTGCCGTAATAGAGCCGGCCGTCCATGATGATGCCCATCCCGAGGCCCCAGCTGACGTTGATGAAGATCATATCGGGGTCGGCTTTCCTGCCGAGCGACATGAACTCGCCGTATGCCATCGCGCGGGAATCGTTCTCGATCGTGACCGGGACATTGAACTCCTTCTGGAAGATGTTGCCCAGCGGGAGGTCGTCGCTGACGAAATAGGTCAGGCTGTAGCCCTTCTCGGGGTTGACCCGCCCGGACAGGCTCACGCCCACGCCCAGTACCTTGATCCAGGGAATGCCGCTGTGGATGACCTGCTCCATCACCATACGGCACATCGTGCGGAAGGAGTTCTCGTTGGCTTCGAGCACGAACTCGATGTCCTGGATGTAGGTGATGACCTCGCCCTTGAAGTTGCTGATGGCGATGTGGAAATGGTGCCGGGCCACGTCCACGCCTACGAAATAGCCGGCATCCGGGTTGAGGCCGTAGACGCTGGGGCGGCGGCCGCCGGAGGTGCCCACTTTTCCCTCGTCCTTGAGGAAGTCCCCGTCGATGAGCTCGCCCACGAACTTGGTGATGGTGGGGACGCTGATCCCCAACGCACGGCTGAAGTCAGCGATGCTGTAATTGTTGTGCTGGATGCACAGACGGAGGATCTCGCGCTTCACGGAAGCGCTCTTGCCGCTGCTATCGTCGAGGAAGGTGTGGTTCATAGTACAAAATTATACAAAAAATACGTATCTTTGTCATAATTCTTGAAGAAATTTAATAATGTCGATCCGTAAAGTCTTCAAAAAAGCCCGGAATTCCCGCCTGTCGCTGCGCGCGAAACTCATTCTGAGCCTGTGCTCGATCGCGGCGATCCTGCTGGTTTCGCTCCTGATTTCCGTGATGGAGTATTCCAGCATGAGCGATTATGTCTCGGACCTGATTGCGGATGACATCAGCAGCATCAACGTGGCCAACCGCCTGGCCGATATGAGCAATTCCTACAACCTGCAGATCCTGGAGGTCATCGGGGACGATACTTCCCTGCGGGTGCCCGATTTCGACGACGGCTATTTCAAGTCGCATCTCGACTCGCTCCGCTCGAGCGTCCCTTCCAACCAGGTGAGGCCGCTGACGGACTCGGTGATGTATTCGTATGCCGCCTATATGCTGACTTCGCTCGAACTGGAAGACGTCCTCCAGTCGGATTTCATCGACTCCCGCTCGTGGTATTTCGAGCGGCTGCAGCCGCGCTATGACCGGCTCCGCCAGGACCTGGGCAGCCTTTCGGGCGCCATCTACACGGATCTGGAAAAGAATTCCGCCACCTTCGAGGGCGGTTTCTACCGGAGCATCATTCCGGGCATCGTGGCGGTGGGCGTGGGCCTGCTGCTGGTGGTGATGCTGCTCTTCTTCCTGCTGGCTTTCTACGTCAATCCGCTCTACCGGATGCTGGACGCTCTCAACGCCTACCGCTCGCAGGACAAGAAATATTCCGTCAAGTTCGACGGTGACGACGAACTCTCCCAGCTCAACGAAGGGATCTCCGAACTGGCGAACGAGAACCGCCAGTTCCGTTCCCGGATCAAGGCGATGGGCAGGAAATGAACTGGAAGGTCATCAGCAGGAACATAGGCTATGCCTTGCTGGTCAGTGCGCTGTTCATGCTGCTGTCGGTGGGGGTGTCGCTCCTTGACGGGCGTGATTCCGCCCTGTCGGCGCTGATCATCTCTTTCCTGATCACATTCATCGTAGGCATTTTCCCCTTCATCTTCGTCCGCGAGACACCGGCCATCAGCCTGAAGGAAGGCTATGTGATCATTTTCCTGTCGTGGCTGCTGTCGTTCATCTTCGGGATGCTGCCGTATGCGCTGTGGGGCGGTCCGTTCACGCTGCAGAATGCGTGGTTCGAGTCCGTGAGCGGCTTCACGACCACCGGAGCCACGATCCTGGACGATATCGAGGCCCTGCCCAAGAGCCTGCTCTTCTGGCGCTCGTCCACGCATTTCATCGGAGGTTTGGGAATCGTCGTCTTCCTGCTCCTGCTCATCCCGGGCTCGAACCAGATGAAGATGCGCCTGACCAACATGGAGCTGACTTCGCTCTCTCGCGGCGGCTATGCCGCACGCACCAACAAGACGGCCTATATTTTCGCATACGTCTATCTGGGCATCCTGGTGCTCTCGTTCATTGCCTACCTGATAGCCGGGATGTCGGGGTTCGACGCCATCTGCCACGCGATGAGCGTCAGCGCCACCGGCGGGTTCAGTACGCGCAACGCTTCGATCGCCGCTTTCGATTCGCGCTGGATCGAGGGGATCACGATGCTGTTCATCTATCTGTCGTCCCTGCACTTCGGCGTCATCTTCCTGGCCGTGGTCACGCGCTCGAACATGCCGTATAACAACCCCGTCACGAAGTTTTACACCGTCTGGGTGCTGCTGATAGCCGTCATCGTAGGCGCCGGCCTCAAGGGGAACGGCATCTGCCCGAGTTGGGGGAGCGCCCTGTGGAACGGCCTTTTCGAGACGCTCTGCGTCACGACAACCGCCGGTTTCGCCATTTTGGACAATGCGGAATGGCCGCTCTGGATTATGATGGTGCTGATGTTCTCCGCCGTGATGTGCGGCAGCGCCGGATCGACTTCCGGCGGCGTGAAGGTGGACCGCGTCCTCCTGCTTTTCAAGTCTTTGGGACGCCGGGTGAACAGGATCCTGCACCCGACATCCGTTAACGAGGTGCGGCTGGGCAAGCGAGTCCTGCGGGACGATGAAGTCTCGCCCCATCTGCTGTATCTGGCCCTCTACGGCTTCGTGCTTGCCGTGTCCGTGGGCCTGAGCCTTTTCATCGGCGTGGACCACCAGAACAGTTTCATCGCCTCGGTCACGAGCCTGGGCAACGTGGGGCCGGCCTATGGTGCGCTCGGGACGATGGGCTCGTTCAACAGCGTGCCGATGCTGGGCAAGATCGTTTTCAGCGTGGATATGTTCCTCGGCCGCATCGAGATCTACCCGGTCCTGGCCGTGGTGGCGATGATCTTCGACAAACGGACCCGGGGATGACGGGGCGCGCGGAATTCCTGGAGCGGCAGTTCCTGAATCGTTTCAAGACGGAGCCGACGCCCTGTCAGGCGCGGCTTTTCCGGGAGGTGGCGGATTTCGTGACTTCGGACGAAGGGGACATCCTCGTCGTGAACGGCTATGCCGGCACGGGCAAGACGACCGCCATCGCGGCGGTGATCGCCGCGCTGCGCGACGTCGGCACGCCCTCGGTGCTGCTTGCGCCGACCGGCCGTGCCGCCAAGGTCCTTTCGGGCATCACCGGTCGCCCTGCCTTTACCATCCATAAGCACATCTACCGCCAGAAAGGCGTCGGCAGCGACGGCTGGGGCCAGTTCTCCCTTTCGCCGAACAAGGCCCGGGGGACGCTCTTCGTCGTGGACGAAGTGTCCTTGATCGGCATCGAAGCCGCCTCGGAGCGGGGAGGAGCCGTCTTCGGTTCCGGCAACCTGCTGGAAGACCTCATCGCCTTCGTGCGGAACGGGCTCGACTGCCGGCTCATCCTGATCGGCGACGCCGCCCAGCTGCCCCCGGTGGGCCTGGACGCCTCGCCGGCCCTGTCGAAACCCTTTATGGACGGCTTCGGCGGCGTGCGTTACTGCGAACTGAAGAGCGTGGTGCGGCAGGCGGCGGACTCCGGCATTCTGCGGAATGCCACGCACTTGCGTGAAATGATCGCGGGGGGCGGGGAACTGTTTTCCAGCTGGAAGCTGGATCTTCGCGGAGCGGACGATGTGGAACGCATCGGCGGGGGCGAGCTGATCGAAGCGATCGGCGGCGCCTACGGCCGCTACGGCGAGGACGGGACCGTGATCCTGTGCCGCTCCAACAAGCGGGCGATCCGCTACAACCTGGGCATACGCTCGACCGTCCAGTTCAAGGAGGAGCGCCTGGTGCGCGGGGACAAGCTGATGATCGTCAAGAACTGCTACCAGTTCGTCGAGGACGTGCCGGGGATGGACTACATCGCCAACGGCGACATCGCCAAACTGATGCGCATCGGCTCCTTCGAGGAGCGTTACGGGCTGCATTTCGCGACGGCGACCCTGTCCTTCCCGGACTACGGGGACGTGGACCTGAAGGCGAAGGTGTGCCTGGACACGCTCGAGTCCGAGGCGGCTTCGCTGACCCGTGAGCAGCAGAATGCGCTCTACGAAGGGGTGTCGGCCGACTACGCCGACCGCCGCACGAAAAAGAAGATCTGGGAGGCGGTGCGCGAGGACCCCTATTTCAATGCCCTGCAACTCAAGTACGCCGAGGCGATCACCTGTCACAAGTCGCAGGGCGGGCAGTGGGACTGCGTGTTCATCGACTGCCCCTTCTGGCAGGACGAGCAGACGCTCGACGACCTGAAATGGCTCTACACGGCGCTCACGCGCGCCGTCCGGAAAGTATATCTCGTGAATTTCAATGACCGCTTCTTCGTATGAGAAAGATTGTGCTGACCCTCTTGCTGTGCTGCCTGGGCGCGTTCGCGCTCTTCTCGCAGGACCTGAATCCGACCCCTTCGCCGGACGGGACGATGGTGGCGTTCACCCGCGACAACGACCTCTGGGTGCGCTGCGTGGCCGATTCCGTCGAGACGCGCCTGACCTTCGACGGGTCGGAACTGATTCTCAACGGCTATGCGTCCTGGGTCTATTATGAGGAGATCTTCGGCCGGGCCTCGCGCTACAAGGCCTTCTGGTGGAGTCCCGATTCAAAGCGCCTCGGATTCTACCGCTTCGACAACTCGGCCGTGCCGATGTTCCCCATCTATTCGCCCTTCGGGCAGGATGGCCGCCTGCTGCAGACCCGCTACCCCAAGGCGGGGGAGGCCAACCCTTCCGTGCGCATCGGCATCATCGAGGCGCACGCGGGGGCGGAGCCTGTCTGGGCGGACTTCGACGATTCGCCCGAGCAGTATTTCGGTACGCCCTTCTGGGGGGCGGATTCCCGCGAGCTGTATGTCTCGCGCGAGCCGCGCCGGCAGAGCGTGCTGGACCTGTATGCCGTCAGCGTGGCGGACGGCTCGAAGCGGCCGGTCTATCACGAAGAGTATCCGGAAGCGTGGGTGGAATGGATCGAGGGGATGATCTTTACGGACAAGGGTCTCTATATGGCGCGCAATTTCGAGACGGGTTGGGAGCAGATCTATTTCCTGGGCTATGACGGTACGCTCCGGCGCCTGACCGACGGGGAGAACTGGGGCATCCGCCTGTTGAAGGTGGACCAGAAGAAGGGGGACGTGTGGTTCACCGCGAAGCGGGATTCCCGTCTGCACACTTCGCTCTACCGCCTGGACCGCAAGGGCCGGATCACGTTGCTGACGGACCCGGAGCTCAACCTGGGCGGCGTGCGCCTGTCGGAGGACGGGAAACGTTTCGAGGCCACGGCCTCCAACGCCCGCACGCCCTTCCAGGCCGTTTCCGGCCGCACGGACCGCTATGCGATGCAGGTGGACTCCGCGCTTGTGAGCGCACCCGCCGACGGGCCCTTGCCGCAGGTGGTGAAGATAGTGAACGACGGCTTCGACCTGTATGGCCTGATGTCGCTGCCGAAGGGTTTTGATGCCTCGAAGAAGTATCCCGTGCAGGTGCAGCTCTACGGCGGCCCGGGCACGCCCTACGTGCGCGACAGTTGGGGCGACCGCGACGCCTCCGACCGCTGGTGCTACGACAACGGCGTCATCTATATCGTGGTGGATCCCCGCTCTTCGGGGGAGAACGGGCGCCGGGGGATGGACCAGGCGTTCCGCCGGATGACGGTGATCGAACTGCAGGACTACATCGCCTGGGCGAAATGGCTCCAAGCGCTGCCTTACGTGGACGGTTCCCGCATCGGGGTGAAGGGATTCTCCTTCGGCGGGACGACCACGGCGATGCTGGTGCTGCGCTTCCCGCAGTATTTCCGCTGCGGGGTTGCCGGAGGCGGGGTGTACGACTGGCATCTGTATGACTCGCATTACACCGAGCGCTTCATGGACACGCCGCAGGCCAACCCGGAAGGCTACGCCGAGGCGTCCGTGATGACCTGGGTGCCCCAGGTGTTCGCGGGCGACGGCCCCAAACCCCTTCCGAACGCGCTGTGCCTCACGCACGGCACGGGCGATGACAATGTCCATTTCCAGAACACCCTCCAGCTGATCGACGCGTTGCAGCAGGCCGGCTACCAGTTCGAGACGCGTATCTATCCCGACGGGATGCACGGCTACCGCGGAAAGCAGCACGATCACGATGCTGCCGCGGAAGCCATTTTCTGGCGAAAATGGCTTCTGGCGACTACGTCTGATGATTGAGGGGCGTTCCCCTCAAACTCCCTGCGTCGCTGACGCTCCGAAGTTGTTTTTTGTAAAGTCTTGATAGTTTGTCTGTTATAGAATAAACCTGCACGATCCAGTGCAGGTTTATTCTATAAGTAATTGATTGTAAGTCGGTTACTAAAAACACTATTTGAACAGCAGCTGCGCGAAGTTGTAGAGGGCGCGGCGCCAGGACTGCCACTCGTGGGCGGTGTCCGGGGAGACGTAGAACACGGTGTTCATTCCGCTCTTTCCCAGTTCCTCGGTAATCGGTTTGGGGTCGGCGGCACCGCCGATGCGGTTCGCCAGCTCCCGGCTGCCGAAACTGATGAAGATCAGCTTGTTGTTCTCGCGGAAGCCCGGGGTCTGGTCCACTTCTTCCTTGGAGAAGACGCCGCCGCTGAAGATGCCGATCCAGGAGAAGAGTTTCGGATTGGCGAGGGCGATGGAGTGCGTCTGCATGCCACCCATCGACAAGCCGGCCATCGCGCGGTGCGCGCCGTCGGCATAGACCCGGTAATTGGCCTCGACCATCGGGATCAGGTCTTTCTCCAGAATGGTCTGGAAGGCGCCGGCGAAGTTCATTCCGCCGAAAGGATTGCCGCCACGGCCGGCCTGTGGACGCTGGCCGCCCTGGGGAGCACCCTGGGGAGCGCCTTGCGGACGGGCACCGGCGGCC
>JAFZBH010000073.1 GCA_017561865.1 Bacteroidales bacterium | reverse complement strand
CGAAGAGCGGGACGCTGATCGAGAGGCGCTTTCCGACCGCTTTCTGGTCGAATTTCAGGAAGTCGGCGATGATGAGACGGGCGCTGCGCAAGGCTGTATCGCCGCTCGTGATGGGCGCAGCCACCACGCCGCACAGGGCCAGGATGCTGCCCAGCACGCCCAGCCAGCTGCGCGACACCTTCGTCACCACGGTCGGCGCGGCGTCGGCGAAAGATCCGCCCACTTCGGCGGCTCCGCCTGCATAGAAGAAATAGGAGGACACGGCGGCCCAGATCAGGGCGACAAGCCCCTCGGTGATCATCGAGCCGTAAAAGACCGGGCGACCCAGCTTCTCGTTCTTCAGGCAGCGCGCCATCAGGGGGCTCTGCGTGGCATGGAAGCCGCTGATGGCCCCGCAGGCGATGGTCACGAACATATACGGCCAGATGGGCTGGCCCTTGCCGCCCCAGCTCAGCGAGCGGTTCTGCAGGCCGTCCCAGAGCTCCGGAATCTGCGGCATCTTGACGATCAGCCCGACCATCAGGGCCACGGCCATGAAGATCAGCGCGATGGCGAAAACCGGGTAGATCTTGCCGATGATCTTGTCGATCGGCAGCATCGTGGCGATGATGTAGTAGACGAAGATCACGCCCGCCCAGATCATGAAGGCACCGTTCGAACCGTTTCCGGCCAGGTCTTTCAGGATGACGGCAGGGCTGTAGACGAACACGGCGCCCACGAGCACCAGCAGCAGCACCGAGAAGCACAGCATCACCGACTTGGTGCGCCGCCCCAGGTACTTGCCGATCAGCTCGGGCAGGCCCGCACCGCCGTTGCGCAGCGACAGCATCCCGCTGAAATAGTCGTGGACGGCTCCGCCGAAAATGCAGCCCAGCACGATCCACAGGTAGGCCGCCGGGCCGAACTTCGCCCCCATGATGGCGCCGAAGATGGGACCCGTGCCCGCAATGTTGAGGAACTGGATCATAAAGACCTTCCAGGTCGGCAAGGCGATGAAATCCACGCCGTCAGCCTTCGTGACGGCCGGCGTGGCGCGCTGGGGATCGGGGCCGAACACCCGCTCGACGAACTTTCCGTACAGGAAATAGCCGAGAACCAGTGCGAGTACGCTGATGAAGAACGATATCATACTACAAATTTAGACATTTATTTAACAAGCTAACGGATTAATTGCTAATTTTGCCTGCGGAAACTGTTTAACATCAACAACGATATGAAAAGGATTTTTGTTTTCGCCACCATCGCCGCCTGCGCGATGATGGTCTTCTCCTGCAAGAACGAAGGCAAGGGAAGTAAGGATGTCGAGAATGCCGCCAAGGATGCCGTGGAGGCTGTCGAGAATGCCGCCAAGGAAGGCGCCGAGGCCGTCGAGAACGCTGTCGGCGAAGCTGCCGACGCCGTCAAGGGTGCCGCGAAGGACGCCAAGGAGCGTGCCGACGAGGCCCTCGAGAAGCTTGACGAAATCACCCCGTATGCGGCCGTCGAGGTCAAGCCGACCTTCAACGGCGGCGATGCCGACGCTTTCGCCAAGTATCTCCAGCAGAACCTTCAGTATCCGCAGTCTGCCATCGAGAAAGAAGAGCAGGGCCGCGTGATGGTGAGTTTCGTGGTCGACGCCAACGGCAAGATCCGCAACGCCAAGGTCGTCAGGGGCGTCTCCGACGCACTGGACGCCGAGGCGCTCCGCGTCGTGCAGAACGCTCCGAACTGGACGCCGGCCAAGCAGGGCGGCAAGAATGTCCCCGTGACTTTCACCGTGCCTGTGAACTTCCAGATCAGATAAGCTGTTCCCGGAACAATCCGCAGAGGGCCTCCCCGGTGCCTGCATTCAGTGCAAGGTCATCCGGGGAGGCTCCTTTTTCGGGGGTGATGCCCCCGCATAGGTCCACACCCAGGATGCGGCGGGAAAGGGTCAGACGCCGGAGCGCGGCCATCAATGCGTCCAGGCTCATCTCGCCCTGGTCCCAGTCCGTGCGGGCATAGGCAGGGGAAAGGACGTCCAGGTCGACCGACAGATAGACCGGCAGATCGGGCAGGGTGTCCAGGGCGGGGAAGTCCTCCTCGCTGTGAACCCAGAGGTCGGAGCGCAGCAGGGGCAGGCACCGGGCCTCGGCCACCCAGCCGCCGCAGCTCAGCAGGCCTTCCCCGAACGCACCCGCCTGGTCGTCGGGATGGTGGTCAAAAAGGACCAGCGCGAACGGCTCCTCGATCCGTTCCAGCCAGAACAGGGTCTGGTAATGATAGTCTCCCGTGCCGATTTCGTGGACGGCGTGCAGCGGCAGCGCAGTTATTGCGCGCCGGATATGCTGTGCGCTTTGAGCGGAACAATAACAATTTGTCCCTTCCAAAGCTGAAAAATCCGTATTAATTCGCCGCATAACGGCGTAAAAATAGGAAAAATTAAAAAAAAATCCTTACTTTTGTTGAATCGTGAATCTCTGAAAGATGCCGCTGGAAGGTCAATATCCGCTCGATCCCGAGAAGATTTATTTCTCGATGGACGAGTTGACCCTCGACACCGAAGAGGGCCCCAAGACGCTCCGGATGGGCGCCTGGCTCAACTTCGACCCCGTGCGCATCCATCGGATGATCGTCCGGGACAAAGTCCTGCAGGTCGACCAGCTGGAGGTCCTCAATCCGCTCGTGAGCAAGCTCCGCCGCGCGGATCCCGACTATTATAAGAAATATATGGGCCTGCGCCTGGTCATCGACTATCCCGGCTACAGCTCGGGCATCCTGGCAAAGATTCCTTTCGAGAATGACCCGGTCGGTTTCTACAAATGGTGGCGCAAGGGCAAGCACGAAGACAAGGTCTACCTTTCGCTCGGGAACCAGGTCCGCCTTTTCCAGAAAGTCTACCTGATGGACCCCCGGATGATCCTGAAGAAAGATCTCGAAATCTTAAAATAACACACTCTGATAACCAACATGGATAACTCTCTGAAACTGACTTGTCTGCATGACCTCCACGTGGAGCTCGGTGCCAAGATGAGCCCTTTTGCCGGCTATGACATGCCCATCCAGTACAGCGGCATCATCGACGAGCACAATGCCGTGCGTCACGCAGCCGGCGTCTTCGACGTCTCCCATATGGGAGAGATTTTCGTCAGCGGCCCCGACGCAGAATCGTTTGTAGGCCACATCTTCACCAACGATGTCCGTCCGCTTCCGCCCGGAGGCATCCTCTACGGAATGATGCTTTATCCCGACGGGGGTACGGTCGACGACCTGCTTGTCTACCGCGAATTCAAACCGGATCACTTCCTGCTGGTGGTCAACGCCGCCAACATCGACAAGGACCACGCCTGGATCCTCGAGCAGTCCGCAGGTTTCGACGTCGTGATCGACAACCAGTCCGACGCCTGGGGGCAGATCGCCGTCCAGGGCCCGGAGGCCGAAAAGGCCGTCTGCGGCGCGCTGGGTTTCCCCGAAGCCGCGCAGCTTTCCTTCTATACCTTCTGCGACCTCGTCCGTGAGGGCAGGCGCGTCATCGTCAGCCGCACCGGCTACACGGGCGAAGACGGCTTCGAGATCTACGCCGCTCCGGAGCAGATCCGCGCCTGGTGGCAGGCCCTGATGGCCGTAGGCGTCAAGCCCTGCGGGCTGGGCTGCCGCGACACCCTGCGTTTCGAGGCCGGCCTGCCGCTCTACGGCGACGAGCTGACCGCCGACATCTCCCCGGTGATGGCCGGGCTGGGAATGTTCTGCAAGCTGGACAAGCCCGAGTTCATCGGCAAGGATGCGCTCGTCGCACAGAAGGCCGGCGGCGTCGCGCAGAAGGTCGTCGGCATCGAACTCGCCGACAAGGCCGTTCCGCGCCACGGCTATCCCGTGGAGCTGGAAGACGGCACCCAGGTGGGCGTCGTGACGACCGGCTACCACTCCATCACCCTTGAGAAGAGCATCTGCTTCGCCCTCGTGGACACCGCCTACGCCGCCCTCGGCACCCCGCTCTGGGTGCGCGTGCGCAAGAACGTCTTCCCGGGCGTCGTCGTCAAGAAACGTTTTTACCAGACCAATTACAAGAAATAAATAACCACAGATCAATTATGAGCAAGATAGCAGAAGACCTCCTGTACAGCGAGTCCCACGAGTGGGTCAAGGTCGATGGCAACGTGGCCATCATCGGCGTTTCCGATTTCGCCCAGGGCGAGATGGGGGACATCACATACGTAGAGATGCCCGATCTCGACGACGAGATCTCGGCCGGCGACGATTTCGGCGCCCTGGAGAGCGTCAAGACCTCCAGCGAACTGGTCGCCCCCGTGTCCGGCAAGGTGATCGCCCGCAACGACGTCCTGGAGGACGAGCCCGAGCGCATCAACGAAGATCCCTACGGCGCCTGGATCATCAAGGTCGAGATGGCCGACAAGTCCGAGCTGGACGCCCTGTTGAACGCTAGCGCATACGCCGAACTCGTCAAATAAAGGAGATGGGAGCATTCAGTTATTTTCCCCAGACGGGGGAAGATATCCGCACAATGCTCGAAAAGATCGGCGCCGGCTCGCTTGACGACCTGTATGCCGATGTCCCCGCGGATTTCATCTACAAGGGGGAGTACGACCTGCCGTCCGCACTGAGCGAACAGCAGGTTCGTGACTTTTTCGAGTCGCTCGCCGCGAAGAACACGCAGCTCAAGGTGTTCGTCGGCCAGGGAGCCTACGACCACTACACGCCTTCCGTGATTCCCTACATCACCTCGCGCAGCGAGTTCCTGACCGCCTACACGCCTTACCAGTGCGAGATCTCGCAGGGCACGCTCCGCTACATCTTCGAGTGGCAGTCGATGATCTGCCGGCTGACCGGCCTGGACTGCGCCAACGCCTCGATGTACGACGGCCCCACCGCCGCCGCGGAAGCGATGCGCCTGTGCGTCGCCAATGCCAAGAAGCGCCGCTCCGTCATCGTGTCGGCCCGGCTCCTGCCGAATGTCATCGACACGATCCGCACCTATGCCAAATACGCCGGCATCAACGTCGTCGTGACCGACAAGGTCCAGGAGGAGGTAGCTGAAGGAGTACTTGACCTGGCTGGCGTCATCGTCCCTTCGATCAACAGGTTCGGCGTCATCGAAAGCCATCTCGGCCTGGCGGATCTCGTCCACCAGATGGGCGCCCTGCTGGTCGAATACTGCGACCCGTCCGCGCTCGCCGTCGTCAAGTCGCCGGCAGAATGGGGCGCCGACATCGCCGTCGGCGACGGCCAGAGCCTCGGCATTCCGCTCTGCTTCGGCGGTCCTTACGTAGGCTTCATGGCCTGCACCGCGGCCCTGATGCGCAAGCTTCCGGGCCGCATCGTCGGCCAGACCGTCGATGCCTCCGGCAAACGTTGCTACGTCCTGACCCTGCAGGCGCGCGAACAGCACATCCGCCGCGAGAAGGCCACTTCCAACATCTGCTCCAACGAGTCCCTGATGGCGCTCTGGTGCACCGTCTACCTGTCCCTGATGGGACCGGAAGGCATGCGCCGGCTCAACGCCCTCTGCTACGAAGGCGCGCACTACCTGCACGACGCGCTCGTCGCGACGGGCAAGTTCGAGCGCATCTTCGAGGCCGACTTCCTCAAAGAGTTCTGCCTCAAGCCCCTGTGCGACGTGGAGAAGCTCCAGCAGGCGCTTCTCGACGCCGGATTCTTCGCCGCGCTCCAGACCGAAGAAGGCTACGTGACCTTCTGCGTCACCGAGAAGCACACCCGCGAGGAGATGGACCGCATCATCGAAATCGTCAAATCAATCTAAGGAGGGCCGCGATATGAAATACTACGACAAACTCATTTTCGAACTCTCCAAACCCGGACGCATCGGATTCTCCCTGCCGGATTCCATTTGCCGCGCGAGCGAGGCTGTCGCCCCAGCGGGGGCTTGCCGCCCTCGGCAAGGGAGAGGGGGGACCACGTCAGTGGTGGGGTCAGAAGAAATCGGGGAATTTTGCGATCCTGCAAAATTGACCGATTCTTGTGACTCCCCGCGGGGCGAGCAGCCTCGCTGCAAGGCGGTAATCTGGCGGGAAGCACCGCTGGATCTGCCCGAAGTCAGCGAGGTGGACGTGGTGCGCCATTATACGAACCTGTCGCAGATGAACTTCGGCGTCGACACGGGCTTCTACCCGCTCGGCTCCTGCACGATGAAATACAACCCCAAGATCAACGAAGAGATCGCCAACCTGCCCGGCTTCGCCGGCCTCCATCCGCTCCAGCCCGAATCCACCACCAAGGGTGCCCTGGAAGTGTATGTGGGGATGGACAAGGCCCTCGCCGCCATCACGGGGATGAAACATTTCACCTTCCTTCCCTGCGCAGGCGCCCACGGCGAACTCACCGGCCTGATGCTGATGCGCGAATACCACATGAGCCGCGGCGACCTGGCCCGCACCAAGGTCATCGTCCCCGACAGCGCCCACGGCACCAACCCGGCCTCGGCCGCCGTCTGCGGCCTCGACATCGTGGTCGTCAAGTCCGGGGAGAACGGTCTCGTGGATGTCGAAGCGCTCAAGCCGCTGCTCGGTCCCGACATCGCCGGCATCATGCTTACCAACCCCAACACGCTGGGCCTGTTCGAGCGCGACATCAAGCAGATCGCGGAGCTCGTTCACGCCTGCGGAGGCCTGCTCTACTACGACGGAGCCAACATGAATCCGCTGCTGGGCGTCGTCCGTCCCGGCGACATGGGCTTCGACATCATGCACCTGAACCTGCACAAGACCTTCTCCACGCCCCACGGCGGAGGCGGTCCCGGCGCGGGTCCCGTCGGCGTGTCCGACAAGGTGCTGCCCTTCCTGCACATTCCCCGCGTCAGCGGCTTCCACGGCAATTTCGGGGTGATCCTCCGGGCCTACGCCTACATCCTGATGCTCGGCCGCGAGCACATCAAGCTGGCCGGAAAGCTCGCCACCCTGGGCGCCAACTACATCAAGGAGTCGCTCAAGGACTGCTACAAGCTGCCCATCCCGACGGTCTGCAAGCACGAATTCGTCTTCGACGGACTGCTCGACGACAACGGCGTGAGCACCCTCGACGTGGCCAAGCGCCTGCTGGACTACGGCTTCCACGCACCGACCATCTATTTTCCGCTGCTGTTCCACCAGGCCATCATGATCGAGCCCACGGAGACGGAGTCGCTCGAGACGCTCGACGCGTTCATCGCCGTGATGCGCAAGATCGCCGAAGAGGCCAAGGCCGATCCGGAACTGCTGCACGGCGCGCCGCACAACACGCCCATCGGCCGGCCCGACGAGACGACCGCCGCCCGCCAACCGGTTCTGAAATATGAATAAGAAGCAGAAAGCGCTGATCATCCTGCTGACGCCCTTCGTGCTGGGATTCCTGCTGGGACTCCTGGTCGGGGGCGGATGCAGCCATAAGGAGAAGAAAGTTAAGGAAGAGACGGAAGAGCTGGTGACGGAGGAGCAACAGGAGGAGGGGAGCGAGGCGCTTGAAGCGGAAGACGACGTGGACGGCACCGGAGAGTCCCAGGCCCGGGAGATCATCTACTACACCAAGCTGATGTCCTACGCCAAGGTCTTCGACGACGTCAACGACGTCCACCTCGAGAAGGCCAAGGCCATCGGCCTGAAGAAGATCCCCGAGAAGCGCGACGACCTGGACTTCGGACGCCTGGTCAAAGTTGAGAGCACGGATTTCCTGCTGGTCGACGACCTGCGCTATTCCGTGCCTTATCTGACGGCCGGGGCGGCCCGCGAGCTCAACCACATCGCCAAGGCTTTCAACGATTCGCTCAAGCGCAAGCAGTTCCCCATCTACCAGCTCGTCGTCACCTCCGTGCTCCGTACCGAGGAGGACGTGACGCGCCTGCGTAAAAGCGGCAACCCCAATGCCTCGGACAATTCGTCGCACTGCTACGGGACCACCTTTGACATCAGCCATAGCCGCTATACCCGCGAGGTCGAGACCGACGAGTTCATGCAGCCTTACGAACTGACCAAGGTGCTCGCCGAAGTCCTGCGCGACGAGAAACAGGCCGGGCGCATCCTGGTCAAATACGAGAAAAAGGAACACTGCTTCCACATCACCGCCTGCCAATAGGATTATGACGAACACCATCGACCTGGAATTCCTGCGTCCGCTGCTCGGACGCCGCGAAGAAGACAGCCACAAAGGCGACTACGGCCATCTGCTGCTGGTCTGCGGCTGCGAACTGATGCCCGGAGCGGCCCTGCTCGCCACCGGCGCAGCCCTCAAGTCCGGTTGCGGCCTGGTCACCCTGCACTCCACGCCCCGCACGGTCCAGGCTGCCGTGACCGCGTTCCCGTCCGCCATGCTGTCCGAGAATCCGGGCAGCTGCTTCAGCCAGGTGCCCGACGGACTGCTGCGCTTCGGCGCCATCGCCGTGGGGCCCGGCCTCGGGCTCGCCCCGCAGACTGTCGGCGCCCTGTCCAAGTTGCTGCTGAGGGCCAGCGAAGCCGCCATTCCGATGGTGCTCGACGCGGATGCGCTCAACATCCTGGCCACACATCCGAAGCTGCGCAAATCCATCCCCGCGGGTTCCATTATGACGCCGCACGACGCGGAGCTCCGCCGGCTGTTGGGCAGCGAACTGCCGGAAGACAAGGATGAAGCCGTCTTCGCGCTCTGCCGCGAGACCGGCTGCGTGCTGGTCTCCAAAGGGTTTCACAGTGAGATCTATACCCCGGAGGGGAAGAAGTTTTCGAACACGACCGGCAATCCCGGCCTCGCCAAAGGCGGCAGCGGCGACGTGCTGACCGGCCTCGTCGGCGGCCTGCTG
>JAFZBH010000072.1 GCA_017561865.1 Bacteroidales bacterium | reverse complement strand
GTCGTGAGACAGTTCGGTCTCTATCTGTTGTGGGCGTAGGAAGTTTGCGGAGATCTGACCTTAGTACGAGAGGACCGGGTCGGACCAGCCTCTGGTATACCGGTTGTGGCGCCAGCTGCACCGCCGGGTATCCACGCTGGGTCAGGATAAGCGCTGAAAGCATCTAAGCGCGAAGCCGTCTCCAAGATGAGACTTCCATTGAGGGTCGTGGGAGACTACCACGTTGATAGGCAGGAGATGTACGCACAGCAATGTGTTCAGTCGACCTGTACTAATAGCCCGAGATCTTTTTTGTAGCCAAATTTCCAAACCGGGAGGATGTGTCGAGACGCAAGTCCGCAAAACGCATCCGATTATCTCTCTCAAGTAACATACTGCGGCGGTTATAGCGGTGTGGGACCACCTCTTCCCATTCCGAACAGAGAAGTTAAACGCACCAGCGCCGATGGTACTGCCCCACCAGGTGGGAGAGTAGGCCGCTGCCGCTTTTTGGAATGCCCGACTGACGATGTCAGCCGGGCATTCTTCGTTTATAGTTCTTCTGCGATGTTGTAGCGGTTGCGGTCGGAGTTGGAGCGCGCGACCATTTCGCCGATGAAGCCGGCGAGGAAGAGGATGACGCCGAGCACGACGGCGACGAGCGCGAGATAGAAAAGCGGCTGCTCGGTCACGGCGCGGAACTTCAGCCCGTGCGCCTGCTGCACCAGTTTTTCGACGATGATCCACACCGTCATCACGAAACCCACCAGGAACATCAGCAGGCCCGTGACCCCGAAGAAATGCATCGGATTGCCTCCGAACTTCGTCAGGAACCACAGCGTCTGCAGGTCCAGGAAGCCGTTCACGAAACGGTTCATGCCGAACTTGCTCTTGCCGTATTTGCGCTTCGCGTGCTGCACCGGCTTCTCGCCGATTATCGTAAAGCCCGCATTCTTGGCGAGATAAGGGATATAGCGGTGCATCTCTCCGTACACCTCGATGCTCTTGACCACCTCGGCGCGGTAGGCCTTCAGGCCGCAGTTCATATCGTGCAGCTTGATGCCCGTGATGCAGCGGGCGGTGGCGTTGTACAGTTTCGACGGGAGGTTCTTCGTCAGGGCGTTGTCCTTGCGGTGCTGCTTCCAGCCCGACACCAGATCGTACCCTTCCTCGCGTATCATCCGGTACATCTCCGGGATCTCCTCCGGCGAATCCTGCAGGTCGGCGTCCATCGTGAACACCACCTCGCCCCGTGCCCGCGCAAACCCGCAGTACAGCGCCGCGGATTTGCCGTAATTGCGCCGGAAGCGCAGGGCGTGCACGTGCGGATCCTCTGCGGCGAGCGCCTGCAGCGTGCTCCAGGTGCCGTCCGTACTGCCGTCGTCGACGAACAGGACTTCGTAGGCGTAGCCGCGCTCCTGCATCACGCGGGCGATCCAGGCGGACAGCTCGGGCAGGGATTCGGCCTCGTTGTAGGCGGGGATGATGACGGAAATGCCCATACTACTGCTTGTCTGTGAACGGGTTCTGCGGAGGGATGTTGCGCGAGAAGATGGCGGCGAGGACCGTGCCGAAGAGCCAGCACCAGATCAGGTTCGCGAAGAACGAAATGGTGGGCAGCTTCGGCATCATCTCCTCGATGGCGCTCATCGAATTGCTGTCCAGGAAAGGATTGTCCTGGAGCATCTCCATCGATTTCGAGAAGAAGTCGGGCTGGATGAAGCTCACGTATGCCAGGTAGAACGCCGAATACAGCAGTGCCGACAGCAGGGCCGTCATCGTGCCGAAACGGAACACCCGGGCGTTGTCCGCCGACGGGTCCGCCTGGCTGAAGCGCAGCATGAACAGGCGCATCAGGTAGATGCAGCCGATGAATTTCGCCAGCCACAGCAGGAGGTTCAACATCGAAAACAGGAAAGCGGAGCCGTTCTCGGCCAGCCTGGCGGTCAGCATCGTGCAAAGCATATAGGCGATCGACACGCCCCCGAGCACCAGCCCGGCCTTGCCGGCGCGCTCCCAGATGATATTCTTCTCTTCTGCCATAACAGACGCAAATATAATAAATTTTTGTGGTTGGAGACATTCCGGGCTTGCCCCGGAATCTTTTTGCCGTTGGTGCGATAGTTGCAAAAAAAACGTATATTTGCGAGAATGGAAAAGAATGAACAATAACCAATACCGATTGAATATGAAAAAGATCGCATTACTGCTTACCGTGCTGATGCTCACGTGCATCGGCGCCTCTGCACAGAACATCCTGAACCGCCTGGGCCAGCGCGCCAAGAACGCGGTGGAAAACAACATCGGCAACAAAGTCGAGCGCGGCATCAACGATGTCCTGAACGGGAATACCGGCAACAACAACGGCAACAACGATCGCCGCAACCGCCGGAACAACGAAACCGTCGAGGAGGAAGACTATGATGTCCAGCAGCAGGAAGAAGTGGACGATACGCCTGACGCCGTGTCCCAGAACGTCAAGAGCGACTTTGTTCGCGGCAGCGTCGTCCTCTTCCAGGATGATTTTGCTAATGAGATTGTCGGCGAGTTCCCGTCCAAGTGGGACATCCAGGGTGACGGCAGTGCCGAGACGGCGGTCATCAACGGCCAGAAGTATCTGCACCTCACGACAGATTACAATTTCGTGGAGCCGCTGATGGAGAATATGAAATCCTATCTGCCTGATGTCTTCACCCTCGAGTGGGATGTTTTCTGCAGCAAAGCGGGAGATCTTGGCGCGTCCAGCCTGGAACTGATCTTTGATATGGGGCAGCAGAATGACCGGGTCGGACTATTCGAGTTTGCATACCGTTCCTGGAATCCTGATTACTGGACACAATATAGTTATCAAAAACCTAACAGCGAAGATGCCGTAAATGGAACCAATGAATATGATGCTCTTAAGTCGATTATCAAAGAGGGCCAGTGGAACCATTTCGCCGTGTCGTTCAACAAGCGCGCGCTCAAGATCTACATCAATGACCACCGCATCATCAATCTGCCGAACGTGCAGGCTCCCGAGCGCTTCAAGTTCTGGTCCAACGGCGAATACAAGTATGTAGGCTTTACCAACGTGCTCCTCTGCGCCGGCGCCAAGGAACTCTATGAGCGCGAGACGACCAACCTCTCCGAGGCCGCCAAGGCCGTGGAGCAGGCCATCGCCCAGACCGGCAAGTTCGTGACCAACAACATCCTCTTCGATACCGGCAAGGCCACCATCAAGCCGGAGTCCCAGGCGGAGATCGACAAAATCGCCGAGTATATGAAGGCCAACCCGACCGTCCGCTTCGAGGTCCAGGGCCACACCGACAGCCAGGGCTCCGACGCCGTCAACGACCCGCTCTCCCAGCAGCGCGCCGAGGCCGTCGTGAAGGCCCTCGAGGCGCTGGGTGTGGACGGCTTTAACCTCCGCGCCGTCGGCAAGGGCTCCCACGAGCCCGTCGCCGACAACAGCACCGACGCCGGCCGTGCGCAGAACCGTCGCGTCGAATTCATCAAGAAATAAGCGATGAAAAAAGTTTTGATTCTTTTGGCTGCCGGGTTGCTGCTCGTGCAGCCCGCTCCGGCGCAGAACGTGCTGAGACGGCTGGGACAGCGCGCCAAGAACGCCGTGGAGAACAATATCGGCAACAAGGTCGAGCGGGGCATCAACGACGTCCTGAACGGAAACGTCGGCACCAACAACACCTCGAATGACAACGGCGACAGGCAGTCCGGCGAGCGTTCGCGTAACCGGGCCACCCAGTCTTCGCAGACGGAGCCGAAGGCCCCCGCCGGCGACGTCGGGAGCGGCGCCCAGGTTTCCCGGCCGGCGTCCGGGGACAGCAGGGAGTTGCCCGGCGGCGTCCCGAATCCCTACACCACCTTCGACACGCCCGAGAATCCCTTCGACGTGGGCCTTGGCCTTCCGAAGAACGATGAAGGCGACAAACCCGCCCAGATGAGAGCCCGCGAGCGGGTGTCCTATGCCGCCTATACTTACCCCGCCGTGGGCAACCGGGGCAAAGAGTTCTGGAATGCCGAGCGCAAGCGGATGTATTCCATTTCGTTCGGGATGTGGAACGGCAAACCCCAGGTGTCCAAGTTCCTCGCCGTCCTTGACAGCCTTGCGATCTACCAGATCAATGACGAAGCAAAAACGATTACCAAGTTCCCGCTTTCCGCCGTCCAGGAAGTGGCCAGCCACAACGTGATCAGCAATACGCAGATATATAAGGCAGTGGACATCTCTTCGTCGCAGGGCCGCTGGTGCCACATGTCCTCCGGCGCGCACGAGACGACCTACGACATCGCCGGCCACGAGGCCAGCGAAGTCAACGGAGAGACTTCCTACACCGATCTGGAGACGGGCATTGTCATCGAAGTGACGCATGGCTTCGATCACGATTACACCCGCAACATCCACGTGGGCCTGTTCTACCCTGAAATCTACGACCTGCCGGAAGGCTACCGAATGATCACGGTGGATTTCAAGGACCAGATGCGCCAGATGGACGAGATGGAAGAGCGCTGGAAGAATGCTGAGGAGCAGATGAAGAACCTCGACCTCGAGAACAAGTCCCTCGAAGAGCTGATGAAAATGCTATAGCGATGAAAAAGATTCTCACCTTGTGGGTGGCCCTTTGTGCTGCCTTTGCGCTGAGCGCACAGCCCGTCAGCGAAATCGACCTGCTGGTCGGCCAGACGATGAAGTTCTACCCGGCGGGGACGCACCTGACCGGATTCTCCGTCGAAGACGGGGCGGAATTTGTGCAGGTCTCGCAGGCCGCCACCCAGCTCACGCTGAAGGGCCTGAAGGCCGGCGACGCGACGCTCCGCCTCTCGCTGCGCGCCGGGAAAGAATCGAAGATGCTCGTGCACGTGAAGTCGGTTTCCTTCGTCAAACCGGCCGCCAAGCCGGAAGGGCCCCAGCCGGAGGAACCCAAGACGCCCGAGTGGACCGGCACGTACGAGCTTCGCATGCCGGCGTTCAACTACAGCATCATCTACCATTCGTTCAACGAGGACGGCCGGGAGCGGATGCGGGAGAGCTATTCCTGCATCGACGGCGTGTACGTGGAAGGGGAGTGCTTCGAGTCCGAGGACGGTTATGCCGGGATGGAAGACATCATCAGCGTCTTTGATTTTAACAAGGAGCTGGGCTACAACGGCGGCCTGATGCCGGACGGCCACTACCGGATGTACTACGGTGACGGCAATGCGATTACGCCGGAAAACATCCGTGACGGTCAGATTTGGTTTGAGATGTATGCCCCTTCGTCTCTGGGGGATGCGCTCTACGGCACCGACCCGGCTGCTTTCGGGCGGGATAACGAGGGCGACGACAAGGTGGAGAACGGCACCATCATGCAGCGCATCCGGATGACGGGTGGCAACCAGTCGCAGCTGAAGCGTTTCTACCGCGGTATGGAGACCGTCTGCGGCCGGAAGTGCTGGGTGTTCGACTTCCGCGGCAAGAACTTCTATGGCTACGGCGGCTTCTGCGTCTGGGTGGATCCCGAGACGGGCCTCGTCCTGCGCCACGAGAGCGAGGAAGGCGGCGGCTTCATCGTCACCCGTTTCGACCTCGACTACAACGACTGGGACATCCTGATCCGCCCGGATCTCTTCGAATAAAAGAGCCGTTTTCACAACATTTTCACAATCAGACCGTTCTATTTTTGCTTGCGGGTATCTGCCCGCAAGCAAAATTGTAATTAGTAGGTAATCAAATACTTGCAAAAACGGGCACGGCGACGCGGCAGCCGGCGTGTTGCGGCGTCAGGTCAGCGGATCGCTTCTGGAGGGCGTGTCCACCCCCGGACACGGTGATGTGCACCCCAAAAGTTGGACGGTTAATAATAGATATTTACATGTTCTGAGTTCGGTATTGCACCGGACTCAGTCCGTTTAACCGTAGTTTGATTCGTTTATTGTTGTAGTAGTCGACATATTCCCGGAGAGCTGCT
>JAFZBH010000071.1 GCA_017561865.1 Bacteroidales bacterium | reverse complement strand
CACCCTCGGACACGTTAGAGGGAGGGGCCCGACGGATGCAAGTTATCGCGCAGCGATGACGACGCAGACGTTGGGAGGGATGGAGTGAGCGTAGCGAACGGAAACTTCCGGAGGCGAGCTGCCGCTGCCGCGGAGCCGCACACGCCAGACTAAAACAAAGGAAGGCGACCAATAATCACTTATTAGTCGCCTTCTTTTTTTTGAGAATCCTGCTGGTTTTCTTCTTTTTTCCTTTATCTTTGCATTGTCATATGATTTGACAAGTCTAGTTTGCAAACTTTGAAAGACGGACACCTACCCTTAATAGCTGTCCGTCTTCTTTTTTTCTCTACCGAGGGGAGGTGCTGATACGAAGGGAGCTTTTGTCCTACAGCAAACAAGACTATAAATCATATGAGAAAGAGGACAAAGCCAGTTATCGTTCGATACTCCATTAGGATGGAGGTAGACAGGATTGTCAAGGTGAAGGCGTACAAACGCCTCCGCAATGGCGTCGTCGAAAGGGTCCGCAGTCACTACCGAAGATATTAAGGGTGTCTTCCGTGGTTGAATAACGGACAGTGCCGCAAGGCACTCTATCCTATCCCCTCGGTTTTATTATCAACCTATATCACCCATTCCGTCAGCCACCTTGCAGAACTCTGTCATTTCCTAATTTAGGTTGACTCCCGTTGAAGTCATTTTAGGTTTACCGTAACGCACTGAAAATCCACTTGTGACTTCACCCAAAAAGAAGTAACTTTGACCTGGGCTTCAGCCTCTGATGATTATGAATCCTCACATCATAGTATCCGCCTTGTTGTTTTTCGGTTTGTTTCTGCCTTCACAACCGATGAGGGCGGATATTACCGTTGGCGATTACGAGCCCGCTATTTCCGTTGCGATAAACAATATGGTCCACCATGAGAAGCGATTTCTGTCCACATCTGACATTTTCGACATCGGCATCTACCCCGAACATAACCTGCTCATTGTCTCTGCAAGGGTGGATGACGATAGCCATAACCACTACTTTGCAATTGTTAGTCCAAAAGACACTACAGTGAAGGCAGAGTTTTTTCCCGAACAGGAGAAACTGGTTTGGGTCTCACCTGCTTCTAAGGATACCGTCATGACATGTTCCGACTGCTTTGACTGGTATTCAGAGAATTATTTGCTATCTTTTTTGCCTGATGATGTCCTGATTGACTACTCCGACTTGCCGAACAAGATGCTCATTTCAGCCAGTAAAATGTTTTTCTGGCATGATGATGCTTGCCCTGAGTCAAAAGAAATCATTGACAAACTGACAGATATGGGCCGTGTTGATTTATTGGTACGGGAGAACGCCCTTGGATGGGGAGTTATCAACGATGGTGAAGAGGTGGTGTGTTATGACTTGGATGCCTTGCAAAAAAGAAGAATCAAGAAGTACCACAACTATGGCCTTTGGGGTAATGGTTTCCGTGCCTGGCTTCGCCAAGGTTGGTATTTGTTGTGGCATCCATCATTGTAATTGCGTCAAACACGTCAGCCACCTTGCAGAACTCCTCAACGATGGTTCGATAACTGTCTACGATGCCGCACAAAAAGGCAACTTCTTCGGAAGCTGCCTTTTTTCTTGAACCCCCGTTGCATTTTAGAACTTAATCCTTATCTTTGCATTGTCATTCGATTATGACATTTAGTAGCAAACTTTGAAAGACGGACACCTACCCTTAATAGATGTCCGTCTTCTTTTTTTCTCTACCGAGGGGAGGTGCTGATACGAGGGAGTCGTTGTCCTTACACCTACTAAATAATGATAATCGAATGAAAAGAAGGACAAGACCAAGATTCGTTCTCTACTCCATTAGGATGGAGGTAGACAGGATTGTCAAGGTGAAGGCATACAAACGCCTCCGCAATGGCGTCGTCGAAAGGGTCCGCAGTCACTACCGAAGATATTAAGGGTATCTTCCGTAGTTGAATAACGGACAGTGCCGCAAGGCGCTCTATCCTATCCCCTCGGTTTTATTATCCGGCGTCACTTCCGACAGTACGGGCAGCCGGAAGAAAGGCTGCAGCCGCTGCAGCCACCGGAGTCGCCGGAAGATTCACAGCCGCAGCTCCCGCGGCCCCGGCCGCGCAGGTAAGCGCGCAGCGCGAAGAACAGCGCCACGACGACCAGCAGGAGGACGATCAAGGTCGGGAGATTCATAGGCGGCTACATAAAGATTCCGGCGACAAGATAAGCCAGAAAGGCCACGACCCAAGCGACGGCGCACTGGAACAGCACGACCCAGACCGCCCATTTCCTTCCAAGTTCGCGCCGCACGGCCGCGATGGCGGCTACGCACGGGGTGTAGAGCAGGCAGAAAGCCAGCATCGGGATGGCGGTGAGCGCCGTCAGCGAGGCGGTGACATTCAGCACCTCCAGCGTCGCGACCACGCTCTCCTTCGCGAGGAACCCGGTCACCAGGGCCGTCACCACGCGCCAGTCGCCCAGCCCGAGCGGCTTGAACAGGGGGGCGAGCAGCCCGGCCACGGAGGCCAGCATACTGTCTCCCGGCTCGACCAGCCGCAGGCGCCAGTCGAAACTTTGCAGGATCCAGATGACAATCGAGGCGACGAAGATCACCGTGAATGCCCGCTGGAGGAAGTCCTTCGTCTTGTCCCAGAGCAGGTGTCCCACGTTCTTCGCGCCCGGCAGGCGATAATTCGGCAACTCCATCACGAAAGGCGCCGGCTCTCCCTTGCCCGGGAGCAGCTTGGAAATCAGCGCGACCAACACCCCGATCAAGAGGGCCGACAGATAGAGGACCACCAGCACCAGCCCTCCGTGGCCCGGGAAGAAGGCGCTCGTGAAGAAGGCGTAAATCGGAATCTTCGCCGAACAGCTCATATACGGGGTCAGCAGGATGGTCTTCTGCCGGTCGTGCGACGACGGCAGCGTGCGGGTGGCCATCACGGCCGGGACGCTGCAGCCGAATCCGATCAGCAGCGGCACAATGCTCCGCCCGCTCAGGCCGATCTTGCGCAGCAGCTTGTCCGTTACGAACGCCACACGCGCCATATAGCCGCTGTCCTCCAGCATCGACAGGAAAAAGAACAGGAGGATGATGATCGGCACGAAGCTGACCACCGTCCCCACGCCGCCGAACACCCCGTCCACGACGAGCGAACGCACGGCCGGGCTTACGCCCCAGCGCTCCATTCCGGTATCCGTCACCCCCGCGAGAAATCGGATCCCGCGGTCCAGCAGGTCCTGCAGCGGCGCGCCGAGCAGGTCGATCGACAGCCAGATCACCAGCGACATGATCACCAGGAAGATGGGAATGGCCGTCCAGCGACCCGTCAGGATGCGGTCGATGCGGCGGCTGCGGCGGTATTCCCTGCTTTCGCGCGGCTTGACGACGGTCTGCGCGCAGAGCTTGTTGATGAAGGCGAAACGCATATCGGCCATCGCCGCATTGCGGTCCAGGCCGCGCTCCTGCTCCATCTGCACGATGATGTGCTCGACCATCTCCTTCTCGTTGGGCTGCAGGCCCAGCGCACGCTCGACCGCGGCGTCGCCCTCGACCAGGCGGCTCGCCGCGAAACGCAGCGGGATGCCCGCACGCTCGGCGTGGTCCTCGATCAGGTGCATCACGCCGTGCAGGCAGCGGTGCACCGCTCCCCCGTGGTCGCTCTTGTCGCAGAAGTCCTGGCGGGCCGGGCGCTCCTGATAGCGCGCCACGTGCACCGCGTGCTCCACGAGCTCGTCGACGCCCTCGTTCTTCGCGGCCGAAATCGGCACGACCGGCAGGCCCAGGATCTGCTCCATCTTGTTGACGCGGATCGAGCCGCCGTTGCCCCGAACTTCGTCCATCATATTGAGCGCCAGCACCATCGGCGTGTCCAGCTCCATCAGCTGCATCGTCAGGTAGAGGTTGCGCTCGATGTTGCCCGCGTCCACGATGTTGATGATGCCGCGCGGCTTCTCGTCCAGGATGAAGTTGCGGGAGACGATCTCTTCGGAGGTATAGGGCGACAGGGAATAGATGCCAGGCAGGTCGGTCACGCGCGTGTCGGCATGGCCCCGGATGACGCCGTCCTTGCGGTCCACCGTCACGCCGGGGAAATTGCCCACGTGCTGGTTGGCCCCGGTCAGCTGGTTGAACAGGGTAGTCTTACCGCAGTTCTGGTTGCCCGCCAGGGCGAAAGTCAGCGTCGTACCGTCGGGAAGCGGGGTCTCGTGCGTCTTGTCGTGGTACTTGCCCTCTTCGCCGAAGCCCGGGTGATCTTCCGGATCCACCGAACGCACCGAAGTGTCGTCGGAGAGGCCGCCCGCCGGCTCGGCGCTCCCGCCCGCCGGTTCCACTGAGATCCTGGCGGCGTCGGCAAGGCGCAGGGTGAGCGCATAACCATTCACGCGAAGCTCCATCGGATCACCCAGCGGGGCATATTTGACCAGCTTGACCTGCGCGCCCGGGATGAGACCCATATCCAGGAAATGCTGCCGCAGGGCGCCTTCGCCCCCGACTGACAGGATTTCGGCGCTGCCGCCTATGGGAAGATCTCGAAGTGTCATCTCTTGCCTTTATTCCAAGGTGCAAAGATGGCACGGCCGCACGGATTGTGCAATCCCCATTTATGAGGATTCGTCGATCAGGAAGGCGCCTTTGCGCATCGAGGCGTCGCGGAGTTCCTTCAGCTCCGGAAGCCGCTGCTTGAATTCCTTGATATAGCGCCAGGGAATGGCGGAGAAGTTCTTGAGGCCCATTCCGACCAGTTCCATCAGCTCTCGGATCCGCATCCGGGTCCAACTGCGGTTAGGGTCGGAGACCTTGACCACGGTGGCGATGCACTTGAGCTGCATCTTCTTCTCGCGGGCAAGCCGGCGGCCGCCGCGGTCGTGCACTGCATTCGCGGCCGGCACGACGCCGCAGTGCAGCCCGTGGTAATGCAGGCGGTCGATCCAGTTGTCGTCCTCACCATACTGCCTGAAGGCCGGGGAGAAGCCGCCCACGGTCCCGATGGCCCGGCGGCTCACCAGCCAGTGCGCCGCCATCACGAAGGGCACCTCCACGACCAGTTTGTCGTTGTGGTACCCGCCCAGGGCGGCGTCGATGTATTTGCCGCATTTCTTGTCGAAGCGCTTGTCGCGCCGGCCGCGGGCGTCCAGCTGCATCGGGCTGAGGATGCCCCACTCCGGCTTGTGCGCCGCGACGAGCTTCTCGAGCGTGTCCTTCTCCAGCCACGCATCCTGGTTCAGCAGGTAAGCGAAATCGTAGCACTCGTCGTGCGCGATGCGAAGGCCCCGGTTGTTGGCCGCGCCGAAACCCAGGTTCTCCCCCGTCTCGATGATGCGCGTAAGGGGGAATTCCTTTCGCACCAGCGCGAGCGTGTCGTCCGTGGAGCCGTTGTCTACCAGCAGAACGTCGGCGGGGAGCGAGGATTTTTCCACGCTCTTCAGGCACTTTTTCACCCACTTCCGGGCGTTGAAGGTCACGATGACGACAAGGATCTTAGCCATGGAAATAGCGGATGAAAAGCTGTTTGGGGGACTGCTTCGTGAAAATGCTCCGGCTGATGTTGCGGAAGGTATCCCGCGCGATGCGGTTCTCCTCCGAAGGATGCAGGCGCAGCCGCAGGGCGGCCTTGACGCGCTTGCTGGATTCCGCCAGCCACACGGGCAGGGCGAGCAGCCCGTATTTCAGGCGGCTTCCGCCGCTGAAAAAGAGGAGCGAACCGCGCACGGAGGCCGGACGGATGGCCGGGGAAATGCGCGTCGCGGTCGTGCGCCACTTGTGGGTGATGCTCACGGCGCGGTCCACAAAGACACCGTAGCCTTTCTGCCGGGCCAGGGTTGAAAGGGCGATGTCTTCGGGGGTGAAGAAGTAGGTCTCGTCGAACCAGCCCAGTTCGCGGAAGACCTCCGTGCGGATCAGGAAAGCGGCGCCGGTGATGTTGGAAGTGCGGAAGACTTCGCCGAAAAGCGGGGCTTTCCCGAGCGTGTCGTCGATGGGCTCCTTGTGCAGGTGCCACTGCTGGAGGACATAATAGCGCGCCGGATAGGGCGGACGGCCGCAGAGCTGGAGCGTACCGTCGGCGTTGAGCAGCCGGGGGCTTACGATGGCGGCGTCCCGGGGCAGCTTTTCGAAATCCTGGACAAGCGCCCCGATCACGTCTTCGTGCATCTCGGTGTCGTCGTTGAGCACGAAGCAGTACCGGCCGCGGGCCTGCCGCAGCGCCAGGTTGTTGTTCTCGCTGAAGCCGCGGATTTCATCGCTGGCCACCCAGCTGACCCACGGGAAATCGGCCTGCGCCTTCGCCAGGTTTTCCGGGCTGAAGCGGTAAGCCACCACGAAGGTCTCGCACGGAACGCCCGTATGCGCCCGCAGCCCCTCCAGACAGGGGTACAGGTTGTCCAGGCGGTTCATGCAGACAATAACGATGCTGACCAGCGGCGCTTCCATACCGCAAAGATACAGTTTTTTTAGAGCAATCCGTCCGGCAGGTCGAGGTCGAGGATGAGGGTGACGGGATCGGCCGACAGGATGAGGTCGGGGTGGAGAGGGATCAGGGTATCACCCACATACAGGCAGAGATTGCCCGGAATCGGCTCCATGCCGGTAACGGTCCCGACCCTCTCGCCGCGGTTCAGCAGGGTCCAGCCGGTGAAATCGAGCTCCGGCTCCTCCTCCCACTCCCCTTCGATGAAAAGGTCGCGGCCCACCACCTCCTCGGCGTCTTCCAGGTTGACGATGTCGTTGAGGTGGATGACGGCCTTGGAATTGCCCCGCTGCTGGAGGTCCTGGATAAAAAAGGGAACCGGCAGTCCATCGAATTCGATGAACACCGGTTCCTGCAGGTCGATCTGCCCGACTTCGATGTCGCGCACTCCGATCAGGAGGCCGCCATCGGTGCCGTTGGATTTGAGAATCTTGGCAACGCGGAGCATAAGTGCCTACTCGGCAGCGGGAGCCTCGGCGGCTTCCTCAGCAGGGGCCTCGGCAGCAGCGGCAGCCTCGGCGGCCTTCTGGGCGGCGAGCTCGGCAGCCTTCTTGGCGAGGGCCTCGGCACGAGCCTCGTTGACCTTGGCCTCTTCGGCCTTGGCAGCCTTGCGGGCCTCGATGGCAGCAGCCTTCAGGCCGCTCTTCTTGGCCTCGACCTTGGCGTCGCGCTGGACCTTCCAGTCGTTCCACTTCTTGTCGGCGTCGGCCTGGGTGAGGGCACCCTTGGCGACACCGCCGTCCAGGTGGTGACGCAGCATCACACCCTCATAGGAGAGGATGCGGCGTGCGGTGAGGGTCGGCTCGGCACCCACCTTCAGCCAGGCGAGGGCGCGCTCGGAGTTGAGCACGATCGTGGCAGGGTTGGTGTTGGGGTTGTAGGAACCGATCTGCTCGATGAAACGACCATCGCGCGGGGCGCGCGAATCCGCCACAACAATGTGGAAGAATGCGAAATTCTTCTTACCGTGGCGCTGTAAACGAATCTTAACAGCCATTGTGAATCTGTTGATAAAAAATTAAACCTAAACTCATTCCTACCCGAGGAATGGACGGCAAAGGTAGGAATAATTTATTTATGAAGCAAATATTTGAATCCCGGATGATTGCGGGTGTTCTGGCCGGGCGGCAGGAGGTAGTCGCGCGGGATGCCGAAGCGCTGCAGACACCAGGTCAGCGACAGCTGGTCGCGCCGGCTCAGGTGCAGCACCTTGCTCCACCACAGTTCGTCCAGGGCGACGATGCCGGGGTCGTTATGCCGCCGGAATATGAGATTGTTCTCCATCAGCCCCGCGTGGCGCGGCAGACCGTGCGTCCACAGGAAAAGCCACACGCGCAACAGGCCGAACACGGACAGGTATTTCATATCCAGGCACTTGCGCGCTTCCTCGTAGGCGCAGTCCCGGTTGGGGTGCGTCACCCCGCTGTATCTGACCCCCGCCACGGCCTTGGTGCGCGCGGCACGGTAGAGCGTCCCGTCCAGCAGGGCGATGTTGCCGTCGATCCAGACGCTGCAGTCATACTCCGGCAGGAGCAGGTGCGGATGCATCTTGGCCCAACGGGAATCCAGCGTCGGATCGCCCAGGCTCTCCGGCAGTTCACGGATCTCCCACGCGCCGATGCGTTCGGCACTCTTCTCGCCGCGGCCGACGTAACAGAAGAAGTCGAAGCCTTCCTCCAGGACGAGCGGCTGCTGCAGCTCGTCATAGCCGCCGATGATGCAGGTATAGATGGCGATTCTGTCTATGGTCATCGATTCGGAATCTTAAAGAATTCACCCAGCCGGCGGTCGGCCTCGTCCGGGTCGAAGGGTACGAAGCCGCCCATATGGTAAAACGTGTATTCACCGAAGAATACGCGTCCGTCAGGCATTTCATAGAAATCGATGCGCACTTGCGGGAAATCACCGGCCAGGGCCTCCGCCAAGCGGAGCATCTGCTCGAAATGTGCTGGTTTTGAAGGAGTCTCGACAGCATTGGGATGGCCGTTTCGGATATCGAGGTGCCGCCAGGCGGTGTCGAAGAAATCGAATTTCGTCTCTTCGCACGGATTGTCGCGGTCCGTCGCGACATATAGGAACTCCGGTTTTCCGCCGAAACAGAAGATCTTGTAGTCCGAAAGCCCCGCACCCAGATAATCTTCTGCGATGATGCGCGGTTTCACGCCCTTGTAGGCCCATTCGCGGTCGCGCCGCCAGAACTCGCCGCGAAGGGCGGCCGAAAGCCGCGCGCAGGCCGCCTCCCGGTCGAAAACGGACTTGTCCGTGCAGATCACGCTGCTGCCGCTGTCGTGCGTGCATTTCAGCACGAACTGCTGCGGGAGCGCCTCCCAGTCGATCTGCGAGACATCCTCCCACACGCCGAGGGTCGGCACCACGTGCTCCGCTCCGATGCGCTCCGCCACGTAAGTTTTCACCGCCGCCTTGTCCACCAGGGTATGGTACAGGGGATTACGGTCGCGCAGTTTCTGCCACTGGATCTTCTCCGTGAAATGTTCAGGCCTGCTCAGGGACAGCGGACGGTCGAAGACGGCACGGTATTTCGCCTTCAGGAAAAGGCGGTCCGGCAGCCATTTCCCCACTTTGCGGAGCACGAACGAGCGCTCCCCTCCCGTCAGCAGGTAGTACCAGGTATAATGCGCCACGACCGCCCAGCCCGCCAGGGTCCCGACCAGCAGGCGCCAGAAAGGCGCCCAGCTCAGACCGTGCAGCAGGATGGGCACGACCAGGGCAAAGCAGAGCGTCATCAGCAGAAGCGCGAGCAGGCGCAGGTATGGCCGGACCGGGAAGTCCGTCAGCCGGCGAACCAGCACGATGCGTTCCACCAACACCGCCAGATAGACGGCGATGAACACGACATAGGCCCAGGCCGGTCCGGCGCCCAGCTTGAAGGCCAACCAGACCAGCGGCAGGCCCAGGTAGGAGGTCAGTCCGGTGATCAGATAATAATTCTTCACGCGGCCCGTGGCCTGCACGAGCGTGAGCAGCGGATTGCCCGCCAGGTCGACGAGCAGCCCGACCAGGGTCAGGCGCAGGAAGACGGCGGCGTGGGGCGGCACCTTGTCCGCGCCCAGCCAGAAGTCCAGCAGCGGCTGCGTCTCCACCAGCAGCGGGACCATGCAGCAGAGGATCACCAGGAAGGAGAACTTGGTCCCCTTCCGGACGAGCTCGAAGCAGTATTCCCGGTCCCCGGCCGCCCAGGACTTGGTGATCTGCGGGTTGAGCGCGGTCAGGAAGTTGGAGACGAACTGCTTGACGATGTTCTCGATCTGCAGGGCGACGCCGCGGGCGGCGTTGACCGCCACCCCGAAGAAGAGGTTCACGACCTGATTGACGCCCTGCGTGTTGAAGACATAGGCACTCGATCCGAAGAAGCTCCAGCCGGCGAAGGAGGCCATTTCGCGCGTCAGCGTGCCGTCGTACTCCAGGCGTCCCCGCGCTTCCGCGAAATGCCGCCGGCAGTACAGCCCGTACGAGGCCCGCACCAGCAGGGCGACCGCCAGCATCAGGACGGCATAGCTCACCAGCTTGTCCGCCGGCGAGATATACAGCAGCAGGGCCACACCCAGCTTGAGCAGGGCTTCGCCGAGGCTGATCACGGCAAAGGCCGACATCCGCTCGTGGGCGATGATGGCGGCGTTGTACGGCACGGCCAGCAGATTCACCACCAACACGCCCAGCGAACACTGGAGCACCCAGCGGGCGGCATCCAGGCGCCCTTCGGGGATGACCAGTTTGTGGTTCAGCCACCAGATGCCTGCCGTCTCGACGAGCAGCACCAGCAGCAGGGACAGCCCCAGCTGGATGATCACGCCGGTCGAGAAGATGCGCCGCAGGCGCGCCGCATCCCCTTCTCCCAGTCCCACGGCCAGGAAGCGGCTGACCGCCGCGGAAATGGACGTGGTCAGGAAGGTGAACACGGTCACCACCCCGCCCACGACATTGTAGACGCCGTAGTCGTCGACACCCAGCGTCCTGAGCACCACGCGCGAAGTGAACAGGCCGATGAGCATCAGCAGGAACATACGGAAATACAACAGGAGCGTATTGCGCGCCAGCCTCCTGCTGTTTTCCGAAAGTTGTCCTGCAGCTTGCGGCATAGGAGAGAAATGAGCTATTTCCTGAACAGGCCGAATACGGCGGAGCCGGAGCCCGACATCGAGGCGTACACGGCGCCTTCGGCATAGAACTTACGCTTGAGCTCCTCCACCGCCGGGTAAATCGGGAAGACCGAAGGCTCGAAGTCGTTGAAGAGCACGTCCGGCCACATCTCGACCGGGTAGCGCAGCGCCTCGCGCAGGGGCGGCAGGGCCAGGCGTTCGCGCGGAACGACGCGGGAATAGGCCTCGCTCGTGCTCACGTGCACGCCCTCGGGGACCTCCACGCGGATCTCGTAGGCCGACAGGTCGAGGTCGTAGTCCGTCAGGACGTCGCCGCGGCCCTCGCCGAACATCGGGCGGTTGTAGATGAAGATCGGGCAGTCGGAGCCCAGGCAGGCGGCATAGTCCGCCAGCTGCCAGTCCTCCAGCGGGAGCTTGAACATCTCGGTCAGGGCCATCAGGGCGAAAGCCGCGTCGGCGGATCCGCCGCCCAGGCCCGCCCCCACGGCGGAACGCTTCTCCAGACGGATCTCCACCGGCGGCAGGTCGAAGTCGGCCTTGAGCAGGTGGTATGCGCGCAGCGTGAGGTCATCCTCCCAGGTCACGTTGGCGGAAGGCACGAAGCGCAGTTTGTCCGAAGGCACGATCTCCAGCACGTCCGACATCCCGAAATACGGGACGAACAGCGTCTCGATGTCGTGATAGCCGTCGGGGCGCTTGCGAAGGACGCTCAGGCCCAGGTTGATCTTGACGTTAGGATAGACCAGCATAGATTTCTTCGCTTAACGGTTCGGGAAGGCGCCGGAGCACCGGGGCGAGGAAAGCGACCATCTGAAGCCGCCGGGCCTCCGCCTCGGGGATGCCGCGCGAACGCAGGTAGAACAGTTCGTCGGGATTGAGGTACCCCGTGGTGGCACCGTGCGAGCACTGCACGTCGTCGGCATAGATCTCCAGCTGCGGCCGGGACTCCACCCGGGCGGCATCGGAGAGCAGGATCGTGTGGTTCTCCTGGTATGCCTGCGTCTTCTGGGCATCCTGCGCCACGTAGATCAGGCCGTCGAAAGCGGCACGCGCCGTCCCGCCCACGATGCCCTTGAAGAGCTGGCGGGAGGTCCCGCCGCCCGAGCTGTGGCGCACGAGCACGCGCAGGTCCACCCGCTCGGCCTCCCGGCAAAGATAGAGCCCCGCGAGGTCCAGACTGGCGCCGGGGCCCGTCAGGTCGATCTCCAGCGCGAGCTGCACGTCCGTGCCCGGCGGCACGACCAGGGTCATCGCCAACTCCTCCCCGGCGTCCAGCCGGAGATACTGCGGCACACTGTCGCGCCCGATGATGTATACCCTGTTATCCATCGATGCCTTCGTAGCCTTGCCTGTCGATCAGGTCCACCAGCTCGCGGCCGCCCGTCCGGACGATCCGGCCGTCCTTGAGGACGTGCACCACGTCCGGGACGATGTAGTCCAGCAGGCGCTGGTAGTGCGTGATCACGATGGCGGCGGTCTGCGGGGTGCGGAGCGCGTTCACGCCCTCCGCCACGATGCGCAGCGCATCCACGTCGAGCCCGGAGTCCGTCTCGTCGAGGATGCTGAGCGTGGGCTCGAGCATCGCCATCTGGAACACTTCGTTGCGCTTTTTCTCGCCGCCGGAGAAGCCGACGTTGACCTCCCGCCGGGCGAATTCGCCCTTCATCTGCACGAGCGCCATCTTCTCCTTGAGGAGTTTGAGGTATTCGGCGGGCGTGAGCTCCGGCAGGCCCTGCGCCTTGCGGCGCGCGGACACCGCCGCCTTCATGAAGTTGGTGATGCTCACCCCGGGTATCTCCACCGGATATTGAAAACTCAGGAAGAGGCCCGCCCAGGAGCGCTCCTCCGGGCTCAGGGCGAGCAGGTCGCGCCCGTCGTAAAGGACGCTGCCGGCAGTCACTTCGAATGAAGGACGCCCCGCCAGGACCCCGCCCAGCGTGCTCTTCCCCGCCCCGTTCGGGCCCATCACCGCATGCACTTCTCCGCGGCGGACCGTGAGGTCCACCCCCTTGAGGATCTCCTTTCCTTCCACGCCGGCGTGAAGGTCCCTGATTTCCAGTAAGACGTTATTCATTTTTGTTGAAGAGTTTTTTCCACGAAACGAGAGACCAGACGCCGTTGGCCAGGTACAGGCCGCTGACGATAGGCATCAGGTACAGGCCGGAGCTGATATACAGCACGATGTTGGCGGCGTTGACCACCAGCCAGACGATCCAGCACTCCCAGTACTTGCGGGCGCTCAGGTACTGCGCCAGCAGCGTGAACATCAGCAGATACGAATCCAGCCAGGGGGACGGGTCCACCTGGAAGGTCTCCGGCCATTTGGCGGGCAGCCAGTCCAGGCACATCGCCCAGACGGCGCCGAACACGCAGACGATCAGGATCAGTCCCGGCCACTCCTCCTTCGTGACGTGGCCGACCTTCAGGCGCGTGGAATCGGCGGCGCTGCGCTCCTCTTCCCGGGGATGCGTCCAGCGCCAGTGGCCGAACGCATTGATGGCGAAGGACACGGGCTGGAGCAGCATCGCACTGTAGAGGTGCTGCCGCCAGAACAGCACGAACAGGAACACGTTGTAGACGTATCCCACCCAGAAGTTGTACTTCGAATTGCGTCCTGCAAGCAGCACGCAGGTCAGGCCCAGCAGGGCCGATATGATTTCTATCCAGCTCATCCGACGGCGCCTTCAAGTGACAGGGAAAGGAGTTTCTGCGCCTCGACGGCGAATTCCATCGGCAGGCGCGACAGGACTTCGCGGGCATAGCCGCCCACGATGAGCGCGACGGCGTCCTCGGGGGCGATGCCGCGCTGGTTGCAGTAGAAGAGCTGGTCTTCACTGATCTTGGAGGTCGTGGCTTCGTGTTCCACGACGGCGTGCGGGTTCTGGTTGCGGATCACCGGGAAGGTGTGCGCGCCGCAGAGGCTGCCGATCAGCAGCGAGTCGCACTGCGAATAGTTGCGCGCGCCCTCCGCGGCCGGTCCCATCTGCACCAGGCCCCGGTAGCTGTTCTGGCTGTGGCCGGCGGAGATGCCCTTGGAGACCACCCGGCTGCGCGTGCCGCGGCCCAGGTGGATCATCTTGGTGCCCGTGTCGGCCTGCTGCCAGTTGTTGGTCATCGCCACGCTGTAGAATTCGGAGGAGGAATAATCCCCCTTCAGGATGGTGCTGGGGTATTTCCAGGTGATGGCGGAGCCCGTCTCCACCTGGGTCCAGGACAGGTGCGAGCCCGTCCCCTTGCAGATGCCCCGCTTGGTCACGAGGTTCAGGATGCCCCCGCGGCCCTGCGCATCGCCGGGATACCAGTTCTGCACGGTGCTGTATTTGACGTCGGCGTCCTTCTCCACGACGATCTCCACGACGGCCGCGTGCAGCTGGTTCTCGTCGCGCATCGGGGCGGTGCAGCCCTCCAGATAGCTGAGCTGCGCGCCTTCATCGGCGACGATCAGCGTGCGCTCGAACTGACCGGTTCCCGCCGCGTTGATGCGGAAATAGCTGGACAGCTCCATCGGGCACTTCACGCCCTTGGGCACATAACAGAAGGAGCCGTCGGAGAAGACGGCGGAGTTGAGCGCCGCGTAGAAGTTGTCCCCCACCGGGACCACGCTCGCCAGGTACTTGCGCACCAGGTCCGGATGCTCGCGCACCGCTTCGGAGAAGGAGCAGAAGATGATGCCCTTCTCGGCGAGGGTCTTCCGGAAGGTCGTCGTCACGCTCACCGAGTCGAAGACGGCGTCCACCGCCACCTCGCCCTTGGGCTTCACCCCGGCCAGCATCTCCCGCTCGCGGAGCGGGATGCCGAGCTTGTCGAAGGTCTCCATCAGCGCGGGGTCGATCTCGTTCGGACGGTCTTCCGGCCGCTTGGGCGCCGCCCAGTAGATGATGTCCTGGAAATCGATCCGGGGCAGCTTGAGATGGCCCCACTGCGGGGGCGTCATCCGCTGCCAGCGGCGCAGCGCGTCCAGACGGAACTCCAGCAGCCACTCCGGCTCCCCTTTCTTGGCGGAGATCAGCCGGACGATGTCTTCGTTGAGTCCCTTGGGCACGTACTCCTGGTCGACTTCGGTGACGAAGCCTTCCTTGTACTCCTGCGCGGAGAGATCTTTGATCAGTTCATCCATATTGAAGAGTCAAAGATACGAATTCTTTTGTATCTTCGCGCCGAAATGAGCTCATCCCCGTCCATTTTTCTTTGCGTGATCGCCCTTTATCTGGCCGCCGTGATCGGTGCAGCGTGGTGGATCGCCCGCAAGGCGCAGGGCAGCACGGACTTCTGGCGCGGCTCGCGCAAGTCCCCCTGGTGGGCCGTGGCCGTAGCGATGGTCAGCACCTCCATCTCCGGCATCACCTTCGTGTCCGTGCCCGGAATGGTGGAGGCGTCCCAGTGGTCCTACCTTCAGATGGCCCTGGGTTTCGTGGCGGGCTATGCCGTCATCGCCTTCGTCCTGCTGCCGCTCTATTACCGGTGGGACCTCAACAGCCTGTATGCCTGGCTGGAGGGGCGTTTCGGAAAGTGGAGCCACCGCACCGGGGCGGGGTTTTTCCTGCTGTCCAAGATCCTTCTCTGCGGGGTGCGGATGTACCTGACGGCCATCGTGCTGCAGCTGGTCGTCTTCGATCCGCTCGGCATCCCCTTCTGGGTGAACGTGGCCGCCACGATGCTCTGCGTATGGCTCTACACCTTCCGGGGCGGGGTGCGCTCGCTGGTCTGGACCGATATGGCGCAGACCCTGGCGCTGCTGACCGTGGTCGTGCTCTGCCTGGTGCAGATCGGCCGCGTGATGGGGCTGGACCTCGGCGGGATGTGCGGAAGCATCCGCGACAGCGGGATGTCCCGCATCTGGTTCTGGGACGACTGGAAAGAGCCCGCCTTCTTCTGGAAACAGTTCCTCGCCGGCATGTTCACCACCATCGCGATGACCGGCCTGGACCAGGACATGATGCAGAAGAACCTGTCCTGCAAGACCTTGCGCGAGAGCCAGAAGAATATGATGATCTACGGCACGGCCTTCATCCCGGTCAACCTGCTGTTTCTCGCCCTGGGCGTGTTGCTGTATCAGTTCGCCGCGGCGCAGGGCCTTAGCGTCGCCCGGCCTGACGACCTTTTCCCTACCGTCGCCTGCGGGGCGGACGCCGCCGGGACGCCCTGGATGCCGCCCGTGGTGGGGCTGCTGTTCGTGCTGGGCCTTACGGCCTCGGCCCTCAGCAGCTCCGGCTCCGCGCTCACCGCGCTCACCACGACCTTCACCCTGGACTTCCTGCACGCCGACCGGCGGCAGGACGAGGCCGGACTGCGGCGCACCCGCCGCGCCGTCCACGCCGGGGCCGCCGTGGTGCTCGGACTGACGATCCTGGGCTTCCGCGTCATCCGCGACGGAAGCGTCATCAATGCCATCTATACCGTCGCGGGCTACACTTACGGCCCGCTCCTGGGCCTGTTTTTCTTCGGCATCCTGACCCGCCGGCGCGTACGCGACCGCTGGGTGCCGCTCATCTGCCTGCTTTCACCGGTCATCTGCTACGTGCTCTCCACGCACAGCGCCGCCTGGTTCGGCGGCTACCGCATCGGCTTCGAACTGCTGCTGATCAACGCCGCCCTGACCTGGCTCGGCCTCTGGCTATCCGGTCTCGGCAAACAGAAATCCGGAGCATAGCGACGCAGGGGGTCAGGGGGGAACGCCCCCCTGTCATAAGCGAAGCTTGGCTCCTTTTGTCGACGAGACAAAAGGAGCCGGGCGAAAAGCCCGGCTCCCATTGCCCATAACCAATATTATAACCAAAAAAACAGTCGTTTATTTCCAGTTGGAGTACTGGGCGGACGCATCCGTCCAGCCTTCGTTCTGCTTCAGGACACCTGCGGAGAGGCTGACCTCGGAAGCCGGGAACGGGCGGAAGCCCCAGGTGGCGTTGTAGCGGGCTTCGTAGCCGGCGCCCTGATCCTTCATCACGATCCACTCTCCGCCGGCGTTCCGGATGGGCTGGTTCAGCTGGGTCTTCAGGGCAGCGAGGCAGTAGGCCTTGCCGTAGCGGCGCATATCGTTCCAGCGGATGCCCTCGAAGGCCAGTTCGTGCTGGCGCTCCAGGCGCAGGGCCTCCACGCTGTAAGCCTTGTCGGGCAGGCCGACACGCTCACGGACCATGTTCATACCGCTCTTGCCGCCCGCAAGGGCCTTGCCGTCGGTGAGTTCGGAGTGCATCAGGAGCACGTCGGCGAAACGGATGATCTGGACGTTCTGCGGGGAATGCCCGCGGCCCAGGTCGCTGCCGGCGCCGCCGTATTCGGCGATGGAGGAGAACTCATAGTAGAACGTGCCGTTGATGATCGCACCCCAGGCCTGGTATTTCTTCTGCCAGAAGCCGGACTCTTCCATCTGGTTGTCGTTGCCCCAGCTGTACTTGGACGGATCTTCCATCTCGTCGTTGATGTTGTAGATGGAGGCAGCTTTGCGGATGTCGCCCGGCTCGTCCTTCTCCCACTGGTCCCAGACGTAAGGGTTGACGGTGGCCATACCGTAGCCGCGGCTGAACGGGAAGGCGTTCACCTCATACTTGCTGCGCTTGCGCACGCCCAGGTACTGGTCGAACTTGTTGCGGTTGCGGGAAGACTCGGCCACGTTGGAGTAGCAGATGCTGAACATTTCCTCGGGGTTCACGTCGTCGGTGATCCAGGTCCCTTCCACACCCTGGGCATACTTGTAGTCAGCCTTGGTGGCGGAGTTCATATACGGCCACATCAGGCGGAAGTCGGACACGAGCTTGTGGCCGCTGTTGGCGATGCAGTCTTCGAGTTTGCTCACGACATAGTCCTTGCCGACGGTCTCGCCGGACAGTTCGTTAGTCTCCAGGTCCATCATCGGGAGAGCGGTGATGCTCTTGCCTTCCTTGTCGCTGTAGAAGCCCGTGTAGAACAGGTACACGCGGGCCAGCAGCGCCTCGGCATCCCACTTGGTGGCGTGGCGCAGGCCGGACACGCACTCGTTCCACTTCTTGCTCGGCATGATCTCGATGGCCTTCTTCAGACCGGCGGCAATCGTGCCGTAGATCTCCTCGACGGTACCGGGAGCGGGATATTCGGCAGCCTCGGTGACGGAATTCGGCACGGTGGTCACCAGCGGAATCTCACCGAACTGCTGGGTGAGGTCGAAGAGGAAGAAGGAACGCAGGAAGTAGGCTTCGCCCAACAGCTGGTTGCGCATATCCTCGTCCTCCACCTTGTCCAGGTTGGCGATGGCCATGTTCGCCCGGGTGATACCGGAATAGTAGGGAGTCCAGTAGTCCAGCTGGGCGTTGGGCTCGAAATAGAGCAGGTGGTCGTAGGCCTGGATCTCATAGTCATCCTGTCCGCCGCCGCCGAAGCATTCGTCGGACATCGTGAGGTTGGCGATGAAGGAGTGGGCGCTGGGCTCGTACGAGGCCTGGTTCAGGGCGGCGTAGATACCGGTCACCAACTGCATGGCATCCTGTTCGGATGCGGGATAGTTACTGGTATTGCTTTCGGTGTAGCTCACCGTGTCCAGGAATTTCTCGCAGCCTGCGAAAAGCAGGGAACCCAGCACAAGGGCCGAAAGATATTTGAAGAACTTTTTCATAACGCACTAGAATTGAATGTTGACACCCACGAGGAACGTACGGGCGCTGGGATAGTAACCCAGGTCGATGCCGGACACCCAGTCTTCGTCGAAACCATAACCGATTTCAGGATCCATACCGGAATACTTGGTGATGGTCAGCAGGTTCTGGGCCGAGACATACAGGCGGCACTTGCTGAGGAAGTTACCGTGCATCAGCCGGCTGAAGTCATAGCCGAGCGTGACGTTGGAAATCTTGAAGAAGTCGCCGTTTTCGATGTAGATATCGGAGATGTTCGACCAGTTGCGGTCGGAGCAGGTGGTCCACAGCGGGAGCTTGTTGGACGTGCCTTCACCGTGCCAGCAGTTCAGCAGGTCGCGGGTGTAGCTGTCCGTCGGACGGTCGAAGAAGGAACGGTAGGACCGGGCGATCTGCTGACCGAAGGCGCCGTAACCCGTCAGGTTGAAGTCAAAGCCCTTCCAGGCGAACCAGAGGTTCAGGCCGGCGTTGAAGTCCGGATGCGGGTCGCCGATCATCGTACGGTCGTCATCCGTGATCTGTCCGTCACCGTTCACGTCCACGAAGATCAGGTCGCCGGGCTTGGCATCGTCATACTTGGCGGCGGTCCTGTCGACCTCGGCCTGGTTCTGGAAGACGCCGGCGGTCTTGTAGCCGTAGAAGTAGCCGATCGGATAACCGACCTGGGCGCGGTACATTTCGGAAGTACCCTGGCTCAGGACGTCGTCCTCACCGTGGATGATACCCTCGGCGTTGGCGATACGCGTGACCAGATTCTTGTTGTAAGCGCCGTTCAGGCGGATGCCGTAGGTGAATTCACCGGTGTGCTTGCCATAGTCGATGGACAGCTCGAGACCGGAGTTGCGCACGTCGCCGCCGTTCACGTAAGGAGCGGAGAAACCGTACACGGCCGCGATGGGGGCGTCCACCAGCCAGTTCTTGGTGTTCTTGATGTAAGCGTCGAAGGTGACACCGAGGCTGGAGTTGAAGAAGCGGGCGTCAAAGCCGATGTTGGTCTGCTCGGAAGTCTCCCAGCTCACGTCGGGGTTCGCCAGCACGCCGGGAACGGCGCCGGTGGACATCGAAGCCTTGTTGGCGAAATAGTAACCTGCGCTGCTGGAAAGCTTGATGGTGGACAGGTACTGGAAGTTGGAGATGCTGGCATTACCGTTCTGTCCCCAGCTGGCGCGCAGTTTCAGGAAGCTGAGCCAGTCGCCGGTCTGTGCCATCCAGGGCTCGTTGCTGATGATCCAGCCGGCCGAGAAGGACGGGAAGACGCCCCAGCGGTGTCCGCGGGCGAAGTTGGAGGAACCGTCGGCGCGGACCGTGGCGGACAGCAGGTAGGTGTCCTTGAAGCTATAGTTGACACGGCCGAAGAAGGAAGCCAGGGCGCCCGCCGTGGAGGGAGATCCGGAAGCGGAAATCTGGCTCAGGATGGCCGGCTTCGTGTTGGACAGCCAGGCACGCTCGAAGTCGTTGGGGAAGATGCTGTTCCAGGCGCTGGCCTTGATGCTCTCGCCCATGCCCCACTTCTCGATGGACTGACCCACGACGGTGTCGAACACGTGCTCGGAGTTGATGTCGAAGTGGTAGGACAGGGTGTTCTCCCAGGTGATGCGGTGACCCAGCTTCATGCTCTGGGAAACCACGTCGTTGTCGTTGTACTGGGAAGTGTTCAGATGATAGATCATCTTGTAGCTGCGGTTGGACGAACCGGACAGGCGGTAACCGAACTGGGTCTTGAACTTGAGGTTCTTGATGGGTTGCAGTTCGGCATACACGCTGGCGTGCAGGGAGTAGAATTTCTCCAGGTTGCGGCCGCGGTTGTAGTAGTCCACGCCGATCGGGTGCTTCGCGTCGTTGAAGAAGGTCCAGCCTTCGCGGTCGCGGACCGCTTCGTCATAGAAGCCGAGGATGTTGCCCTGGGCGTCCGTTTCGTAAACAGGAAGCAGCGGGTTGGCGCCGATGGCGTCGTGCAGGGAGCTGTCGTAGATGTCGCCTTCAGCGATGCCGCTGTTCCGGCCGAAGCTGAAGTTGAGGGTTTCACCCACCTTGAGGACGTCGATGTTGTTGCGCTTCATCACCACGTTGTCCGTGTTGATGCGGAAGGTGTAGCGGCGATACTCGGCATTCATCGGCTCGATCTTGTTCCAGCCGAGGATACCGTCCTGGCCGGTGTAGGAAAGACCCATCGAGAACTTGTGGTCGGCGGTACCGCCGGCGATGTTCAGGGCGTGGTTCTGGGTCATCGCGCCCTTGTTGTACATTTCCTCGATCCAGTTGGTGCCCTGCCAGGAACCGTTTATGACGGACTGGTAGAGGCTGGCCGGGAGCTTGGAGGAGAAGTCCACCTCCGCCAGGCCGGAATTCTTGCGGGCGAGGTTATAGAGCTGCATATACTCCTGGGCGTTCACCATGTCCGGCATCTTGGAAATGAACTGGCCGCCATAGTAGCCGTCATAGGACATGACCACGCGGCCTTCCTTGCCCTGCTTGGTGGTCACGAGCACGACACCGTTCGCGGCACGGGCGCCGTAGATGGCGGCCGAAGCGGCGTCCTTGAGGATGTCGATGGACTCGATGTCGTTCGGGTTCAGCGCGTTGATGTCACCGCCGGCCACGCCGTCGATCACATACAGCGGCTCGGAATCGCCGATGGTGCCGATACCGCGGATGTTGACCTTGTAGCCGCGGCCCGGCTGACCGGAACTCTGGGTGATGGACACACCCGGGCTCTGGCTCTGCAGAGCGCCGAGCGCGGAAGTGGTGTTGAGTTTGGCGAGCTCGTCGCCCTTCACCTGGACGGTGGAACCGGTGACGAGTTTCTTCTGCTGGACACCGTAACCGATCACGACCGCCTCGGAGAGCTGGTCGAGATCCGGCTGGAGGACGACGTCCACGACGCTGCGGCCACCGACGGCGATCTCGGCGGAGATGTAGCCGAGGCTCTCGACGGAGAGCGTGCCGTTCGCAGGCGACTCGACGGAATACTTACCGTCGGCGTCCGAAGTGGTCCACAGGGTCGTACCCTTGACAACGACCGATGCGAACGGGACAGGGTCGCCGTTGGCACCGTCGGTGATCGTTCCCTTGACCGTCAGGTTCTGGGCACCGGCATTCAGCGCGAAGAGCCCCGGCAGCAGGAACAAGAGGAATTTGATGGTTTTCATAAGGTATAATTAGTTGATGTTAAAAAGGTTCACTTCATCAATGCGCGGATCTTCCGGGCGAGTTCGGCGTTCTCGAACACGCCCGTGAACTCCTCCGCGTGCGGACCATAGGCGAAGACCGGCACGAGGATGCCGTTGTGGCCCTTGGTGGAGAAATGCACTTTGACCGTGCGCTCCGGCAGGCTGCCGTCGATCAGGGTCAGGCCGCCGGTGGCGTGGTCGGCGGTCACGATCACGAGGGTATGGCCGTCCTTCTCCGCCCATTTGAGCACCTTGCCGACCGTCCGGTCGAAATCGAACAGTTCCTCGGCCATATAGCCCACCTTCTGGCGGTGGCACCAGTCGTCGATGCTGGAGCCTTCGACCATCAGGAAGAAGCCCTTGCGGTTGTCCAGCAGTTCGATCGCCTTCATCGCGCAGTCCTCGAGCACGGGGCCGCGATCGAGCGCGGGCTCCATCTCGAGCGGGGCGAAAAGACCCAGCACGCGGCCCTCGTGGACCTTGTTCAGATCTTCGAGATTGTCCACGAAGGTGTAGCCCCGGTCCACCATTTCCTTCACCAGGTCCCGGCCGTCTTCACGGCCCTGCCAGAACTGGATGCCTCCGCCGGAGAGGAAGTCCACGCCGCTGTCCACGAACTGCGCGGCGTTGATCTCTTCTTCGTCACGGTCGAGCGAGTGGCCCACGAAATCGAGCGGGGTCGCATCGTTGATGCGGCAGGTTACGGCCACGCCGGTCTTCATCCCTTTTTGCTGCGCATCGTGCAGCAGGCTGGGGACCGGGTTGCCGTCCGGGTCCACGCCCATATAGTAATACCGGGTCTTGACGCCCGTGGCAAGGGCGGAGCCTCCGGCGCAGGAGTCCGTGATCAGGCGGTCCACCGCATAGGTGCGGGAATAGCCGGAATACGGCATATTGTCCATATTGAGGTGGCCGCCGTTGAGCACCCAGCCGCAGCCGACCTGCTCGACGCCCATTCCGTCACCGATCATCACGATGACGTTCTTGATCCGCCTGCTCTTCGGCTGCGTCACCGTCACGGTCGCGTAAGGCTCGGCGACCGTGTACTGGTCGTCCTCGCGGAACTGGTCGTTCGCATATTTCGAGCGGTTGCGGGAGATGTCCTGCTCCTCGTCCGTCTGGGCGAAAGCGCCGGCGGCGCAGCCCAGGGCCAGCATCAGGACGACGAAAAACTTCTTCATAGGCATTTATTTGTCAAGAATGAAATGCACGTCCCCTTCCGCCCGGCAGGTGACGGTCTTGCTCTGGCCGGGCAGGAGCGGGAAGAAATTGTCGCTCCACCAGGCCGGCACGACCAGCTGCCCGTCGGCGTCCAGGGCCTTCAGGATGTTCATATAGGCGATGGCGGAAGACTTGTTGGTCAGGGTCACCGTGTACTGATCCCCGGCCTGGTCCACCTTCATATCCACCTCTGCGGGCTCCTGCGCAAACGCGAAGCGAAGGTCGGCGTAGCGGGTGATCGGCGTGAGATACCAGTTGGTCCGGGCCCATTCATATTCGGTATCCCTGCCGGAGAGGCAATAGAAATTGTCGGCGACGGGCGTGCCGTCGGCTTCCGTCAGGGTCAGCGCCACGAAATGCGGCTGGCCGTCATAGCGCCACAGGTCGAAGACCGGCAGGCTCTGGCGGTATTCCACGCTGATCTCGCGGCTGTCTCCGCCCATCACGCGGGATTCGTCGTCATAGACGAGGTAACTGGCCCGGAGCGTACGCGCCTCGGGGCAGGAGCTGACGACGTTCACCTTGCGGGTATAGTAATCGAAGATCAGCTGCACGGGCTCGCAGGCCTTCTTCGTGCCGTAATAGGCGGCCGTCGGAGCGCCATAGTAATCATAAAGCTGCCAGTAGAGCGACGGCCAGGCGGAATTCAGCATCCACTGCACGATGCCCGTCGAGGCGGGTACCCGCACGCGGAAGGATTCGAACATCGCCCGCGTGCCGTCGTAGTCCACGGCGTGGGCCTTCCGGACGAAGTCCTCCAGACCCGTGGCCGCACCGTACTGTCCCGTGATGACTTCATTGAGCATCGCGGGCGAATTCATCGCCGAGCCGGAAGCCGTGCAATGGTAGTTCCAGTACTCGGACAGGGGCCAGAGCCCTTCCTCGGGAATCATCCGGCGCAGGGACTCGAGCTGGGGCAGGTTGGCGCCGATGCCCGTCTCGGTGTTGAAACCGAAGGCGCCGCCGGCGTCGATGTCCGTGAACCAGTAATCGGGAGCCACATACTCATAGGGACCCTCCATCTTGGTGCCGGACCAGCCCTGCGTGCTCTCCAGATTCTTCGCGGAGCACACGTACGGGCGATATTCCTCCGCCTCGTAAATCTCCATATAGCGCTTCTCCAGGCCGGGATTGGGGATGCGGTCGCTGCCGGTCAGCCAGCCGATGACGGCGGGGTGGTTGTGCAGGCGGACCACCTGGTCGCGGAAATACGCCACCGCCAGGTCCTCCGCCTCCGGGGTGTTGATGCAGCCGTAGCCGTTCACTTCAGGCAAGCCGCAATAGTCTTCCCATTCCCACTGGCAGCTCCAGCCCACGAGGGCGAGCAGGCCTTCGCGGTCGCACAGGTCATAGACCGTGTCGTCCTTGCCCCAGATGTTCTCGAAGCGGATGAGATTCAGGTTCATATCCTTGACGTAGGCCACCTGGCGGGCGATGCCCTCCGGGGTGTCCCGCAGGAAGATGTCGTCGGTCCAGCCGGCGCCCTTGATGAGGATGTCGCGGCCGTTGAGCGTGAACTGGCGGAAGTTCTCCCCCACCAGGCGGCTCTCGATCTTGCGGACGCCGAAGTCGACCTCACGCCGGTCCGAGACGGCCCCGTCCAGCACCGCGCTGGCGCTGAGCCGGTACATCTCGGGCTTGCCCAGGTCGTAGCTCCACCAGACCCGCGGATTGTCCAGGTGCAGGACGGCTGCCTGCTCCGGAGTCAGGATGAGGGTCGAAAGCTCCCCCGCGGCCAGGCTGAAGGGCACTTCCCCTTCGCCGCAGCCTTCCAGGGAGAGCGCGAGCTTGCCTTCGACCGGGCGGTCCTCCAGGTTGCGCAGCTTGACGCGCACCTCCAGGTCGGCCTGCCGCAGGGTCTCCACGTCCAGGTCGGGAATCACGAAGACGTCCTCGACCGAGACGGCCCCGCGCTCACGCAGCGTCACCGGGCGGACGATGCCCATGCTCTCGTCGAGCGGACGGGGGTTCCAGTCCACGAAGCCGATGTTCAGGTCGCCCTTCTGCGCGCGGCGCAGGCGGACTTCCAGTTTATTCTGCCCCTTGAGCAGCGGCGTTACATCGTAGGCCCAGCGGCGGAAGACGCCGAAGGTCGTGTCGGACGAGGCGAGCTGCACTCCGTTCAGGAAGATGTCGGCATAGTAGCCGAGTCCGTCGAAGGCCAGCTCATAGTGCCGCCCCGCTTCTCTCTTGACGGAAAAGGTGGTCGAATAGGTCCAGGGGTCGTCGAAGATGGTCTTGTCGACCTCGGCGTAGCGCCGCCCTTCGAACAGGTCTTCGGCGAAGAATCCGGCGTCAAACAGGGCGCCGGCCACCGTCGAGGGGACGGTCGCCGGGCAACGCTCGGCACCTCCGTCACGGGAGAGCTTCCAGCCCTCCTTCAGGGCGAGGGGGCTGCCGGGAGTCAGTTGCTGGGGCTGCGTGCACCCACACAGGGCCGCTGCCAGCAGAAGAACGAGGGTAGTCTTTTTCATACGTCGGAATTATAACATGGCGGCACCGATGACGGGGATGTCATCGCCTACGCAGGTTTCGATCTGAAGGCGCTCAAGGCTCTTGTGATAAGGGAAGTCGCGGCGCAGGCGCGTCATCATCGAGCGCTTGAAAAGCGGATAATTGTAGGCGATGCCGCCGCCGAAGGCGATGTGGCTGGGGTCGTAGGCGTACATCACCGTGCAGAGCAGGTCGCCCAGGTGGCGGCCCAGTTTCGCGAAGAAGGCCTTGGCTTCGGGATCTCCGTCGCGGGCCGCCTGCGAAGCCTCCCTGCTGTCCAGGCCGGAAGCGGTGAAGAACTGCTTGCTGCAGTAGGCCTCCAGCGTGGCGCCTTTGTAGGGCAGGGCGCCGAGCTCCCCGGCGCCGCAGTTTGCGCCGCAGAAAAGCCGGCCGCGGTCCACGATGCCCATCCCGACCCCGGTGCCCAGGGTCACGACGACCAGCAGCTCGGGCTTGGCGTCGGCGGGATAACCGGCATACACACCCATCGCGTAGCAGTTGGCGTCGTTGTTGACCTCCACCGGAAGATGGAAGCGCTCTTCCAGATATTCTTTGAGGGGAACTTCCGTCCAGGAAGGGATGTTGGCGGTGTCGTAGACGATTCCGCGGGTCACGTCCACCACGGAGGGGACGCCGATGCCGATTTTCTCCGTGTCCGGCGTCAGCAGGCCGGAAATCTGCTCCGAGAGGGTGTCCAGCGTCTGCTGGAGGTTCATTTCTTTCGGGAACCAGGGCTTGGTCTCCCGCCGGACGATCCGTCCGTCCCGGACCAATCCCATATTCAGATTGGTGCCTCCGACGTCAATTCCAAGTGTCATCATGTGATCTTTTTTTGCAAAAGTATGGATTAGATTGACTTCGTAAATACAATTTTGCGTATTTAAATGCACAATTTGCGTCATTATATTTCCTCCCTCCGCTTTTTTTTCCATATTTGTATCGAAGATATTAAACCACCTGATTGTGAACACCAAACACTTCCTTTTCCTATTTATCGCGTGCGCAATGGGCGCTGCCTGCACGTCTCCCTGCCGGGTCGTCTGGACCGAAGGCGCAACCGCCGGGGACGGCAAGACCGTCCATACCCTCGAAATCCAGAATCCCCCCGCCGGCACGGACTGGACCCTCTGGTTCAGCCAGTTCCGCACCCCCGTGACGATGGAAGAAGGCGCGCCGGCCGAAATCGCCCACGTGTCCGGCACGCTCTACCGCGTGATCCCCACGGCCAGCTCCGGTGGCAAATCGATGACGCTCCGCTATGAAGCGCGCGAACTGGCCAACCAGTGCCGCGCGCCGGAAGGATTTTTCCTGCAGCAGAAGGGAAAGGAAGCCGTGAGCGTGCCCGTGCGCTATGTCTTCCAGCCCTGCGAGGAGGTCAAATCCTTTGAATACACCCCCGTCGCGACGACGGCCTACGATATGGTCCCCCGGCTCAAGAGCGTGACCCTGCAGGAAGGAACGGCCGATCCCGCCGCCCTCTCCGTCGTGAAAATCGTCCCGGGACAGGCCCCCGGCTGGTACCGCATCACCCTGGGCGGCGACATCCGGGTGGAAGCGGCCGACGAGGACGGCGCCTACTACGCCTCCATCACCCTGGAGAACATCCGGCGCAACGCGCAGGGCGGCACGGTTCCCGCCGCCGTCATCACCGACTGGCCGGACCTTCCCTACCGCGGGCTGATGCTGGACGTGAGCCGCAACTTCACCGCCAAGGCCGACCTGCTCCGCCTGGTCGACCTGCTCGCGCACTATAAAGTCAACTACCTGCACCTGCACTTCGGCGACGACGAAGGCTGGAGGATCGAACTGGACGAACTGCCCGAACTCACCTCCTACGGCGCCTTCCGCTGCCTGCCTACGCTCCTTGAAAACGGCACCATCGCAGAGCCGGACGGCCTGCAGCCGACCTACTGCGTGGCGAAGAAGGCTACCGACGCCTCGCCGGGCAACGGCTATTATTCCCACGCCGACTTCGTGGAAATCCTGCGCTACGCCTGGGAGCGGCGCATCCGCGTCATCCCGGAATTCGACACGCCCGGCCATTCCCGCGCCGCCATCAAGTCGATGGAGGTCCGCGCCCGAAACACCGGCGACGCCTCCTGCCTGCTCTCCGAGGCGGAAGACCGCTCCGAATATGAATCCGTGCAGGACTACACGGACAACGCCATCAACGTGGCCCTGCCCTCCACCTACACCTTTATCGAGAAGGTGTTCGACGGCCTGATCGGGCTGTATGCCGAGGCCGGCGTGCCGCTCGACGCGATCCACGTCGGCGGCGACGAGGTGCCGGAAGGCGCCTGGACCGCCTCGCCCGCCTGCCAGGCCCTGATGCGCGAGAAGGGCAAGACCGACATCGGCTGGCTGAAAGACTACTACCTGAGCCGCGTGCTCGACATCGCCGAGGCGCGCGGGGTCAAGCTCGCCGGCTGGCAGGACATCTGCCAGCACCTCGAGCCCGCCACCCTGGAGCGGCTCAAGCGCAGCCTCTTCCTGACCAACCTCTGGACCGTCTCGCACGGACAGGACGTCCTCCCCTATGAGTTCGCCAACGACGGCATCCCCGTCGTCATCTCCAGTGCCCCCAACTGCTATCTCGACTTCGCCTACAACGACAGCAAGCTGGAGCGCGGGCACAACTGGGGCGGCCTGGTGGACGAGCGCCGCTCTTTCAGCCTGCAGCCCTACGATATGTACCGCTCCGTCCGCTGGGACGACCACCGAAAGCCCCTCGACCTGACGCATTCGGGCGAAGGCAAGCCCGCGCTGACCCCCAATGGCCGCAGCCTTATCATCGGCGTGCAGGGCCAGCTCTGGGCCGAGACGCTCCGCAGCTTCGACCACGTGACCTATTACCTCTTCCCGAAGGCGCTGGGCCTTTTCGAGCGGGGCTGGAACGCCACGCCCGCCTGGGCCGGCACCACCGCCCCCGACGATCCGTCCTTCCTGTCCGACTTCGACCGCTTCTTCAGCATCGTGGCGGACCACGAATATCCTTATTACGATGCCCTCGGCATCGCCTACCATCGCAACTGACATGCTCCGTCTGCTAATCATCACGGACTTCACCGAGTCCTTCGCCAACAAGCTCCTCAAGGGCATCGTGACCTATTCGCGACTCAAGGAACAGTGGATCATCCGCCGGATGCCGCCCGCCTATAAAGCGCAGATCGGCATCCCCGGCGTCATCCGCATGGCCAAGGAATGGCGGGCGGACGCCGTGGTCGGCCAGTTCGAGCAGAGCGACGACATCAGCCTCTTCGCGAAGAACGGGCTCGTGGTCGTGGCCCAGGACTTCAAGAAGCGTTTCAAGACCATCCCCAACATCACGGCGGACTACGTCGGCACCGGCCGGATGGCCGCCCGTTTCTTCATCGACCGCGGTTTCCGCAATTTCGGCTTCTTCGGCTTCAAGGACGTCTGCTGGTCGGACGAGCGCTGTGAGGGTTTCCAGCGGGAAATCTGGGAGGCGGGCTTCGGCGACTCCTTCCATATCTACAACCTCCAGGACATCGACCGCCTGTGGTACTACGAGCGCGACCAGCTGGCCGACTGGCTCCGGGGCCTCCCGAAACCCATCGGCATCATGGCCTGCGACGACAACCAGGGCAACAACCTCATCGAGGCCTGCCACTCGGCCGGCATCCGGATTCCTTCCGAGATCTCGGTGATGGGCGTGGACAACGACGAACTGCTCTGCAGCCTGTCCAACCCGACCCTGTCCAGCATCCAGGTGGACATCGAGGACGGCGGCTACCGGACAGCCGAGCTCATCGAGCGCCTGGTCGCCAATCCGGACGCCCCGCGCGAGGACATCGTCCTGACCCCGGTCAAGATCGTGGGCCGCATCTCCACGGCCGCCTTCGCCACGGATGACGTCCAGATCCAGAAGGCCATCCAGTTCATCCACCAGAACTACCAGAAGAAGATCTCGGTCAAGGACGTGATCGGCGAGGTGGCCCTGTCGCGGCGCCTGCTCGAGCGCCGGTTCAAGGAAGTGACCGGACAGACCCTCTACCAATATATCTCGGACCTGAAGATCAAACGCTTCGCCGAACTGCTGCTCGACACCGACGAGCAGGTGGTCGGGATCGCCCTGTCCCTGGGCGAGAACGACACCAAGAGCATCTCCCGGCGCTTCAAGCAGATCTACGGATGCTCCCCCAACGAATGGCGAGAAAAGAACCAGAAAAATAAAACGAAATGATCCGAAGAATCCTCATCGCCGCCCTCCTCCTGCCGGCGGCCCTGTTCTGCGCCCGGGCCCAGCAGAGCGACATCATCGAGCAGCTGAAAGCCCACCCGGAGTACCTTTCCGGCACGGATTTCCTCTGCCCGACAGGACCTGTCGCCCTGACCCCCGCCCCAAAGGGCTACAAGCCCTTCTACCTCAGCCACTACGGCCGCCACGGCGCCCGCTATGCCTGGCAGAGCGATATGTACGAGCGGCTCAACACGGTCTTCACCCGGGCGGCCGAGGCGGACAACCTCACGCCGCTGGGCCTCTCCTACAAGCAGCGCTTCGACAGCCTCTACCCGTCGGTGCGCTACCGCGTCGGGGACCTTTCGCGCAAAGGCTGGCAGCAGCAGCAGGAGCTTGCCTCGCGGATGTTCGACAATTTCCCCAGGATCTTCCGCAAGAAAGCGACCGTGATGGCCCGCACCTCCACCTCGACGCGCTGCGTGATGACGATGTCTTCCTTCTGCCTCGGGCTGAAGGCGCGCAACCCCAGGCTGGACATCTTCGAGAACTTCGGCACCAGCTTCCTGCCGGCCATCCTGCCCCTCGACAGCCATAACCCCTTCCGGGAGGAAAGCTTCCCCCTGACCCCGCTCTCCTTCGACGAGACCTGGGAGCAGTACATCGAGCGGACGATAGACTACCGCACCATCCTGACGCGGCTCTTCCCGGACGTGGACCGCGCCGTCCCGGCACAGGAGCAGTGGGACTTCGTCTCATACCTCTACTTCTTCGCGGCCGGCATGGACAGCCTCGACACGGATCTCGACTTCACGGACATCTTCACGCCCGAGGAACGCATCGCCTTGTGGAAGATCGATGACTTCCAGTTTTACGCCAACGCCTGGCCCACGCACCTGGGCTACCGGCCCATCGTGGACGACATCGTCGCCCGGGCCGACGAGCGCATCGCCTCCGGACAGATCGGCGCCGACCTTCGCTTCGGCCACGACTACACCTTCCTGCCGCTGCTGATGACCCTGGACGTGGACGGCTTCGGGCACGACGTCACCGACCCCGACGAGATCCCGGTGTGGTGCCAGCTGCAGCAGGTGCCGATGGGCGCCAACATCCACTTCGTCTTCTACCGCAGCAAGCGCAAACCCGACATCCTCTTCAAGGTATTGCTAAACGGCAAAGAAGCCCGCCTCCCGCTGGAGACGGACTCCTGGCCCTATTATTCCTGGGATGCCTTTAAGGCTTACGCCTCTTCGATCGCCTTGAAATAGCGATAGCTCGAGACTTTCAACTCCCCGACGGCAGCTTCGTCACAGACGATGATGCCGTCGGCGTGGTTTTGCATGCCGCTGAGCGTGCAGTAGTGCGACATCGGTCCCTCGACCGCATCGCGCAGGGCCCTCGCCTTGCGTGAACCGAAAGCGAGGATGACGACCTCCCTGGCCGACAGGACGGTGGCCACGCCCACGGTCAGCGCCCGGGCGGGCACGGCTTCGGGATCGCCCCCGAAGAAGCGCGCGTTCACTTCGCGCGTGTCGCGGGTCAGGGTGATCACGCGGGTGCGGGAGCACAGCGGGGAGAAGGGCTCGTTGAAGGCGATGTGGCCGTCTTCGCCCACCCCGCCGAGGAACAGGTCGAAGCCGCCGGCAGCCTCGATGGCCGCTTCATAGGCGGCGCATTCGGCGTCCAGGTCGGCGGCGTTGCCGTCCAGGATGTGGATGTTCTCCGGGAGGATGTCGATACCGTCGAACAGCTGCCGGTGCATGAAGGAATGGTAGCTCTCGGGGTGCTCGACGGACAGGCCGACGTATTCATCCATATTGAAGGTGATCACGTTGCGGAAGGACAGTTCCCCCGCCTTAACCATACGGATGAGTTCGGCATAGGTCCCGATCGGGGTGGAGCCGGTGCAGAGGCCCAGCACGAAGGGGTCGTTTGAGCGGGCCGCTTTCGCGCGGATGGCGTCGGCGATGCGGCGTGCCGCCCACAGGGAGCCTTCGGCGGCATTGTTGCGGATGATGAGTTTCATATGCTAGCAGAGTTTCAGAAATACTTCGATCGCCTGGTATTCGGCCATGCCCAGCTGGTCATACTGCCTGGCCGTGTTCTGCGTGCGCTCCTCGGCGCGCTGCCAGAACTCCCGCGGATCCTCGCCCGGGAAGGGGACGATGTCCTTTTGCGAGAGGTGGCGGAAGATGGCGTGGCGCTTCATCACCACTTCGTCCGGACTCAGCGGCACGGCCATGTCCACGCGCCCGAGCTCCCACTCCATCCAGGCTCCGCGATAGAGCCAGATGTGCGTGTCGGAAAGCCATTCGCAACCCTCTTCCCGCAGCTGCTCCACGGCTTCGAGGGCCGCCTCGGTGCACACGCGGTGCGTGCCGTGCGGGTCGGCGAGATCGCCCGCCATGAAGATCATATGGGGCCGCAGTTGCCGCAGCAGCGTCTTGATGATGTCCACGTCGACCTGCGTGCAGGGGTTCTTCTTGATGCCGCCGGACTCGTAGAACGGCAGGTCGAGGAAGTGCGCGTTGGTCTGGTCGTTCAGGCCGAAGGAGCGCACGGCCGCCCGGGCCTCGCTGCGGCGGATGGCCGCCTTGAGGTCCAGTAGCTTGCGCGGCTCCGGCTCGCCCGGCACCTTGCTGTCCACCAGGGCCCGCACTTCGTCGAAACGGTCGGCCAGGCCCAGCTGGAAGGCGGCGTCCATATGCTGGAGCACCACGTCGTCGTGCACGGCCACGTCACCCGAAGTCTCATAGGCCACGTGCACGTCGTGCCCCTGGGAGACCAGACGGATGAAGGTGCCGCCCATCGAGATCACGTCGTCGTCGGGATGCGGGGAGAAGATCAGCACCGTTTTGGGATAGGGCGCGGCCGGGACCGGACGCGTGCTGTCGTCGGCGTTCGGCTTGCCGCCCGGCCAGCCGGTGATGGTATGCTGGAGGTCGTTGAAGACGTCGATGTTGATCTTGTCGAAGGGGCCGTGCGAGTCCAGCAGTTCACCCAGGGAGTTCTCCAGGTAGTCCTTGTCCGTGAGCTTGAGGATGGGCTTTCCGACCGTCTGGCACAGCCAAACGACCGCCTTGCGTATCATCTTGGGCGTCCAGTCGCATGGGCCCACGAGCCAGGGGGCGACCACCCGCGTGAGCAGGCTTCCCGCCGTCTTGTCCACGAAGAAGTGGATGTGGTCGTGGCGCTGGAGGAGCGAGGCCGGGCAGGCCGTCGTCATCTCCCCTTCGGCAATGGCCTTGACGGCCTTCGCCTTGTCCTCGCCCCAGGCCATCAGGACGATGCGTCCGGCCGTGAGCATCGTGCCGATGCCCATCGTGATGGCGCTCTGCGGGGTGGCGGAGAGGTCGTGGTTGAAATGGCGCGACTGCCGCTTGCGGGAGCCGTATGACAGACGCACGGTGCGGGTGCGCGTCTTCTCGTTGCTGCCCGCTTCGTTGAATCCCACCTGCCCCTCCTCTCCGATGCCGATCACCAGCAGGTCCAGGCCGCGCGCCATCCTGTCGAACTCCGCGCAGTAGGCGGAGACCCGCTCCTGTGACACGGTCCCGTCGGGAATATGGATGTTCTCCGGGAGGATGTCCACGCGGTCCAGCAGGGCCTCGTGGAGCCGGTGGTTGCGGCTCTGGAGTTCGTCGCCCGAAGAGGGGTAATACTCGTCGATGGAGACCACCTCCACGTTGCGGAAGGACATCTGCCCTGCCGCATAGCGGCGCGCCAGCTCCTCGTAGAGCGCAGCCGGCGTAGCCCCGGTGGTCAGGCCGAGCCGGAACAGGCGGCCCGGCTCGCATTTGGCGATGGACGCGGCGATCAGGTCGGCCACGGCCGCCGAAGCCGGACGGGCCTCGGGATAGATGTCGGTCCAGATCTTCTCGTAATTGTGCAGGATGCCGTCGGGCAGCGTCTCTCCGGACAGCCCGCCCTCGTAAGGAAGCGTGAATTCTTTGCCCATAAGTGATTCGTATTGTTGCAAAGATAAGAAAAGTGCGGGATGGTTGGGTGCGGATTTTGCGTAATCTATACCGCAATTTACGCATTTTCCGGAAAACCGTCCCCGGCGGGGTGGAAAAATCACTATCTTCGCTTTGATTACCTCAGCAGCATGAAAAGAATTCTCTTTGCACCCGTCCTCCTGCTTTGCAGCCTCGGCTGCGCGCAGCCACAGGAAGAAGCAGCCCTGAAACCGCGCATCGTCGTCCTGACCGACATCGGCCCTGCCGACGTGGAGCCCGACGACAACGAGTCGGCCGTGCGCTTGCTTTCCTATGCCGACCGCTTCGAGATCGAAGCGCTCATCACCACCATCGGCTGGAACTGCGATCCTTATCCCCCGCAGTGGGCGGAATACCTGCAGCGCGTCATCGACGCCTATGAGCAGGACATCCCCAAGCTGATGAAGCGCTCCGGCCAGGACTGTTTCCTGAGCCCGGAACAGGAAGCGGGCAGCCAGCAGCTCGGCTACTGGCCGAGCGCCGGATATCTCCGTTCCCGGACCGTCTTCGGCAGCTCGCGCGCCGGCATCGGCGTGATCGGGGAAGACAACGACACGCCGGGCAGCGAGCTGATCATCCGCCTGGCGGACGAAGACGACCCGCGTCCCATCTGGGTGTGTGTCTGGGGCGGCGCCAACACCTTCTCGCAGGCGGTGTGGCGCGTGCAGAAAGAGCGTTCGCCCGAAGAGCTGAGGGCCTTCCTGCGGAAATTCCGCCTCTACACCATCACCGACCAGGATATGGTCTACGCGATGCGCGCCGACCGCGCCTACAGTTCGCACCAGTGGCTGCGGCGCGAGTTCTCCGACGAACTGATGCTCGTCTGGGACGAAAGCGCCTGGCTCAACCAGAACGCCCTCGGCCGCGCCGACTGGGACTCCTATGCCGCACAAATCCAGGGTCACGGCGCGCTGGGCGGCGTGTATCCGCATTTCCTCTGGGGCGTCGAAGGCGACACGCCCAGTTTCCTGCACGTGATGCCCAACGGCCTCAACGACCCCGACGATCCCACCCAGGTGGGCTGGGGCGGCTGCCACCAGTTCGGCCGTTCCCCGGACCTGAGGACCAAGGCCTGGACCAACTGGCGCGCCCCGCTTAAAGATATTTCGGACCGCTACGAGAAGCGCTTCTACCCGGATGAGTTCCGCGATTTCGCGGCCCGGATGCAGTGGGCCGCCGAAGGAAAGGGCAACCGCAACCCTGTCGTGCGCATCGGCCGCCAGGGCGGGCTGGAGCCCATCGAAATGGACGCGAAACCCGGCCAGACCATCCGGCTCAACGCCTCGCGCTCGAGCGATCCCGACGGCGACGGCCTGCGCTTCGCCTGGTGGTTCCAGGAGTTCCCGGACGGGAAGCCGCTCCCGACGCTGACGGATTCCACCTCGGCGAAGATCCGTTTCCGCATTCCGGACGATGCGGCCCCGCAGACCCTGCACCTTGTCTGCGAAGTCCACGACGACGGCCCCTTCAGCCTGCCGGCCTACCGGCGGGTCATCATCCACGTGAGCCCGTCGTCCTACCAGCCCCGGATGCTTTCCTACACAACCCTGACCACGGAGTGTCCGGAGGTGTCCGGCCTCTGCCTCGCACCGGACGGAAACGGCCTGCTGGCCGCATCGGATGAGAACGGAGTCTATCACATCGCCTGGGACGGCACGACCACGCCCTTCTACACTGAAGACGAGATGGACTGCGAGGGCGTGACCATCGATCCCAAGACCGGAGACGTCTATTATATCGTCGAACGCAAGCAGGAGGTCCGCCGCCTGCGGGCGCCCTACAAGGATTCCGAACTGCTAGGCGTCATTTCGGACGTCGGTCTCGGCACCAACGACGGCCTGGAGGGCATCACCTTCTATAAGAACGGCACCCTGCTGGTCGGCAACCAGCGCAAACCCATCCGGCTGATGCGCTTTGCCGACGGCGGCGTCACCTCGTACACCGACCTCGTGGGCGTCACGGAAATCGCCGACCTATGCTACGACCCGGTCCGCGACGTACTCTGGATCGCCGACAGCGAGACGCGCACCCTTAACCTCTGCACCCTGGACGGTGAGGTGCAGGCCTGCTGGTCCGTCCCCTTCATCGACAACGGGGAAAGCATCTGCATCGACCATCAGCACGGCTGCATCTGGGTCGGCGACGACACCACTTCGAAAATATACAAGATCACTTTTGACAAGCTCTAACCCTATGATCAGAAGATTCCTGCTCCTGTCCGGCGCCGCCCTGCTCCTGCTGCAGGCCTGCGGAGCGCCGGCCCCTCAGACCGCGGACGAACTGCCGGTCCGCAAAGCGTGCAACCTGGAGCGCCTGTACCAGGATATGCCCCGCGGCGAGATCCGCACGGACACCCCGGACCTCGCTTTCGCCAACGCCCTCAGCGCCGGCAACGCCGAGCAGGTGGCCGCGCTGTTCCGCGAAAAGAAGCTGTTCTGGGACGAGCTGCCCGCCGTCGACACGCCTTACGGGCGCTTCGAGGGCCTGGACGACATCCGGGCCTTCGCCGGCGGCTTCCTGGAGAAGTTCCACGCCACTTCCGCCACCTTCACCCCCGTCTTCCAAACCATCGGGGGCGGCCGGATCGCCCTGGAGGGCGTGTTCAAGTTCGTGGTGGACGGCGCAATCGAGGAAGTGCCTTTCTTCGTGATCACGGACCTGCGCACCCCATCCCTGCTGGAGGAGGTCCGGATGTACACGCATTACTCGTTCATCCCGGACCAGACGCCTTACCGCAAACCCATCTTCAAGCCGGCACACTACGAAATGGGCGATCCCGGCCTGCTCACCGGCGCGATGCGGGCCTACTATGAAGCCCTGCACCACGCTCCGTACTGCGATCCGGACAAGATCCACGCGGCCTTTGCCGACGACTGCATCATCGGCGGCTACGATCCCTGGGGGACGCCCATCCTTCCCAAGGAGGAGATGTCGCGCAACGCCCACCGTTTCGGCTATGGCCTGGCCACCTACATCCCCGCCTGCGTCGGGATGCGCTACGAGACCATCATCGACGACGGCAGGACCTGCGTCATCGAGTGGTGCCACATCGTCTCGAAACAGGGCCAGCAGGAGCGTAACCGCATCGCGATGTCCGGCTGCAGCGCCTATCAGCGCAATGACGAGGGCTACCTGTGCTCGGTCCGCATCAGCGACTACGCCGGCCACGAAGGGGAAATCGACTGGACCAAGACCCCCGTGTCCCGGGAAGAGGCCTACGCCATCAACCTCGTGGACAAGTTCCAGGGCGGCTGCGGAATGAAGCCTCAGGCGGAATGACGCCGGGCTAACGGATAAATCCCTTGACCGTATTCTCGATGTCTTCCCCGCGCAGGTCGTTCGCGAGGATGGTCCCGTCGGGGCCAATGAGCAGGATCTGCGGAATCTCCTGAATGCCGTAGGCACCGGAGGCGCTGTCGTCCGTCTCGTTGAAGAAGGGATAGATGATGCCGAGCTCCCGGGCGGCCTTAGCCGTGTCCTCCGGGTAGTCCTTGACGGCCACGCCGATCACCTCAAGCCCTTTTCCCTTGTACTTCTTGTACGCCTTGAGGATGTAGGGAATCTCCTTGCGGCAGGGCACGCACCAGGACGCCCAGAAGTCGACCAGGACATATTTACCCTTGCCGACATAATCGGACAGGCGATACTCCTTGCCCTCCCAGCTTCCGTAAAAGTCCCGGTACCGGGCGCCGACGGCCATCGCCTCACGGGCCCGCTGGGCGGCGCGCGTTGCGTACATACTTTTGGCATAGGGCTGGACAAACGGATGACTCTGAACGGATTCAGGCAGGGACTCGTACCCGTCTATCCAGCGCTGGACGTCCAGCACCGGGGGTATCGACTTGCTGAGCAGGTAGGCCGTCGCCAGGTCGGGACAGGTATCCTTGACCTTGTCGAACACACCCAGGACGGCGAGCGAATCGCCGGCGCACTGCTTCAGGGCCTCCACCGCCTCGCTGACGGCGTCGTTCAGCTTCGATCCGTGATAGAGAAGATTCCCGTCGCCGGAGATCTTCCCGGGCTCCAGGAGCAGGAAACTGGAGGCGGTGCCTTTGCTGACGGGCGTCGTGATATAGCACAGAACCTGCCCGAGGGCCGGCTCCTCCACTTCGCCGGAGAAGGTCATCGTCGATCCGTCCACCTCGGCCCTCCCGAGGGTACTGTACGAGCCGTCGGGCAGCCTGAGCTGGACAAACGCGGAATCCACGACTCCGCCCGCGTTATACAGCGACAGATACGGAGACAGGTCGCAGGTAAGGGTGATTTTATTAGACGTGCAGGCAGCGGCCATCGACAGGAGGGCCGCTGCAAAAAAAGGATAAAAGAATCTGGCAGGCTTCATATCGCAAAGATACTCAAATTCTCGGTTTCTGGATAACCCGGAGAATCAGGGAGATAAAATAGACGATGAGCCCGTAGAAGGTGGTGATCAGGGTGACTTTCAGGCCCCCGCAAATGACTGCGAGGCTGACATCAGGGAAGGATTGGATGGCATCAAACACCTGGGCCAGGCCCAACAGTGTCCCGAAGATGGCGAAGACCAGCGCGCCGATGCCGATCTCCTTCACCCAGCGGGGAGCCTTCCAGGCGGCGACGAAAAGGGCGATGAGAAACAGGGAGATGATGATCATCCATCCCAGTCCGCCCTCGACGAAAAGTTGGGGAAGGGTCACGCTGGCACGTTCGACCGTTTCCTGGTGGGAGACTCCCAGGGAGTCCACGACATAATAGATTTCTTCTTTCATGACAGGTTAGTTTTATTGTTCGGTGCAAAGGTATGGCAATCGGACCCAATTCTGCAAGGTCGAAACCCCTTCCCGGCCCGTCAAATCCCCCTGTTGGGCTTTCCGCCTTGCAGGCGCACGCTTTTTTGTCTATTTTTGTGCAGCCATGAGACTCGTCGCAAAGATCGCATATTGGTTGGTGGCGCTGGCCCTGGTGGTCGCCATCCTGGTCAGCCTGGACTACACGCCGGTCCAGGCGATCCTCATCAGCCTCATCTTCGGCCCCTGCGCCCTGGCGCTGGAATACCTGATGCCCAAGGCGAAGAATGCGCGGGATAAAGTGTACCTGTCCCTTGCCGTGCTGGCCTCGGTGATCCTTCTGATCCTGTGCCTCCATTATTTCGTCTGGACAAAAATCACCCAGGGCGGGTATCTCTCCAGCAAAGAAGTCTCCCCGATGCTCATCAATCCCGCTTTCCTGGGACTCATCCTGACGGCCCTTTCCATCGGAGATTACGTCTGGTCGAAATGGGTCGGAAAGCGTTTCAAGGCCCGGGACCGCACGATTACCTTTTTCTCCGAAAGGAAGAGCGTCACCCTGCCCGTGGCAGAGATCGCCTACGTGGAATCCAACGACACGGAGGTGCGCCTCGTGACCGCCTCGGGCGAATCCTACCGCAACAAGACCGGAATCACCCAGTGGGAAAACCTGCTCGGCGACGATTTTCTCCGCATCCACCGCTCCTACCTGGTCAACGTTGCCTCCGCCGTCCTTTCTTCGCCGGATACCGTCCGTGTCGGCGAGGTGGAACTCCCCGTCTCGCGCAAATACAAAGACAGCGTCAAGGCCGCCCTGAACGACACTCACCCGATGAGTGAATGAAGCCGGAACGAGAAATACCCTTTCCCGTCCAGGTAAGCCAGGGCGTCTTCGAGCAGCGCAGTCTTCCGGGCTTCGTCCAGATCTGAATGGAAGAGGATGTCGATGAAGCTTTCCAGGCCGTGGTCGGACAGTTTCTCCTCCTCCACAAGATACCAGACCGGGTTCTCCTGCTGCAGGAGCGATTCCAGGTCGATCGGGCAACCGGCCTTGCCGAACTCGTCCTTGACGTCCGTCAGGGAATAATCCGGCGTGTCGCCGTCCAGCAGGCCGAGTTTTCGGGCAATCAGCAGCAGCATCTCGCCCAGGCGGTCAATCTCTCTGATGATGAAATCTTCCATTTTACTCGTCTTTCATTTTCAGACGCTCAATGATAGCATCGCAGGAACTCAATAAGCGCTTGGCGGAGTAATACTCCAGTGCCAGTGTCGCCACGCACAGGAGAGCAATAATAATTCCTCTTCTCCACATAAGCTCTGGGCTGATATTCATCGAAGTCATATAGAGGGTCGCAACGATTACGAAAGCAAAGAAAAGAATACAGATACTCGTCACCAGGATGACATACCTTTTTTTGAACTTTTGCAGAGTTTCTGTCGTTGACAGGATGTCGCCATTGTAAATATCTTCCTCCCGGATTCCCTTGTAAACCCAGAAGACACCCGGGATGGTCAGTATACCATAAATGATGAGGGAAAGCGGAACCCACCAGTCAAATCCCTGGACATAACATAAGATGATTGCAATGATGAATAATGCAATTACTGCAGGTACCGACTTTTTAGATAGAAACAGCCGTTTCACATCTTTTTTCATGGCGCTCTGCATCAACTGCTCGTTGATGATCTGCTGTTTGTCGAACCGTTCCTTCAATGCAGCATAATCCTGCCGCATCTGTTCCAGTTCCTGATTGATATCGAATTCTTCTTTGTTCATGGCACGAGTGATTAAAGATTGGACTTTTTGAGTTCTTCTTTGATCCGATGCAGCTGAAAGGAAACATTCTTCACCGAGATGCCCATGATGGCCCCGATCTCCTCATAGCTCAGGCCTTCGAGCCAAAGGAGGATGATGCCGCGGTCCACCAGACCCAACCGATTGATACGGGCATACAGGCGCTTGGTCTGCAGCGCCCGGTCGTCCGTATCCTCAAAGGGATCGATGTCCACGCTCAGGGGTACCCGCTCGCCGCCCCGCCGCCTTTTCTTGTCGGCATTGAGGCAGCAGTTCAGCGCCACACGGTAAATCCAGGTCCGGACATCGGACTCCGCGCGGAAAGAATCGTAACCCTTCCAGAGCCTGATCAGAATCTCCTGGAAGAGGTCGTCAATCTCGTCCGTGTCCTTCGAGAACATATAGCACACCGAGTAGATGGTGCTCTTATGCTCCCGGACCAGTTGGGTGAAAACTTGTTCCTTGTTATCCATCATTCATTGATCGAATCTACACCCGTTAGACAACAAAGATGGCAAAAAACTATAAAATAGAAAAACTCAGATTCTCGGTTTCCGGATGATACGGATGATGAGAGAAACGATGTAGACTATAGTGCCATAGGCGGCAGGGATCAAGGCGCACGGAACAGCCCCCCAGATAATGTATGAGTCCACATCCGGCATACTGTCCACAATAGCCCTACCCATCGCCATAAACTCACAGAGCGTCCAAAGCCATCCCGTGGCCAGGGCAACAAGACCTGTCTCCTTCACCCACGCCGGAGCTTTCCAGGCGGCAAAGAACAGGGCAATCAGAAGCAGTGTGACGACGCAGATGCCGAAAGGATCGGCGGACATAACGAATTTGAAAAGATTGAAAGCAAGAGGATACATGATGATACGTTTTCAGTTAAACTTTCTGGATCGGAATTCCTTGTTGCAAAGGTACGTATGAGACGGGCAAATATGCAAGGTCGAATCCAGCCAACCTTTCGTCAAATCCCATTGACCGGTTTCCGGCCATCGACACGGGGCTTGTTTTCGCGGAAGATTGTTGTATTTTTGCAACAGGTATGAAGAAGACCGTCATCATCGTTGCGTACTGGTTGGCCGCCATATTTCTGACGGCTCTCCTGCTGACCAGCCTTGACTATGACCTGGGACACGCGGTTATTATGGCCCTGTCTTTCCTGCCGGCCGCCATGGCCCTATCCTTTTTCCTCCCCAAAGTGGAAAGGGGCAGGAACAGAAAGCAGCGCCTGCTGGACACCATCTACATTATCCTGGGCGTGATGACGGCCACCTTCTTTTTCATCTACCTCTTCCAGATACTCTTCATCTTTGTCCTTGACCGTTCCAAATCCCCGGCATGGGACCTGCCGGCCATGCTGTGGAACCCCGTTTTCGTCGCAGCCGTCCTGGCCATCCTGGCCTATGGGCATTATCTCCTTGTGAGATGGCTGGACAAGCGCTTCCCGTCTGACAGGCCGATAACCTTTACCTCCGATTATCGCAGAGTATCCGTGAAAAAAGACGATATCCTGTACGTGGAATCGCGTGATTCAGAAGTATGGGT
>JAFZBH010000070.1 GCA_017561865.1 Bacteroidales bacterium | reverse complement strand
CCGACTGCGCGGGGCCAACGTGCGCAGGCCCGCGCAAAGCCTCCGCACCGGCTGCCGCCTGTAGGCTCGAGTCGCTCTGAACCGGCCCGGCAGGCAGCGGAGCGGAAATTGGTTTTTCGGCAAACTTGTCCGAAGTCGGCATCAGCCGACCGGCGCGGTCCCGGGACTTTTGTGCAACAAAAGTTGGAAAGGGACTTGAGCGCCGCAGGGGTTCGGGGATATGCCCCGTCGAAAAAGTCGGCCGCCCGTCTGGAAGACCCGCCGGGCCGGCCTGAGGCTTCAGAAAAAAAGGACAGCGTATTGCAAAGACAAAAACAAAAAGTTATATTTGTGAGAAATTTCTAACAAATCGCACAAATGCAAGAGAAAGACGGTAAATACATCTTCGGGGTGGTGAAGGTCGGTGACAAGGGACAGATTGTCATCCCGAAGGAGGCCCGCAAGGTCTACGGCATCCAGCCGGGCGACGCCCTGATGCTGCTGGGTGACCAGAAAGGGATGGCCCTGCTCAAGACGGACATTATTCAAACTATGATCGACCAGGCGATGGAGGGCCTGACGAAATGAGAAAACACTGGATTGACAACCTGCGCTGGGTGACGGTGCTGCTGGTGCTGTTCTACCACGTCATCTATTTCTACAACAACAAGGGCGTCTTCGGCGGCATAGGTGGCTTTGGGGACTACCCGGAGCATCCTCAGTATCAGGACATTGTGATGTATGTCCTGTACCCTTGGTTTATGCCCCTTCTCTTCCTGCTGGCAGGCATCGGCGCCCGCTATGCGCTCCAGAAGAAATCCGCGAAAGAGTGGTTCAAGGCCCGCACGCGCAAACTCCTGGTGCCCGGCACCATAGGCCTGTTCGTACTCCATTGGATGACCGGATATTTCAATACCGTCGTGGCCGCAAGGGGCGGCGTGTTCGACGGGATGCCCGGCGTGGTCAAGTACGCGGTGATGGCCATCAGCGGCATCGGCCCCCTCTGGTTCATCCAGGTGCTGTGGATCCTGTGCCTGGTGCTCCTGCTGGTGCGCGCATTGGATAAGAAAGACAGGTTCTGGACCTGGTGCGGAAAGGCCAATATCGTCTGGATCATCCTGCTGGGCGTGCTGTTCTGGGTCGGCGAGCAGACCCTCGTCCGCAACCCCCGGGCTGAATCCCTCGACGGCCTCTGGAACCTGTATAAGCCGCTATTCTACCTGATTCCCTTCCTGCTGGGTTATTTCGTTTTCTCGCACGACGAGGTGCAGGAAAAGCTCAGACAGGCCTGGATCCCGCTCGTGTGCTGCGCGGCCGTCGCCGGCATCGTGCTGATCGTCACGACCTTCGGGCAGGACAACACTTCCCCCCGGTATCTCGGCAGCCCGCTGAACTGCCTCTACGGCTGGCTGGCCTGCCTTGCCCTGATGGCCTGGTTCCAGGCGAAATTCGACCGCACCGGCAAGTTCGCGGCCTATATGACAAAAAGCAGCTTCGGCCTCTACATCGTCCATTACCTCGTCGTCGCCAGCCTGGGCTATATGATGAAGACCTACACCACCCTGCCCCCGGCGGTGATGTACCTTATCCTGGCCGTAGCGGTCTTCACCCTCTCTCCCCTGCTCTACGAGCTTCTGCGCCGCATCCCCGTGGTCCGCTGGTGCGTGTTCGGCGAAAAAGGCACGCGCAAAGGGACCGCTTAAAAGACGAAAGATATGCTGCTGCTCATCCCCTGGATCCTTTTCTACCTGCTGGCGCCCTATGGCGTGATCCTTCTGTGCCGCAGGAGCCGCACCGTCGCCCGGATCGGAGCCATCCTGATGATGTATCTGCTCGGCATTGTCGTCGGAAACCTGCTGATCTATCCTTTTGAAGGATTCTCCGAGAAACTGTTCCCGCTCCAGGACGCCCTCTCCAGCGTGACCATCCCGCTGGCGATGCCCCTGATCCTGTTCGCCTGCAACTTCCGGGACTGGCCGGCCGGCAAGACGCTGGGATCGCTCCTTATCGGGCTGGTAGCCGTCGTGGGGGTGACCGTGGCCGGATTCTTCCTCTTCGGCGGGCGTATCGGAGGCGAGGCCCCGGCCGTCGCCGGAATGATCGTCGGCGTCTATACGGGCGGAACGCCCAACCTGGCCGCCGTCAAGATGATGCTCGGGGCAGATGAAGCTACCTACTTGCTGCTCAATTCCTTCGACCTGATCGTCAGCTTCCTCTACCTGACCTTCCTGATGGCGGTGGGCATACGCCTTTCGCGCAAAATCCTCCCCTTCCGGAACGCCCGCCAGGAAAGCGGAAACGCCGCCGCAGTCCAGAGCGGAATGGCACGCGGCGAGACGGAAATGTACCGCGGCGTCTTTTCGCGCAAGCATCGCGCCGGCACCCTCAAGGCCATCGGCCTGGCCGTCCTGATCACGGGCGCGGGACTGGGGCTGTCGTTCCTGACGACCGGGGGGATCAATATGATCGTGCTGATCCTCACGCTCACCACCCTCTCCATCGCCGCATCCTTCCTGCCCTCTGTCCGCAGCTGGGAGAAAAGCTACGACGCGGGGATGTACCTGGTGCTGGTCTTCAGCCTCGTGGTGGCCTCGATGGTGGACGTACGGGCCATCGACTTCAGCAGCGGGATCTGGCTGCTGGCCTACGTCGCGTTCGTCATCTTCGGCTCCCTGCTGCTGCAGGTGCTGCTCGCGCGGCTGTTCAAGGTGGACGCCGACACGGCCGTCATCACCAGCGTCGCAATGATCAACTCGCCGCTCTTCGTGCCGATGATCGCCGAGTCGATGAAGAACCGCCGCATCATCATCAGCGGCATCACCGTCGGCATCATCGGATATGCCGTCGGCAACTACCTCGGCGTGCTCGTCGCCCGCCTGCTGGGATAGAGTCTCAAATCAGGGTCAATCCGTGCCCGGTCGCGGGCAGGTATTTCTGAAGGAGGTCCGCCGTGCGGATCTTCACGAAACAGGTGGCCGTGCCGTCCGTGCAAGCGAACCATTCGCTTTCGGCCACGTCGCGGTCCATCACCAGATGCACCCCGGCAGCCGACAGCAGGACGGCGCTCAGGACGGTCGTCGCCCCCACCAGCACGCCGGTCAACTCCCAGAGTTTCTCCGCCGGGGCGAACGACACCCGGGGAATCCCCAGCGCCCCGCAGAACTCCCGGGTCACGAAGGGCTTGTCGTCCGTGGTGACATACAGGTAGAACTCCGTCTGCTGCCGGTTGCAAAGGAACACCGTCTTCACGATGCGCACGCCGATCTTCGCGTCGATATGCCGGCAGTCTTCCATCGTGAGCCCCGGATCCGTATCCACCCGCCCGAACGGAATGCCCAGCGCGGCAAAAGTCTCATACACCTTCTGCTGCAGTTCCGAAGAAAACGCCTCCGGCGGCGTCGTAATGATATCGCTGACCTTGAACATATCCTACAGCTGCAGCTTGAGGACTTTTTCGACGTAGTCCACGAAGGCCCGGTTGACCATCCGGGTGCCGCCGGGCGTGGGATAAAGCCCGGTGAAATACCAGTCGCCGGGATGGTCGGGGCAGGCCAGGTGCAGGCCCACGACGCTCTGGAAGACCAGCTCGACGGGCGACTGCATCCCTTCCGGGTGCAGCATCTCGACGATCTTCCGGTTGATCTCCTCGACGGAGAACGGGGCATAGATGTCCCGCACATAGTTCTCCGCAGCGACATCCCCCTTCTTGCACTTCCAGTACGTGTCCGCGATGATGTATTGCAGGCCCCGTTCGCGGATCAACTCGATGGCGGCCCGGAAAGCGCAGAGTTCCTCCAGATGCGACATATCGATGCCGTAGTAATCCGGATAGCGGATCTGGGGCGAACTGGACACCATCACGATCTTTTTCGGATGCAGGCGGTCCAGGATCTTGAAGATGCTCTCCCGCAGGGTCGTGCCCCGGACAATGGAGTCGTCGATGACCACCAGGTTGTCCTGACCGGGCCGCACGCTGCCGTAGCTGATGTCGTAGACGTGCGCCGCCAGGTCGTTGCGCTCGGAATTGTCGGTGATGAAGGTGCGGAGCTTGATGTCCTTCCAGACCACCTTTTCGGTCCGCACCTCGCCGTGGAGTTTGCGGAAACCGTCGGTGATCCCGTAGAAAGCCACCTCCGCCGTGTTGGGAATATAGGAGAACACCGTGTTGGCGACATCCCCGTCGATCGCCTTGAGGATGGGCTGGATCAGCTGCTCGCCCAGACATTTGCGCTCACGGTAGATGTCGCGGTCGGAGCCGCGGCTGAAATAGATGCGCTCGAAACTGCAGGCGCTGTATTTCTGCGCCGGCAGGATCTGCTCCAGGCGGCTCTCGCCGCTGCGCCGCACGATGAGCGCCTCGCCGGGCCGGAGTTCGCAGATATCCTCGCACTCCAGGTCGAAGGTGGTCTGCAGCACCGGCCGCTCGCTGGCCACGGCCACGATCTCTTCGTCGCGGTAGTAGAATGCAGGGCGGATGCCCCAGGGATCGCGGACGGCGAACATCTCGCCGCTTCCCGTCAGGCCGCACATCACGTAGCCGCCGTCGTAATGGGACATCGTCGAGCGCAGCACGTTGGCCATATTGACGTTGTCGTCGATATAGCGCGTCACGTCCAGCCCTTCCAGCCCCCGGGCGCCGGCTTCAGCGAAGAGGCGCTCCACCTCGCGGTCCAGCCGGTGGCCCATCAGTTCGAGCGTGATGTAAGCGTCGCCGTAGAGCCGGGGCGACTGTCCCTGGGCCGTCAGCAGGTTGAACACCTCGTCGATGTTGGTCATATTGAAATTGCCGCACAGACACAGGTTCTTCGCCCGCCAGTTGTTGCGACGCAGGAAAGGATGGACGTAGGTCAGGCCGCTTTTTCCGGTGGTGGAATAGCGCAGGTGCCCCATATACAGCTGGCCGGCGGCCGAAACGCCCACCTTCTTGAAGATCTCCGTGATGGCATCCGGACCTTCGGCCCGCTCGCGGAACATATATTCGGTGCCGACCGGCGCATCCAGGTCCACGTAGGCCAGGCCTGCGCCCTCCTGTCCGCGGTTGTGCTGCTTCTCCATCAGCAGATACAACTTGTTCAGGGCATAGCGCTCCGTGCCATATTTGTTCCGGTAATACTCCAGCGGCTTCAACAGGCGGATCATCGCCACGCCGCACTCGTGCTTGAGATCTTCCATACGGGCTGCAAAATTACTGTTTTTTTGGCAAAAATCCTGCATTATAAAGCGTGTTCGTGAACTCCGGCGACGGCCCGGCCGCTGGGTTCGTTCAGGTTCCTGAATGCGGCGTCCCACTCCAGCGCGACGGCGGTCGAACAGGCCACGCTGGCCTCGCTCGGCACGCACAGCGCGGCGGAATTGCTCGGGAACAGTTCCGTGAAAATGCTCCGGTAGTAGTACTCCTCCTTGTTCTTCGGCGTATGGATCGGGAAACGCTCCGCGGCGTGCAGCATCTGATCGTCTGACACCGCCTCGGACGTGATACTTTTCAGCGTGTCGATCCAGCTGTACCCCACCCCGTCGGAGAACTGCTCCTTCTGCCGCCAGGTCACTTCAGCGGGCAAAAGGTCCGCGCAGGCCTCGCGCACGATCTTCTTCTCGATGGTCGTGCCCGGACACATCTTGGCGGCGGGATTCAGCCGCATCGCCACGTCCAGGAACTCCTTGTCCAGGAAAGGCACGCGCCCCTCCACGCCCCAGGCCGACAGGCTCTTGTTGGCCCGCAGGCAATCATAGAGGTGGAGTTTGGAGAGCTTGCGCACCGTCTCTTCGTGGAAGGCACGCGCGGAAGGCGCCTTGTGGAAATAAAGATAGCCGCCGAAGATCTCGTCAGCCCCCTCGCCGGAGAGCACCATCTTGATGCCCATCGACTTGATCACCCGCGCAAGCAGATACATCGGAGTGGAAGCCCGGACGGTCGTCACGTCGTAGGTCTCCGTGAAGTAGATCACGTCGCGAATCGCGTCCAGGCCCTCCTGAATGGTATAGTTAATCTCATGATGGACTGTTCCGATGTGTTCTGCCACCTTCCGCGCTTTCTCCAGGTCCGGCGCCCCTTTCAGGCCCACGGCGAACGAATGCAGACGCGGCCACCAGGCCCGCGTCCTGGAGTCGTCCTCGATGCGCATCGCACTGAATTTCTCGGCAATGGCCGAAATGACGGACGAATCCAGGCCGCCGGACAGCAGCACGCCGTAGGGAACGTCGGACATCAGTTGGCGCCTGACCGCCGCCTCCAATGCGGCGCGGAGCTGCGCCGGGTCGGCGGGATTGTCCTTGACCGCGTCATACGACATCCAGTCACGCCTGTACCAGCGCTTCATCCCCGGTTCTTTGCTCCAATAGCAATGGCCGGGGAGGAAAGGCTCATAGCGCTCGCACTCCCCTTCCAGGGCCTTCAGTTCGGACGCCACGTAGATCTTCCCGTCCGGGTCGTAGCCGATGTACAGGGGGATGACTCCGATGGGGTCCCGCGCGATCAGGAAAGCGTCCCGCTCCGCATCATAGAGCGCGAAGGCAAAGATGCCGCTCAGCTCCTCCAGGAAATCCGGCCCCTTGTCGCGGTAGAGCGCGAGGATGACTTCGCAGTCGCTGCCTGTCCGGAATTCGTACTTCCCGGCATAGCGGCGGCGGATCTCCTGGTGGTTGTAGATTTCGCCGTTCACCGCCAGCACCTGCTTCCCGTCCGGGGAAATGAGCGGCTGCCCGCCTGATTCCGGGTCGACGATGCTCAGCCGCTCGTGCGCCAGCACGGCGCTGCCGCCGCACCAGATGCCGCTCCAGTCCGGCCCGCGGTG
>JAFZBH010000069.1 GCA_017561865.1 Bacteroidales bacterium | reverse complement strand
CCTGATGGACGACAAGCCTTCCAAGCTGGCCCTCGCCATACGCATCGCCCGGCGGACGCTGCGCATCGCCCGCGAGAACGTCTGGTTCGCCATCGGCGTCAAGCTGCTCGTGCTCGCGCTGGCCGCCTGCGGGCTCGCGACGCTGTGGATGGCCGTGTTCGCCGATGTCGGCGTGACCGTGCTCGCTGTACTTAACGCGATGCGCGCACTGCGTTAGCCCTTTTTTACGTATCTTTGCGGCGATGTTTCGCAAAGCCTGCCTGCTGGCGGCGGCGCTGCTTGCCGCCTTTTGTCTGTACGCCGCGCCCACCCGGGTCCGCGGCGTGGTGACGGATGCGCAGACGGGCGAACCCCTCCCCTACGTGTCCGTCATCTTCGTGGGCACGCGCATCGGCACGATGACCGACCCGGACGGCGCCTTCTCCATCGAGAACCTGCGCGACGTCACCACCCTGAGTTTCCAGATGCTGGGCTACCAGACGGTCAACGTCGAAGTCCCGGCTGGGGTGAGCACCACCGAACTCAATATCGCGATGCAGAGCGACGCCTACGGCCTCCAGGGTGTCGTGGTCACGCCCAAGCGCGGCCGCGAGGGCCGCTACCGCCGCCGCGACAATCCGGCCGTGCAGCTGGTGCGCAACGTCATCGCCCACAAGGAGCGCAACCACGTCCACAACTTCGCCCAGTTCAAGTCCGAGGACTACGACAAGCTGGTCCTGTCGCTGGACGACTTCCGGGTCGACTTCGACAGCAGCCACTTCTGGCGCCATTTCCCCTTCTTCGAGAAATACGTCGACACGCTCGACAAGGGGCAGACGCCCGTGCTGCCCGTCTCGCTGCTCGAGCAGGACGAGCAGACCTACTACCAGCGCGCAAGCGGCAAGACGCGCACTTTCGTGCGCCGCCGGCGGCTGCTGGGCATCGCGGAATTCCTGGACAAGGGGGCCGTCGGGGCCAACATCCGGGCGATCTTTGCGGACTCCGACATCTGTGACGACAATATCAACATTCTGATGAACCGCTTCGTCAGCCCGTTGTCCTCCCCGCTAGCCACCACGTTCTACAAATACTACATCTCCGACACGCTGTCCGTGGACGGGACGGAGTGCATCGACCTCACCTTCGTGCCGGCCAACAACCGCAGCTACGGCTTTACCGGGCACCTGTACGTCGTCAACGACAGCACCTACGCCCTCAAGCGATACACCCTCGGCATCCCGGCCCGCATCAACCTCAACTACGTCAGCGAGCTGTCCGTCGAAGAGGATTTCTTCCAGACTCCGGAAGGCTGGTGGGCTCCACGCGCTAAGAACACCTACGCCCGTTTCTACGTCTTCCGGTGGATGCGCCAGCTCTACGCCAAGCGCAGCGTGACGCACCACGACTACGATTTCTCCCCCGCCGCGACGATGCCCGACACGCTCGCTCTCCTGCCCGACGCCGTCGTCTACAACCCCGACTGGTGGCGCCCCGACGAGTACTGGCACGCCATCCGCACCGAGCCGCTCAGCGCCAAGGAACGCGTCCTGGACAGCCTCAAGACCGAGATCCGGCAGGAGCCGCGCCTGAGCGACGTGATCGACGCCATCGAGACCGTGTCCACGGAGTTCATGCCCACCGCCCGCGACCGCAGCAAGAGCCGCTGGGACTACGGCCCGCTGTCCAGCCTGTTCCACTACGACCCGGTCGAAGGCTTCCGCCTGCGCGTCGGCGGGATGACGACGGCCAACCTCAGCGACCGCAACTTCCTGAGCGCCTACGCCGCCTATGGCTTCGCTGACAAGCGCCCCAAGGGCGGCCTGACCTATGTCCACAGTTTCGTGCCCCGGGACTACCATCCTTACGAGCCGCTGCGGCACAACCTGATCCTGAGCGCCAGTTACGACCTGGAGGCCCCGGGGCAGAGTTTCTCCCTGATGGACCGCGACCATTTCATGATGAGCTCGATCGAGGTGCAGCCCCTCCAGTACGTCCGCCGTTTCCAGCTGGGCTGGGAGCGGGAGTGGATCTCGCGCCTGTCGCTCGACTCCCGCCTTCGCCTGGACCGCGTGGAACCGACGGGATCGCTCAGCTATCAGCGCATCGCCGCCGACGGCTCGCTCGAGCCTGTCAGGCTGTTCGACGACCTGAGCTGGACCACCCGCCTGCGCTACGCCCCGGGCGAGCCGATGTTCTCCAGCCGCCTGGGCAAGGAAGCGCCCGTCCTGCTGACCCGCGACGCCCCCGTGCTGACCCTTACCCACACCGTGGGACGCTTCGACGGCCGCTTCTGGTACAACCGCACCGAACTCTCCGCCCAGAAGCGCATATGGCTCTCCGCCTTCGGACACATCGACGCTTCGCTGCAGGGCGGCATCGTCTGGAACAGCGTGCCGCTGCCCAAACTCTTCACCCCCAACGCCAACCTGTCCTTCATCCTGCAGGACGACGCCTTCAACCTGATGCGCCCGATGGAGTTCGTCTCGGACCGCTACGCCAGCTTCTCCGCCACTTATTTCCTGAAAGGCTGGATCCTCAACCGCATCCCGCTGATCAACACCCTCGGCCTGCGCGAAGTCGCCTCGTTCCGCGCCCTCGCGGGCTCCCTGTCGGACAGGAACAATCCCGCCCTGGGCGGCGAGGGGCTGTACACCTTCCCCGCACACACGCGCACCCTGGACCGCACGCCCTATATGGAATACTCCGTCGGACTGGAAAACATATTCAACCTGCTGCGGGTCGACTACATCCGCCGCATCAGCTACACGGAAGGCCTGGACCCGGCCGAAAAGAACGGTTTCAAGGTCTCCCTGCGCGTCTCATTCTGATTCCCCATGCACGATCATCATCAACATATCGCCCCCGCCACGGACGGCCAGGCCGCCCGGAAAGCCTATCTGATCGCCATCCTGCTCAACTTCGCCTTCGTCATCCTCGAAGTCGCGGCCGGCTGGTTGTCCCATTCGATGGGACTGGTGTCCGACGCCGGACACAAACTACTCGACGTCTTCTCGCTGCTCATCGCCCTGGTGGGCTTCCACCTCGCCGGGAAACGGGATTTCCAGCGGGTGTCGGCCGGCATCGCCCTCGTCAACGCCCTCATCCTGCTGGTGGCCGTGGGGGTCATCGTGGCCGAGTGCGTCCACAAGATCTCCGACCCGGAGCCGGTCAGCGGCGGGATCGTCTCCTGGACGGCCGCCGTCGGCATCCTCGTCAGCGGACTGAGCGCCTGGCTGCTGATGCGCCACCGCCGGGACATCAACACGCGCGCCGCCTTCCTGCATATGGCCACGGACTCGCTCCTGTCGCTGGGCGTCGTGGTAGCGGGCATCGTCATCAGCCTGACCGGGCTGCACGTCATCGACCCGGCCATCAGCCTGGTCATCGCTGCCGTCATCCTCTTCAACACCGTGCGCCTGCTGCGGGACGCCCTGCGCGAACTTTTCCGCAAATGAAAAGCGGACCGGTCGCCCGGTCCGCACGTCTCAGCGCAGCATCCCCTCCCGCCATTGCCGGGGCGTCATTCCGACCACCTCCGTGAACTGCTTGCGGAAGTTCGATTTGTCTTCGATGCCGACCATCTCCCCGATCATCGACACGGGCATATCGGGATAGTCCCTGAGCAGGCGCTGCGCTTCGAGGATGCGCAGTTCCTTGCGCCAGGTCAGCAGGGGTTTGCCGGAGAGCAGATGGATGTAGCGGCTCAGCTCGTCGGCCGGGATGCCGATGTCGGCGGCGATCTCTTCCGCGGTGGCGAGAGGCCGGGTGTAACCCTTGGCGAGCACCCAGCCCTCGACGGCGTCCCGGATGCGGTACATATGTCTGCGCTGGGCCTGGGAAAAGCCCCGGCGGATCAGCCTATGTAAAAAAAGTTTCATATATTTGCGTGTTTTTAATCAAGCTTAGTTGCATATCAGCATATGTTCGAAAATCTGTCAGACAGACTCGAGAGGTCCTTCAAGATCCTGAAGGGCGAAGGGAAGATCACCGAAGTCAACGTGGCCGAGACCCTCAAGGAGATCCGCCGGGCGCTGCTCGACGCGGACGTGTCCTACAAGGTGGCCAAGGAGTTCTGTGACCGGGTGAAGACGAAGGCGATGGGCGCCAATGTGCTGACGGCCGTCCGGCCGCAGCAGATGATGGTCAAGATCGTGCACGACGAGCTCGCCGACTTCATGGGCGCCGAGCACACCGAGCCCAACCTGAAAGGGTCGCCCGCCGTGGTGCTCGTCGCCGGCCTGAACGGTTCCGGTAAAACGACCTTCTGCGGCAAGCTGGCCCTTCACGTCAAGAGCAAGCGCGGGATGAAGGTCCTGCTGGCAGCCTGCGACACTTTCCGCCCCGCCGCCATCGACCAGCTCAAGACGCTGGGCGCGCAGGTCGGCGTGGAAGTGTACTCCCAGGACGAGCAGAAAGATCCGGTCAAGGTAGCGAAAGATGCCATCCAGTATGCCCGTCAGCAGGGCTACAGCGTGGTGATCGTGGATACGGCCGGCCGCCTCACCGTGGACCAGGAGCTGATGGAGGAGATCGCCACCCTGCACAAGGCCGTCTCTCCGACGGAGACGCTCTTCGTCGTGGACGCGATGACCGGACAGGACGCGGTCGAGTCCGCCCGCGCCTTCAACCAGGCCATCGACTACGACGGCGTGGTGCTGACCAAGATGGACGGCGACACGCGCGGCGGCGCCGCGCTCTCGATCCGGGCCGTCACCGGCAAGCCCATCAAATTCGTCAGTACGGGCGAAAAGATGGAGGCGCTCGACATTTTCTATCCCGCCCGCGTGGCGGACCGCATCCTGGGGATGGGCGACGTCGTCTCCCTCGTAGAAAAGGCCCAGGAGCAGTATGACGAGCAGGAAGCACGCGCCCTGAAGAAGAAAATCGCCCACAACCAGTTCACGCTCAACGACTTCTACAACCAGATCCAACAGGTGCAGAAGATGGGCGGCGTCAAGGACCTGGCCGGTATGCTGCCGGGGATGGGCAAGGCGCTCAAGGACGTGGACATCCCCGACGACGCTTTCAAGCCGACCGAGGCCATCATCCTGTCGATGACGCCTTATGAGAAGGAGCATCCCGAATGCCTCAACGGGTCCCGCCGCAATCGCATCGCGAAAGGCTCCGGGACCTCGCTGGCGGAGGTCAACAAGCTGATCAAGCAGTTCGAGCAGACCCGCAAGATGATGAAGATGGCCGTGGACGGATCGCTCCAGCAGCGCCTCAAGGGCTTCAGAAGATAAGTTTCAGATCCTTTTCCATCAGCGGAGCGACCCTCTTTTCAGGTACGAAACGCCACTCTCCCAACAGGGAACGGTCGCCGATCATCGCGGCGTCCACCCTTCCGTGCTCCTTGAAGAACTGGTAGACGTATTCCCGGATCTCGGGATAACGGGCCACGATCCGCTCCTCCGTCTCCTCCCGCGGGATCCCGGCACCTTTGATGAGCAGGTCTCCCCCGCCGCTGGCGCGGTAGGAGGTCATCGCCACGTTGTACCAGCCTTCGGGGTCGAAGGCCGAGCCGTCCGCGAGCGAGCGGATGTGCACGCGCCTGCCCGCCGGACGCGTCACGTCCACGGTATAGACCAGGCCTGCGGCCGAATCGAAGTTATAGGTCCTTTCGTCGAACGACCAGCGGGCGGCGCCCGTACGGGCGTCCGGCGCCGATGAGATCCTGAGCACGTGCTCACCCGGGGTGCGGATCCAATGATCGTAGGAATACTCCAGGTAGTCCTTGATTTCCGAGCCTTTCAGCCTTACGACGTAGAGCTGGTTCTCGTAGGGGTAGATGGTGAACATGTCGTTGTAGATCACCTCTCCGGCCTTGACGGTGCCGTCGTAGGTCAGCGGAGCGGCGATGGACAGCTGCGCACCGGGCACGCCCAGCTGGACCGTGTGCACGAGGTTGACGTAGTCGCACATCCCCCGGTAGGCGTCGCGCGTGTGCAGATCCATCGCGAGCTCGCCCACGGGCTGGAGGGTGAACGAGCGGACCTTCTCGAAGGCAGGGCGGAAATGCTCTTCCATCGCGGCGTCCACCTTGCCCTTGTCCAGGCGGACAGTCTCCCCGCGGACGGCCTTGCCGCCCTTGTCGAGGACGACCTCGACGTGGCCGACGTTGCCCGCCCGGGCGCCGCCGTTGACCAGCACGGTCCCGTTCTGTTCTTTGACGAAGGGACGGTGGTCGTGCGAGCACACCAGCACGTCCGCTCCCTTGAGGGTCGCGAGCAGGTCCAGACCCTGGCTCTCCAGGCTCTCTCCGTCTCCCTCGCCGGTCCCGGAATGGGTCAGGACCACGACCACGTCGGGATGCTCCTTTTCGCGCACGCGGTCGACCCACTGCTGCGCGCAGGGAATGAGCGACTCGAATTCGATGCCGCTCCAGACCGGCTCGGACAGCCAGGCGCGCATATTGGGGTTCGTGAAACCGATGACGGCCACTTTCATCCCGCCGCGGCGGAAGACCTTGTAGGGGGTGAAATAGGGTTCGCCGCCGTCTTTGCGCACGGCATTGGCAGCCAGGAAGGGAATCCCGCGGGCGGCGAGCTGGCGGTTCAGCTTGTCATAGACCGGATGGCCCGTCTCGATGTCGTGGTTGCCCACGGCCACCGCGTCGTATTTCATATAGGAGGCCAGCTGGGCATAGAGGTGTTCGCCCGTCGTGTCGACATAGTTGTAGTAATAGGGGGCGTTGTCGCCCTGGAGGCAGTCGCCGGCTTCGAGCAGCAGGACGTTCCTGGGCCCCACAGCCTTCCGGAGGCTGTCCACCCAGGCCGCCACGGACATCAGGCTGGTCTTCGTCGACTGGCCGTCGACGTAGGGAGCGTCGAACCAGTTGCCGTGGACGTCGCCCGTGGTGACGATATGCAGGGTGCGCACCTGCGGGGTGCAGGCGGCGCAGAGCAGGAGTGCGGTAAAAATGGTTATCAGTACGTGTCTCATAATGTGCGAATTTACTAAATTTGCGAAGAATTATGAAACTGTTTACCGAAGTTCCCTGCGAAAAGGCGATAGAGTTTCCGCTCTGCGAGCCCGTTTGCGTGCTCGGCAGCTGCTTTGCGGACGCGATGGGCGCGCGCCTGACCGACGCCGGGTTCGATGTGCTGCGCAACCCCTTCGGGACGCTGTACAATCCGGCTTCGATCGCCGACGCCGTCCGCCGGCTGGACAGCGGCGAAGCATTTACTTCCCGGGACTGCGTCCCGCTGGGCGCCGGAGACGGACGCATCGGCAGTTTCTCCCACCATACGTCCTTTGCCCGCCCTTCGGCGGAGGAGTTCCTCGCGTACGCGAACGCGCGTCTATCAGAGGATGCCGCCCGCTGGAAACGCTGCACCCGCGTCATCCTCACCCTGGGCACGGCTTGGGTATGGCGCTCGCTGGAGCGGCCCGGCCGGAGCGTCGTGGCCAACTGCCTGAAGCGGCCCGCGGCGGAGTTCTCGCACGAACTGCTGGGCGTGGACGCCTGCACCGGACTGCTGCGCGACATCATCCTGGGCCATCCCGACAAGCAGTTCCTGCTGACCGTCTCCCCCATCCGTCACCTCGGCGACGGCGCCCACGCCAACACGGTCTCCAAATCCACGCTGCATCTAGCCGTCCAACAGCTGTTATCAACATTCGCCGTCCCGGTCGTCAGTTACTTCCCGGCGTACGAGATCCTGACAGACGAGCTCCGGGATTACCGTTTCTATGCGGAAGACCTGGTCCACCCCGCCCCGGCAGCCGTCCAGATCATTTGGGAGCGCTTCCTCGATGCCTGCACCGACCCCGCCGACCGTCCCCGCATCCTCGAGGCCGAACGCACCGCCCGCGCCGCCGCCCACCGTCCGAACCGGTAATAGGGTTTTCCCGCTTTTTCCTGTCCGAAAACCGCCTTCCTCCAGCCTTCTCCGCCGGAATCGGCAAGGCTGAGGCCTTTTTTGGGGGAGGTCCCATTTTAAAGGTCAGACCTTCCCCAGCCAATCTACAGCTAGATAAACTGTGAGCCGATTCTGATGGTGAAGGTCCCGGCACTGAAATGGGACCTTCACCAAAATGCCATATATTTCTGCTTCGCGGCAGCCGGCGGGCGGGTGTGCGCGAGGCTGCGCACGG
>JAFZBH010000068.1 GCA_017561865.1 Bacteroidales bacterium | reverse complement strand
GCCGAGGCGACGGGGAGCTTGGGCATCGGCTTGGGCTCGATGCACTCCACGTCCTGCGCGATCAGGCGGAAACGGTTGCCCAGGTCCACCACGGTGGCCTTGATGCCGGGGCCGGTCTTCGAGGTGAAGACCAGGCGGGCGGTGGGCTGCTTGCGGATGCCGATGCCGAGGAAGTGGACCTCGAGCTTGGGCTTGTCGCTGGCGATCATCGGGCAGATCTCGAGCATATGGCTCTGCAGGCAGGAGCTCTTGTCGCCCGCGAAATTGAGCGTGTAGTCCTCCAGGAAGGAGCAGCCCGTGGGCAGGCCCTGGCTCATCACCCAGAGCGTACGGTACAGGCAGGCGGTCTTCCAGTCGCCTTCGGCGCCGAAGCCGTAGCCCTCTTCCATCAGGCGCTGCGAGGCGAGGCCCGGGATCTGGTCGAAACCGCAGAAGTCCGGAGCGTCCACGTCGGCGTCGCCCAGGTCGTCGAAGTTGGTGGTGAAGGCCGTGGCGCCCTCGTCCTTCAGCACACGCCTCAGGGCGATCTCCGCCTTCGCGGAGTTGCGCACCTTTTCCCAGTAGACCTTCTCGCCGGTCTCGTCGATCTTGACGGTGTAGAGCTTCTTGTACTCCTCGACGAGGGCGTCCGTCTCGGCTTCGGTGACCTTCTTGTAATACTCCATCAGCGAGGACACCGGATAGTAGTCCACGTGATAGCCGAGGCGCTGCTCGAACTCGACGCGGTCGCCGTCGGTCACGGCGACGTTGTTCATGTTCATGCCGAACATCAGGCAGCGGACGTTCTTCGCGTCCGCCACGCCGGCGGCCACGCGGGCCCAGACGGCGATCTGCTTCTGCGCGGCCTCGTCCTTCCAGTAGCCGACCACGACCTTGCGCTGCACGCGCATACGGGTGCAGATGTGGCCGTACTCGATGTCGCCGTGGGCGCTCTGGTTGAGGTTCATGAAGTCCATGTCGATTTTGTCCCAGGGGATCTCGGCGTTGTACTGGGTGTGGAAGTGGAGAAGCGGCTTCTCCAGGGCCTGGAGGCCCTTGATCCACATCTTGGCCGGCGAGAAGGTATGCATCCAGGTGATGACACCCACGCACCTGGGCTCATTGTTGGCGGCCTTCATCACCGCCTCGACCTCCTTGCTGCTGTTGGCCGTGCCCTTGTAGACGATCTTCACGGGGATGTTGCCCGAAGCGTTCAGGCCTTCCACCATTTCCTTGGAATGGGCGTCGACGGCGACCACCGCATCCCCTCCGTAGAGGAGCTGCGCACCGGTCACCCACCATAATTCGCAATTTTCAAATGCCATATCAGTTTTAATGTTTTTAAGTTATTTCTTTTTTTGTCCGTAGTAGGCGTTGGGGCCGTGCTTGCGGCTGTAGTGCTTCTGGATCAGGAGTTTATTCATCTTGATGGAGGGAATGTACCAAAACTGCAGTTTCTTGCCCACGTTGATGTCCATCGCGATGTATGCCATCTTGGCCACCTGCTCCAGCACCACGGCATTGTGCACGGCGTTGTCGGCGTCGGTGCCCCAGGTGAAGGGGCCGTGGTTCCGCACCAGCACCGCCGGCGTGTCGTCCGGGTTCATCCCCTGGAAACGCTCCACGATCACGTTGCCGGTCTCCTTCTCATACTCTCCGAATACCTCCGCCTTCGTCATGTCGCGGGTGCAGGGGATATTGTCGTGGAAGTAGTCCGCGTGCGTGGTTCCGAGGCTGGGGATGTCCCGTCCTGCCTGGGCCCAGGCGGTGGCGAAGGTGGAGTGCGTGTGCACCACGCCGCCTATGTTGGGGAAGGCCTTGTAGAGCACCAGATGGGTCGGCGTGTCGGAAGAAGGGTTCAGGTCCCCCTCCACCACCTTGCCGTCCAGGTCCACGACCACCATGTCTTCGGGTTTCATATTGTCATAGCTGACGCCCGAAGGCTTGATGACCACCAGGCCGCTCTCCCGGTCGATGGCGGACACGTTTCCCCAGGTGAAGATGACAAGGCCGTGCCGGACCAGATCAAGATTGGCCCGGCACACCTTTTCTTTAAGCGCTTCCAGCATATCCTACCAGAAGTAAATGTAGAACGCGACCGTGAAGGCCAGGATGATGCAGGTGTGGACGATGTCCCACAAGCCCCAGGAGGCACGGGTCTCGGCCTTCTGCTCGGGCGTGGCCGTGCCGAAGCACAGGCCGCGCACCTGCTCCTCCTTCGGTTTCGGGGTGAGCAGGGTCACGATGATGGCCAGCACCACGCAGAAGAGGAACATCCACACGCAGAACGCATAGACGTTCAGCTCGTTGAAGATGAAAGTGAAGACGTTGTGCGAGGCGGGGTTGATGATCATCGTGATCAGGCGGGTGAAGCCGAGCACCAGACCGACGATGAGGGTCCACATACCGGCCTTCGGAGAGGTCTTCTTCCAGCACACGCCGAGCAGGAACACCGCGGCGATGGCCGGAGCCAGGAGGCTCTGGACGCTCTGGATGTAGTTGTACAGGCTCTTGCCCATGCGCTGGATGACGAAGATCCACAGCACGCCGAGCACGACCACCACCACGGTGGCGATACGGCCGATGAGCACGAGTTTCTTCTCGTCGGTCTCAGGATGCTTGCGCTTGTAGATGTCGATCGTATAGAGCATCGCGGAGGAGTTGTACAGCGAAGCCAGGGAGCTCATCAGGGCGGCGAGGATACCGCAGATCACGACTCCCTTGAGACCGACCGGCAGCAGGGTGTTGACGAGCATCGGGAAGGCGATGTCCGGGTTCGCGACGGTGCCGTCGGCCTGCACGCCGAGGGCGGCGGCGAGGGTCTGGCCGATCTGGGAATCCGGGGTCTTGGTGAGCGCGAAGGCGATCATGCCCGGGATGAGGAACAGGAACACCGGGAGGAGCTTGAGGTAGGCGCCGAAGATGGTGCCGCGACGGGCTTCCTTCTGGTCCTTGCCGGAGAGGACGCGCTGGACGATGAACTGGTCGGTGCACCAGTACCAGAAACCGATGATGGCGGAGCCGAACAGGGCGCCGTACCAAGGGAACTCGGGATCCTTGCCGCTGCGCATCAGGTCGGTCATCGTGTCGCCGTACTGGTTGACGGGCTGGGCGTTGCAGATGTCCATCATCGCGTTCCAGCCGCCCAGTTCCTTGAGGCCGATCCACAGGATCACCAGTGAACCGAGCAGCAGGATCGGGGTCTGCAGGACGGAGGTCTTGAGGACGGACTCCATACCGCCGATGACGGTGTAGATGGCCGTGATGATCACGAGGGCCAGGGCGGCCACCCAGAAGTTGATGCCCAGCAGGGTATTCAGCGCGAGGCCGCCGGCGAGGACGGTCACGGACACCTTGGTGAGCACGTAGCTGGCCAGCGACAGCCAGGTCAGGATGCCGCGGCTTTCCTTGTTGTAGCGCTTCTCGAGGAACTCGGGCATCGTGTAGACCATACTGCGGGAATAGAAGGGCACGAACACCCAGCCGAGCAGCAGGATCATCCAGCCCTGGATCTCCCAGTGGGCCTGGGCCATGCCGGCGGAGGCGCCGGTGCCGGCCAGTCCGATGAGGTGCTCGGAGCCGATGTTGGAGGCGAAGATGGATGCGCCGATGGCGATCCACGTGGCCGTGCGGCCGCTCAGGAAGTAGTCGCCGGAAGTCTCTTTCTTCTTGCGGGAGACGTCCCAGCAGATCCAGACCATCGCGAGGAAGAACAGACCGATGACGATCCAGTCCCAGGACGCGAGGGAGATGCGGTTCAGGTCCGCAACCTGGAGAGGAAGGAATGACAACATATCAGATAAGGTTTTGGTTTATTTCACGCTGAATTCGAAGATGCAGTGGCTGTGGTAGGTCTCGCCGGGACGGAGCACGACGGACGGCCACTGGGCCTTGTTGGGGCTGTCGGGATAGTGCTGCGTCTCCAGGCAGATGCCGGTGCGCTGCTTGTAGACCACCCCGCCCTTGCCGGTCACGGTGCCGTCGAGGAAGTTGCCGCTGTAGACCTGGATGCCGGGCTCGTCGGTATAGACCTTCAGGTCGATGCCCGTCTCGGGGCAATAAAGCTCGGCCGCCACCTCGGCGATACGGCCGTTGGAATCGAGGACCCAGTTGTGATCGTATCCGTTGCCGTTCTTGAGCTGCTCGAAGTCGAACTCGGTGATATGGTCGCCGATCTTGTGCATCTCCGTGAAATCCATCGGGGTGCCCGCCACCGGCAGGATCTCGCCCGTGGTCATATAGGTATCGTCCACCGGGGTGAACTGCGAAGCGTTGATATAGAGCTCGTCATCGCAGATGCTGTGGCCCGCCGGATCTCCCGAAAGGTTGAAATAGGAGTGGTTGGTCATATTGATGATCGTCGGGGCCGTGGTGGTGGCCTCATAGGCGATGTCGATCTGGTTCTGGTCCGTAAGCGTATAGGTCACGAAGGCCGTGACGGCGCCCGGGAAGTTGTTGTCCCCGTCCGGGGAGTCCATCCGCAGCTTGATGTGGCGGGCGTCGGCTTCCACGACCTTGTAAGGCTGATACTGCCAGCCGGTCGGACCGCCGTGCAGGCAGTGGCCGAAATTGTTCTTCGGCAGGTCGTACTCCACGCCGTCCAGGGTGAACTTGCCCTGGTTGATGCGGTTGGCGTAGCGGCCGATGGAGGCGCCGAAGTCGGTCTGGTTGTTTTCGGGATAGTAGTCCTCGACCTTGTCGAAGCCCAGGACCACGTCGCGCTTGACGCCGTCCTTGTCGGGCAGGACGATGGCGGTGATGCGGCCGCCGAAGTTGGTGACGGTCACTTCCATCCCGGCATTGTTGCTCAACTTGTAGAAACGGTCGCCCTGCTCCTTGGCGCAGGAGGCGGCCACGATGGCGCAGAAGGCCATCAGGATGATTTTCGCAGTTTTCATATCATCAAAAATAACAATTTATCCTTGTTTCACCAAACGAACCTCGTAGATACCGCCCGTCTGCTTGCCGGGATGCGCCGTGAAGCGCACCCGGACCGCCTCCTTGCCCTCGAGCAGGGCGGCCGGCACGGGGAACTCCTCCGTGACGAAATCCGAGATGTTCCAGCGGCCCGTGTTGTTGACCGACCGGAGCAGCACGTCATCCACGTAGATGTCGAATTCGCGCGTCTTCCACTCGCCCACGCCCCAGTATTTCAGCATCACGGACAGGTCCGTGCGCCCGCCGGTCTGCAGCAGGTAGCTGAAGGAACGGCCGTTGCGGGCGTCGCGGTAGAAGACGTCGTTGTCGTTGCCGGTCATCGAGCCGTCGGTCTCCATCCGGTGGTCGGTTTCGGGCTGCTGTTCGCCGGGCTGGACCTTGTCCAGTGTGCGGCGGTCCAGCGCCGCGCGTTCCTGCTCCGCCCTGGCCTCGCGCGAGAGATAGTCGGCATAGCCTTCCGGGGTCATCGTCAGCCAGTACATCATATAGCGGGCGTCGTGGATCTCGAAGAAGGGCTGCAGTTCGCCCTCGATCGCATTCTGCATCCGGGCCCGGATGCGGAAATGCATCGGACGGCCGGCCACGGGCTCCAGGCTGGAGGCCAGCGCATCCACGTCGTCGGTGATGAAGCACGGGGCCTGCGCGACGGGAAGTTTGGTCCCGCTGGCATACTGCCCGAAACGGCTGTCGTCCGCGATCAGGTCCTTGAGGTCCTCCGTGCCCGTTTTCATCCCGAGCAGGACGGGGCCGTACATCAGGGCCACGTACTCAGGCACGTTCGGCAGGTGCTCGACGCGTCCTTCCATCGGGAAGCGGACCTCGACGACGTCTCCCTTCTTCCATTTCCGCTCCACGCGCACATAGGACGAGGGCTGCGCGGCGAGTTTTTTCTGCAGGCGACCGTTCACGCGCACCTCGAAGGCGCCTTCCCTCACCCAGGCGGGACAGCGCAGCAGCAGGGCGAAACGCCCGCGCCCCTGCGTGAGACGCAGCACGGAAGACTCCCCGTACGGGAAATCCGTCTCCTGGCGCAGAACGATGCCCTTCTCGCGCCAGTTCAACTCGGAAGCGGCGTAGAGGTTGACATACAGGCTTTCGCCGACGTGCGTATAGATGAACTGTCCGTATTTGCCGTGGTTCTCCATCCCCGTGCCCACGCAGCACCACATCGCCTCGCCGGGCGCGGAATAGTTGCGGTAGTGGCGCGGCCGGGCGGAAGTGAAATACACGTAGCCGCCGTGCTCGGGATGCTGGGTGGAGAGGATGTGATTGAACAGGGCCCGCTCGTAGAAGTCGGCGTACCGGGCCTCGGGCGAGAGCCGGTGCAGGTCTTCCGTGAGCTTGAGCATATTGTAGGTGTTGCAGGACTCCGGTCCGTCGATGTCGCGGATGAAGTCGATGCAGGCGTCCTTGCTCGGGAAATGCTCCCGGCGGCTGTTGCCGCCGAATGCCAGGCTCCGCCCGCCGGTCACGTTCTCCCAGAACCAGCTGCCGGCTTCGCGGTAGGACGCGTCCCCGGTCAACTCCCCGATGCGGGTGAATCCGATCGCCTTGGGGACCTGCGTGTTCGCGTGCATATTGTCCAGGATGTCGCGGTGCTCCTTCATCGCATCCAGCAGGAGCTTGTGGGAGAAGCGGCGCGCGCAGGCGAGGTATTTTTCCTCGCCCGTGATGGCATAGGCGTCGGCGAGCACTTCGTTCATCCCGCCGTGCTCGTTGCCCAGCATCCGTTCCATCTGTTCGTCGCTGAGTTCCGAAGTGATCGCCACGGCCCAGTCGCAGAAGCGCAGGAAAAGCGTGCGGGCGTCCTCGTTGCCGCAGTAGACCCACGCGTCGCGCAGGCCGGCGAACATCTTGTGCAGGTTGTAGAAAGGCGCCCAGGCGCCGAAATAGACGCCGAACTCCCCTTTCCGGAAGCTGCTCCAGAGCCGGTCGCTGCCGGGGAAACCGCCCACGTAATCCTTTCCCCACTCGGGATGATTCACTCCGCAGGCATCCACGCACTCCTTCAGTTCGGAGATCATATATTCCATCCGCTCCCGGCAGACCTCGCTGCCGGTCGCGGCGTTGATGGCCATTGCGGACAGGTAATGCCCGGCGATATGGCCGTCCAGGCCGTCCCAGTTGGGATAGGTGGGCGCCTTGGGGGTCAGGCCCGATTCCTTGCGGTACGGGGCGAGCATCCGGTCGCAGTCATACAGCAGCAGGGTCTCGATATTGAGGTCGCGCGCGTGCTTCAGCGGTCCGTCCAGCAGGACCACGTCCCCCAGCGGGAATTCATCGCTATAGAGCCTGTCCTGGGCGGAGAGTCCCCCGGCCAGGGTCAGGCACAGCAGGCAGAATATGGCTTTTCTCATCATAATTTGACTGTTTTGGCCGCTCCGTCATAATCCACGGCGATCGCCCGGCCGTCCGGAGTGACGATGCGGAAGCGGCGCGTCGTGCACATTCCGGGGAAGGATCCCTTCCGGCTGCCTATCGTCAGGGTGCGTCCGCGCAGCGAGAAGGCGATCTCGGAGCAGACGCCCTGCTCGTAGCGGTAGCCGTCGCCTTCGTCCTCGTAGAGGGTGAAAGCGCCGTCCGCGCCGGGATAGACCCGGATCTCCAGGTCGTCCCAGGGCTTCTCGCCGGTGTACTGCACGTCCGGACCGAGCGGGATGATGCCGCCGGCGCGCACGAACAGCGGCACCGTGTCGAGGTGCGTGGGCCGCGTGACGGTCTGCCCGCCCTTCAGGCGCTCGCCCGTCGAGAAATCAAACCAGTCCGTCCCCTTCGGCAGGTAGACGCTGGTGGTGCGAGGCGCGCTGAAATCCACGGGCGTGTCGTCATAGCGCACCTGCTCGGGCGTATACTGCGCGTGCACGACCGGGGCGACCAGCAGGGAGTGACCGAACAGGAACTCGTCCGCCACCTCCCAGGTGGCCTTGTCGGCGGCGAAATCCATCATCAGCGCCCGCTGGAAGGTACCGTCGGCGGCGCTGACCTCGTGCGAAACGGAGTAGATATACGGAAGGAGCGCATAGCGCAGGCGGATTGCCGACGCGATGGCGTCATAGACCGGCTCGCCGGGGGCGCCGAACTCCCAGATCTCGCGGCGGGAACTCTCGCCGTGGCTGCGCATCATCGGGCAGAAGGCCCCGTACTGCAGCCAGCGCACGTACAGCTCCTGGAAGAGCGGATTCTGCGAACAGGTGGCCGTGGCGCCACGGCGGTTGTACCCGTTCGGGAAAAAGCCGCCGCAGTCGGAATTGAAATTCGGGTTGCCCGTCAGGGCGAAACCCAGACCGGCGGGAATCTGCGCGCGCAACGACTCCCAGGAGGAGCCCACGTCGCCGCTCCAGGTGTTGGCCCCGGTGCGCTGCTGGCCCGCCCACGCAGAGCGCGTGAGCACCATTACGCGCCTCTCGGAGACCTTTTTCTGGTTGTCCGCCACGCCCTCCACCGACAGGATCGGGAAGGCGTTGCGCACGCGCCGGAAGGAGCCGTAGCCGGTATCGACATCCAGGTCGCTCTCCTTAAAATCGAGGTGGTCGGGCTCGGTGGAGTCCATCCACCACGCGTCGATCCCCATATTCTCCAGACGGAGCAGGTGCTTCCAGTAGATCTCCCGCGCCTCGGGGGAATAGGGATTATAGGGCCGCACGCCCGAAGGGTAATCCCGGCGCGGGGGCCAGTCGGGAAGGCCCGACTGGGGCCAGGTGGCAAAGTCGAAAAGCAGCCCCTTCGCATCCAGTTCGCGGTAGGGCTTGGTCATCGGGCCGAAGGAGGCCCAGATCGAAATCATCAGTTTGGCGTGCTGCGCGTGCACTTCGTCGATCATCGCCTGGGCGCCCCGGAAGTCCTCGTTGAGGAACTCCATCGCATTCCACTGGTAGTTGTTGCCCCAGTATTGCCAGTCCTGGATGATACAGTCGATGGGCACGCCCCGCTCGCGGTAGCCGTGCAGCGCGTCGAGCAGCTCGCGGCTGCTCTTGTAGCGCTCGCGGCTCTGCATGAAACCATAGCTCCACAGCGGCAGCATCGGCACGTGGCCGGTCAGATCGCGGATGCCCGCGATCACGCCGTCGGCGCTCCCGCCCCAGATAAAGTAATAGTCCACGGCCTCCCCCACCTCGGACTCGAAATGCATCCCGTCCGCGTCGTCGCGGAAAACGGTCGGGGAGGTATTGTCCCAGAAGATGCCGTAGCCCCGGACAGACTGCACGATGGGCACGAAATCCTCGGTGTTGCCCTGGATCATCCGGCGGGTCTTGCCGCGCAGCGACAGGGCGCCGTCCTGCAGGATGCCCAGGCCGTAGAAAGGTTCGCCCGCCTCCGGCAGGAAGGTCTGGCAGACGGCTTTCAGGCCCTTGTCGAGGCCTTCGGTGATGGGTTCAAGCCCCCAGGCGCCTTCTTTCAGCAGGAGTTTCCCCTTCGGAGAGAAGAAGCGGACGGAGCCGTCCGCGGCGACCGCTACCTTGAGCGAGCCGCTGTCGTACATCGTGCCGCCCTTGGTGACGGAGGTCTTGACGGAGACCGCCTGCGGAGCCGCGACGACGGCATAACTCCCCTCGGGAGCCGGGCCGCCTTTGACGATGCGGACGGTCGTGGGGGTGTAGAACTGGACGGAAACGCCCTCCTGCGCCCCTGCGGATAGGGTTGCAAAGAGGATCAGCATCCAGGAGACAACGGTTTTTTTCATTGGCGTCATTGGTTTCGTGTAAATCATACAAATATATAAAATAATACTTAAAACGCCAACAGATGGATGCCTGTCAGCCGCTTCCGCTTGCTGACAGGCATCCATCTGTTTTGGCTATTTGTACTGGCAGCAGCCTGCTGCTATGCTATTCCTGGTGGAACCAGTCGAAGTCGGCGTGGCCGCCGAGGGTCTGGGTGGAGTAGCAATAGAGGGCGCTGCGGTAGCCTGTGAAGTAATCCAGGGTGTAGCGCATCTGCAACATCTCTTCGAGTTCCGTCCACTTTTCGCCGTCCCAGCTGTAGGAAAGCCAGGCCTGGTCCTTGTCGAAATCGTAGCGGATGCGCAGCTGCACCGTCTCCTGGAGAGCGGGCTCGCAGAGCAGCTCCTGCTGCACGCGGGTCATCGTGCGGCCCGGGCCCCGCTGCGTGCCTTCCCGGATGGCATAGAGCTCCAAGCCGGCTTCCGTGCGGCGAAGGCCGATGTCGGCGCGGTTGCTCTGGAAGGCGCTCAGGCCCGCGAAATCGCCGACCCTCAGTCCCGACCCGTCCAGCAGTGCCGTACTTGTGCAAGCAGGACCGAACGTCCTTTGTGTCAGCGTATTGCGCGCATCGGCAAGACCCGTGGCGAGCTGTCCGGCGGTCAGTCGCAGCCAGCCCGGCCGGTCGCTCAGCGACCAGCAGCCGTCCAACGGCTTGTGGTTCCACTGCCAGACCAGCGCCAACTTGTCCGAATCGAACTCGTCCGGAGCCCAGACATAGCTCTCCCCGTCCGGGGCCAACTTCACCTCGAACTCCTTGACGGGCACGGTGTCCGCGCCCAGGATCGGCCAGCCGTCCACCCAGGTGAGCGGCTGGAGCGTCGGGATGCGCCCCACCGCCCCGTGGTCCTGGAACATCATCGCATACCAGTCGCCCCGCGGCGTATCGAAGATGGCGCCCTGCGCCACGCCGTCCTGCCGGCCGTCGAACTTGCCCTGCAGGATGGTCTTCGACTCATACGGACCGAGCAGTTCGCGGCTGCGCCAGCAGGTCTCCGTGCGCGGACCGCCGGAAGGCCAGTCGATCACGAGGACGTAGTACCAGTCCCCGATGTGATAGACGTGGGCACCCTCCGCCCGCAGGCCGTAGCCCTCGCGCGGGCAGGTGAAGAGGACCTGGTCCACTCCGCCCTCCTTGACGCCGGAGAAGTCCGGCTCCAGCTCGGTGATGCGGATCTCGCCGTTGCCCCAGACCACGTAGACGCGCCCGTCCTCGAAGAGGAGCGAGGCGTCGTGGAAAGGACGGTCGATGACCTGGCGTTCCCATTTCGCGCCAATCTCCGGCGCGGAATAGACATAGGTCTTGCGCTGGTCGTTGGCGATGAAGAGCGCATACCAGCGTCCGTCCTGATAGCGCAGCGAAGTCGCCCACTGGCCCTTGCCGTAGGCGTTTGCCCCGTCGCGGAGGTTGTAGATGTCGTCGTCCGCGAGGTAATCATAGACATAGTCCACGATGCGCCAGTGCACCAGGTCGCGCGAATGCATGATGGGCGCGCCCGGGCAGAAATACATCGTGGTGCTGACCATATAGTAGTCCTCCCCCACCCGGACCACGTCGTTGTCCGGGATGTCGGTATAAGTCAGCGGGTTGACGCACAGGGTCGTCGGCCGCGTGCAGGCCGCCGCCAGCAGGACGGCGCACAGGAACAAAAGTGTTTTCTTCATTCTTTATCCGTTTATTTCATTTCCCACCAGTCCCATTCGAATCCGCCTTCCGTGAAGACGAAATACAGGTCGTGGACGCCTTTGGTGCCGCTCAGGCGGCAAGTTTGCTTTTTCCAGCCCTGTCCGGGCTTAAGGGTAAGCGTACCCGCCAGCGGGCCGTCGGCGCCGTCCAGACGGATTTCCAGGCAGCCGCCCTGCGTCGCGCTGACGCAGGCGGTCAGAGAGCGAGCTCCGCGGCTTCCGAAGTCCACTCCCTTCACGAGCAGATGCTCCCCTTCGTCGATGTCGTTCAGCACGATCCCCCGCTCCGGGTCCCTGCGGGTCTTGAGGCCATAGCCCCAGGCCATCGTCTCCGCCTCCACTCTCCGGAATGGCTTGAAAGGCTCGATCTGCTCCAGGACGTTGTCCAGCCAGTACGGGACCTTGCGGATGGAGCCGTCGGCCTCATAGTACATCGGGGCGGCGGAAACGCTCCGCTGCTCGGCGTGCTTGAAGGTCGTCAGGTGCCAGAGGTCGTAATTCAGGCCGAAAACGTAGGACTGTCCCTTGTAGTCGATGATCCCCGGGTGGTTGCCCCGCGTGCGCCAGGTACGGTCCATAATGTGGCCCATCGATTTCCAGGGGCCTTCCGGGCTGTCCGCCATCGCATAGCCGATGCCCTCCGGGCAGCAGGTGGACGCGAAGGCAAGATAATAATGGCCGTCGTGCTTGTAGAACCACGGGCCCTCCTGATAAAAGTCGATCTTGTAGTCGAGTTTGTGGATGGGGCCGGCGGTGGAGACCATATCCTCGTTGAGTTTTACCCAGTAGACGTTCGGGTTGCCCCAGTACATATAGGCCTGGCCGTCGTCGTCGACGAACACCGACGGATCGATGTCCTCCCAGTGCTCCTTCTGCCAGACCAGCGGCTCGCCCAGCGGGTCCTTGAACGGGCCGAAGGGCGTATCGGCCACCAGCACGCCGATGCCGTGGCCGTGGATCGGGCAGTACATATAGAACTTCCCGTTCCGCTCGACCACGCACTCGGCCCAGGCGCCGTTCTTGCCCTCGTACCAGGCGAAATCGTCCAGCGAAGCCACGGCGCCGTGGTCCGTCCAGTTCACCATGTCGGTGCTGGTATAGAGCAGCCAGTCGAACATCTGGAAGCCTCTTGCCCCGTCCTCGTCGTGGGTGGTATACAGGTACACCGTCCCGTCGTAGACCATCGGCGCCGGGTCCGCCGTATACTTGGTCTGGATGATCGGCATATTGAGGTGGTCGTTGAACACCCACCAGTCCAAGTCGAACAGCTCTCCGTCGCCGCCCCGGAAGAGAAGATAGAGGTCGTGCACACCCTTGGCGCGGGCGTCCACAGGAGCCTTCACCAGCATATTCTCCCCGTTCACCGGAACGGAGGCGACGGCCCGGCCGCCCATCTCGTCCAGGAAGAAGTCCACGGTGCCGGGGTTCTGGAAATTGAGCATCTCCAGCGACACCATCACCGCCGGGCGCTCGCCGAAGTCCACGTTGCGCACGCAGAGCCAGTCACCGTTGTGCACGTGCGTCACCCAGTGGCGCGTCCCGGCTTCGCGGTCGGTCTTGAGGCCGTAGCTGGAGGCCATCGTCTCCGCCTGCACCATCACGTACGGGTTCAGCGTCTGCAGCGGCTGCACGCCCTCCTTCGTGAACGGAATGAAGGGGATGCGACCGTCCGGGCCGAACTCGAACTCTTCCACGCAGGTCGAGCGGTGGAAGCCGCCGCCGTTGGGCAGGGCCCCATTGTGGTAGAACATATAGTGGTGTCCGCGGAAGTCGATGTTGCCGCCGTGGATGGTGAAGCTGTTCTCGGCCTCGTCCATGATCCGGCCCCGCCAGGTCCAGGGGCCGTGGATGGACGGCGCGGTGCTGTAGGCCATATGTTCGGGTACGCCGCCGGCCGGATAGGACAGATAGTAGGTGCCGTCGCGCTTGTAGAGCCAGGGGCCCTCTTCGTAGCCGACCATCATCACCTCCTTGCCGCCCTGCGACCAGTCGGGTTTCATCGATTCCGGCCCGAAGCAGGTCGGATCGCCCCAGCCGGGAATCTCCTTCCAGCCGTCCGGGAAGGAAACCATATCGTCCCCCAGGCGGCCGTACCAGCAGCCCTTGTTGCCCCAGACGAGCCAGGCGGAGCCGTCGTCGTCGATGAAGACGCTCGGATCGATGAAGCCGAATCCGGTCGCCAGCGGCCCACCGATGGCATCGGTCCAGGGTCCCTGCGGATCGTCCGCCACGGCGACGGCCAGCGCATC
>JAFZBH010000067.1 GCA_017561865.1 Bacteroidales bacterium | reverse complement strand
CGCCTGCTGGAGGGCGTCGATCAGCTGCAGCGTGTTCTGGAAATGGACATTGTCGTCGCCGGTTCCGTGCGTCAGGCAGAGCGCGTTCGGCAGCGGCTTGGGGCCCTCGCCCGCGAAGACGGACGGCACCCAGCTCATCACCGACGCCTCGGCGTAGCCGTCCGGATTCGCCTGCGGCGTATCCATGAAACGCTCGGTATAATGGGAATCATAGAGATGCCAGTCGTACACGCCGCCGCCCGCGATGCCGCAGCGGAAATACTGCGGATAGCGCAGCACCAGCATCGCGGTGGTCGTGCCGCCGAAGGAGAAGCCCTTCACCCCGATGCGCGAGCCGTCCACGTAAGGCTGCGCCTGCAGCCACTGCGCCCAGGCGATGTAGTCCTGCAGTTCGATCACCGTCATGCGGCGGAACGCCTGGTCCATGCCCCGGCGTCCGTTCTCCCCGGACGAGCGGGGATCCACGACGATGTAGATGACGCCGTTCTCCCAGCACCACCGGTCGGAAGCGTCGCGGTCCTGCCAGCTGTCGCGCACGTAGGGCGTGCCCGGGCCGCCGTAGAGCTGCATCTGCACGGGATACTTCTTCGCGGGATCGAAGCCCGCGGGCAGGGACATCAGGCCGTACAGGTCGAAGCCGTCATGCCCGATCTTCACCAGCTGCGGCTCCGGATACGCGTCCGGCACCTCGACCAGCGTCGAATCGACCTTCATCGTGTACTTGTCCGTCCGGCCCGAAACCGCCACCCAGGGCGTGCGGGCAGTGGACGCAGCCGCCTCGAAGGTCTTCCCGTCCTCGGAAATGAACGCGCCGGACAGGTTCAGCTCCGGATCCGACAGCGCCGTGATCCGGCCCTTGCGGTCCAGGCGGTAGAAGGTCGTGTGCAGGCGGTTGTCCCGCTTCGCGGTGAACCACACGTCCCCCTTCTTCTCATCCACCTTCAGCAGGCGGATGTCCCAGTTCTCCCCGTCGGTCAGGCGCTTCAGCGTGCCGTCGTAGCCCAGGAAGTAGATCTGCTCCCAGCCCGTCTCGAAGCTGCGCGCCATGTAGAGTCCCTTCTCCGTGAAGATCATCCCCTCGATCCAGTCCACCCACGCGTCCGGATACTCCTCATGATATACCTGCCGGCGGGACCCGTCCGCCACGCTGACGGCATACAGGTCCAGCACGGACTGCCGGCGCGGTTCGCGCGACACATAGAGTTCGCGGGAATCCGCGCCCCAGAAGGGCGTCCCGAAATACTGCTCCGGCGAATCGTCGAAATCCGCCCAGACCGGCTCCGCCCCCGCGCGCGCCTCGATGATGCCGATGCGCACGGAAGGGTTGGTCTCCCCCGCCTTGGGGTAGCGCGTCCGGGTCAGCGTCCCGTCCTGCCCGAAGGGCGAATAGATGGGAAACATCGGCACCGCCGAATTATCGAAGCGGTAGAAGCCGATGCGCTGCGAGTCCGGACTCCACCAGAAGGCCCTGTAGCGCGACGGGCGGCCGAAAATCTCCTCGTAGTACACCCAGGAGGCATAGCCGTTCAGGATCAGCTCCGACCCGTCGAAGGTCAGGCGCGTCTCGGTCGAATCCGGCAGCGAGCGGATCCAGAGGTCGTTGTCACGGGTGAAGGCTTCCTTCGTCCCGTCGGGAGACGGGGTCACGTTGCGGTCCTGCGCCCGGAGCGCGAACGCCGCCAGGCAGGCCAGCACCAGTATGCACAAGGTCTTTTTCATACGAAGAACCGGTCATTGAAATTCACGAGATATACTTGCTGAACCGCCCGCGTCAGGGCGGTGTACAGCCATTTCAGGTCGTCGAGCGTCTGCTCGTCCTGCCAGAAGGGGCAGTCGATGAACACGCAGTCCCACTGCCCGCCCTGCGACTTGTGGCAGGTGATGGCCTCGGCGTATTTGAGCTGGAGCGCGTTGAAATAGGGATCCTCCCGCACCGCCTCCCAGATCTTCTTCTTGGTCCCGCGGTCGGCGTAGTCCGCCGACACGCCCTGGTACAGCGCGTTCTGCTGCTCATAGGTCAGCGAGGCCGACTCCGACTCCAGCGTGTCCAGGCACACCTTCGCCTTCAGCTCCACGTCGTCGTAGTCCGGGAAGCTCAGCGTCGCCGTCGCGAAATGCAGCCCGTAGCGCTCTTCGTAGTTCCCGATGCGGACGAGCTTCGCGATGTCGCCGTTGGCGATGTAGTCCATCCCGGGCACGTCCTCCACGAACTGGTAGCAGTTCTTCACGATCATCAGCTTGTCCCCGCGCACCAGGCGCTCCTCCTTGAACTGCACCGTCGAGCGCACGCCCAGGTTGTAGCGTATCGCCCGCTTGTTGGAGCGGCACAGGATCACGGTGCCGTCCTCGCCGAAGCGCCCGTAGGCGTCGGAGAGGGCCTCGATCAGCTCTCCCCCGCCGATGCGCTTCACATCGTCCGTCCCGCGCAGGTCCAGTTTCAGCCCGGCAAAGGTCTCGTCGCCGAAGCTCCCGGCGATCATCTCGCGCAGCCGCGTGGCGTTGCGCAGGATGTCGGATTCGGCGGCCTGGCGCACCACCGAGGTCAGCGTGCTGTAGCGCACTCCGCCGAAACCGTCCATGAAGGACTTCGACAGGGCGGGCGAAGCCTCCAGGCCCACGGGCGGGAGCTGCGCGGCGTCG
>JAFZBH010000066.1 GCA_017561865.1 Bacteroidales bacterium | reverse complement strand
CGCTCCCGTCCACCCAGGGCAGCACCGCGTCGATGGGGCCGCCGCGCAGTTCGTCGGCAATGAGCGGAAGCAGTCCCTCGTCGGCCGGCAGCCAGCGGACCTCGGACAGTTCGTCCGCGCCCAGCCAGCGGGCGGCTTCGTGTTCGTTCAGGCGGAGGGCGTCGCCCTCGAGCGAGCACCAGAAACAGTGCAGCGTTAGATGGAACTCGGGATAGTCCCATTCGACCGTCTGCAGGAAGCGTTCGATGCGTATCTCGGCATCCAACTCCTCGCGGATCTCCCGCACAAGCGCCTGCCGGGCCGTCTCACCCGGCTCCATCTTCCCGCCCGGGAACTCCCACCAGTCCTTGTAGGCGCCGTATCCCCGCTGGGTCGCGAAGATCCGGTCCCCCCGGCGGATCACCGCCGCCACCACCTCTATACGGGATTGCGTCTTCATAATGCAAATATACCTTTATTTTGTGGAAGAATGCGTATATTTGAAAAACGGAAAAAGGATGAGTAGTGTATTGAAAATGTTTCTGGCGTCAGTAGCGGCGCTTCCCGCCATCGTTTCCTGCGTAAATACCAATGCTGAATGGGTGGAAGACCCTGCCAACGACAAACTTGTCCATGTCTGCGGCCGCATCGAAAATACGCCGGCTTCCAACGTGCGGATCGGCCTGCACGGCGTGACGGATATCGTCCACGGAGGCGCGTCTTTTACGATTCCGGTGAAGGACGGGAGCTTTGCCGCGGATGTGCCGCTGAATTCGGCGAACGTCTATGAATTGGACGTTCCCCTGGAAAGACACTACAGTGCCTGTCGATTTGCCATTTTCTTTGCGGACCGGGACACGGTCCGGCTGCTGTTCGATGCGGACGGCCATAATTACACACTGGATACGGACGGAGAAAACCAGGCGTATCAGCAATATCGGAATGCGTGTACGGAGCGTTTTGCCTCGGAGAACACGGCGCTTTCGGAGGAATACGCTTCCATCGGGCAGCATTGGTCGGATGCATATCAGCAGTTGACCCGGCAAATCCAGGACAGGCATATCGCCGTCTCCGCCCGGGATACGATGAAACTCATCCAGGACCGGATGTGTGCGGACAGTTCCGCCTACACGCCGGCGTACCGGGCATACCTGGCGAAGCGGAACCGGCTGGGTAAGGCCGGCTTGGATTTCACTCGGGATTACCTGGAACGGCGGAAACCCTCTCTGGCCCTTTTCGAGGTCCTTTTTGAATCCTTGCAGCAGGCATCCGATCTCGATTACGACTATCCCGGATGGGCGTTGGTTTACGATCGCGAATACTCTAACAAATTCGCGGGGAGCAGGCTTCATCAGGCCGTCGAAAGCATTCGGAATGCCCACCGGATCCAGGAGGGAACGCCCTTTATCGATTTCACGCTGCCGGACAAGGATGGCGTTCCTCAGACGCTTTCCACCCTGATAGAAGGAAAGTACGCCCTGCTGCAGTTCTGGGCGACTTGGTGCAGCCCGTGCATCACGAAACGCGAGACGGTGCGTCCATTGTACGAGCAGTACAAGGACCGGGGCTTCACCGTCGTGGAGGTCGCACGCGAATTCAAGAGTGATTCTGCCTGGCGGGATTTCCTGAAAAAGGACGGCACCGACTGGACGGATCTGCTCGCCATGGAGGAGAACCATTCGGTCTGGATCGAATATGGCCTGGGGCCGGCTTCAGGCGGTCTTTTCCTGATAGATCCCGAAGGCACCATCATCAAGATCGACCCTTCCAAAGAAGACATCCAGGCTCTGTGTGAGAGTTTAGCTGGCTCTCACACAGTTACGAAATAACTCTGGAGATTTTCTGTAAATCGCTGATAATCAGCAATGGTTGCCTTGCTTCGGAGCGAAGCGACGCAGGGGGTTTGGGGGGAACGCCCCCCAATGAATTAAGCGTAGCGAATATCTTATCGCCCTTGGGCGATAAGATATTCTGCAATCTGTACTGCGTTGAGCGCGGCGCCCTTCTTGATCTGGTCGCCGGAGAGCCACAGGGTGATGCCGTTTTCGTTGGCGAGGTCCTTGCGCACGCGTCCCACATAGACGTCGTCCTTGCCGCCGGTGAAAAGCGGCATCGGATAGGTTTGCGTCGCGGGGTCGTCCTGCAGGGTCACGCCCGGGGCGGCGGCGATGGCCGCCTGCACCTGCTCCACGCTGAGCGGCTTCTCGGTCTCGATCCACACCGCCTCGGAATGGGAGCGAAGAGAAGAGATGCGCACGCACATCGCGCTGCAGCGCACGTCGGAGTGGAGGATCTTGCGCGTCTCGTTGAACATTTTCATCTCCTCCTTGGTGTAGCCGTTGTCGGTGAATACGTCCACCTGCGGGATGACGTTGTAGGCCAGCTGGTAGGCGAACTTCTTGACCGTCACGGGTTTGCCCTCCACCAGCTCCTTGTACTGCTGCTGCAACTCGGCCATCGCCTGCGCGCCCGCGCCGGAGGCGGACTGGTAGGAGGCCACGTGGATGCGGGTGATGTGGGAGAGAGCTTCGATGGGCTTGAGCACCACGACCATCATGATGGTGGTGCAGTTGGGGTTGGCGATGATGCCGCGCGGGCGCACCAGCGCGTCCTCGGCGTTGCACTCGGGCACCACGAGGGGCACGTCCGGCTCCATCCGGAAGGCGCTCGAGTTGTCGATCATCACGGCGCCGTGTTTGGTGATGGTCCCGGCGAACTCCTTCGAGGTGCCGGCCCCGGCCGACACGAAGGCGTAGTCCACGCCCTTGAAGTCGTCGTTGTGCTGGAGAAGTTTCACCTCATACTCCTTGCCGCGGAAGGTATATTTCTTTCCTGCGCTCCGCTCGGAGCCGAAGAGCAGGAGTTCGTCCAGGGGGAAATTCCGTTCGTCGAGCACCCGCAGGAACTCCTGTCCCACGGCTCCGCTCGCACCTACGATCGCTACTTTCATATCTCGTTGAATTGGATGTCGTTAACTTATTGAAGGGATGATAAATACTCTTTGAATGAAGCATAGTCGCGCCCCATCGGGACGCTCTGCTTGGTTCCCTGCATGAATGATGCCAGGCGGGTGGGAATGGCGACCGGTTCGCCCGTGGCCTTCTCGACCGTGTCCTTGAACTTCGCGGGGTGCGCCGTCTCGCAGAGCAGGGCGGACTCGCCCCGGCCCAGGCGGTGGTACACGGCGTGGAAACCGCAGGCTCCGTGCGGGTCGAGCAGGTAGCCGTACTGCTTGCGGCAGAAGGCGATGTCGGAAAGGATCTGCTCGTCGCTGCACACGGATCCGGAGATCTCGGCGCCGAGCGCCTTCCAGTCGCGGCCGTAGAGCTCGAAGATGCGCTCGGCGTTGCTCGGGTCGCCCACGTCCATCGCGTTCGCGAGGGTGGGGATGCTCGGACGGGGGGAGTAGATGCCGGTCTGCAGGTAGTCGAAGAAGACTTCGTTGGCGTTGTTCGCCGCGACGTAGCGCTTCACCGGCAGGCCGAGGCGCCCGGCGATGAGGGCGGCGCACAGGTTGCCGAAATTGCCGCTGGGCACGCACACGACCAGCTGCCCGGCGAGGCCGAGCCGCTTCATCTGCGCGTAGCCGTGAAAATAATAGAAGGACTGCGGCAGGAGCCGCGCCACGTTGATGCTGTTGGCCGAGGTCAGGCGCAGGCGCGCGCCCAGTTCCGCGTCCATGAAGGCGCTTTTGACGAGGGCCTGGCAGTCGTCGAAGCAGCCGTCCACCTCGAGCGCGGTGATGTTCTGCCCGAGGGTGGTGAACTGGCATTCCTGGATGGGGCTGACCTTCCCCTTGGGATAGAGCACGTGCACGCGCACGCCCTCCACGCCCAGGAACCCGTTCGCTACGGCGCTGCCCGTGTCGCCGGAGGTGGCCACGAGCACGTGGACCGTGCGGCCGTCGCCGGAATGCCGCGTGAAGTATCCCAGCAGACGCGCCATGAAGCGCGCGCCCACGTCCTTGAAGGCGAGGGTGGGGCCGTGGAAGAGCTCCAGCGCGCCGATGCTGCGCGTCACGGGGACGACCGGACAGTCGAAACTGAGCGTCTCCTCCACGATGCGGTGCAGCTCGTCCGCGGGGACGTCCTCTCCGAAGAGGCTGTCCGCGACGGCGCAGGTGATTTCCTGGAAGGTCATCGTCTGGATGTTGTCGTAGAACTCCCGGGGAAGCGGCTTGAAACGCTCGGGCATATAGAGGCCCCGGTCCTCGGCCAAGCCGCGCACGACGGCCTTTTCCAGGCTCGCCAGGGGGGCTTTTCCGTTGGTGCTGTAGTACTTCATGAACTCCGTTATGCGATGAGGCGGGCGCCCTTGTTGGACACCTTGACCACGTAAGTTTCCGAAAGGATGCCCTGCTGGGCGAAATGGCGCTCCATGATGGCGCCGACCCGCTGGGCGATGTCGCTGCGGCTGGCGAGGGCGAAGACCGACGGGCCCGAGCCGCTGATGTTCATCGCGAGGGCGCCGGCGCCGAGCAGCTTGGCTCGGAGTTCGTCGAAACCCGGGATGAATCCCTTGCGGTAGGGCTCCGCCACGGCGTCGCGCAT
>JAFZBH010000005.1 GCA_017561865.1 Bacteroidales bacterium | reverse complement strand
GACGGGATCAACCGCGCCTGGCGCGAGGTGATGCAGGCCAAGTTCCCCGAATTCAGTGCCCAGCGCAGCGCAGCGCCCGCCCGCGGCGCCCGCGCTCCGCGCAGCCCCAAGGACGCCCTGATCGACAAGTACAACAAGCTCCAGCAGAACATCACCACCTACGAGAATAACATCGGTTTCTTCTCCGCATCCAAGAACAGCGAGCCGCTGATCCGGCAGATGGAGGAGAGAATCGAGCAGGCCAAGGCCGAGCTGAAGGAATTGGAGGCGCAGATCCGTCAGGCCGAGGAGGGCGAGGCGTAATGGACAAGAACTCAGTCATCGGTTTCATCCTCATCGCCCTGATTTTCATCGGGTTCTCGGTGTTCCAGTCCTCTCAGATGCGCAAACGCGCAGCTGAGCAGGCGCAGCTGGATTCCATCGCGCGCGTCGAGGCCCTGCGCACGCAGGCGCTGGACACGCAGCGTGTCGCCGCTCCGGGCGACTCCGCGGCCGTCGTGCCCGCCGCGCAGCAGGCGATCTACAAGGACTCCGTCCTGGAGGCCGCTTCCCGCGCGCAGCAGCAGATCGTCTCCCTGGAGAACAACAAGATCAAGGTGGAGTTCACCACCCGGGGCGCCCAGCCCTGGTCCGTCCTGGTCAAGGATTACAAGAACTACGACAGCACCGACCTCTATCTCTTCAAGCCCGGCGCGGCCGAGTATTCGCTGAGCCTGTATGCCGGTGAAGCCATCCGCACGCAGGACTTCAACTTCGAGATCGCCGAGCAGACCGACAGCACCGTCGTGATGCGCCTTCCGTTTGCCTCGGGCGGCTACATCGAGCAGAAATACACCCTCCGCGCCGATTCCTACCAGATGGACAACCTCCTCTCTTTCGTGGGGATGGGGAGCGTCATCCCGCGCAACGTGAGCGTGTTCGACCTCGACTTCGACGTCACGATGCCCCGGATGGAGAAGGGCTACAAGAACGAATCGCAGTATTCCAAGCTGGACTACTATTTCGAGGGGGACAAGAAGCCCTCGGAGATCGGCCGCGGGAAAAACGGCAGCCGGAGGGTGGATTCCAAACTGAGCTGGTTCGCTTTCAACCAGCAGTTCTTCTCCGCCATCCTGCGCGCCCCGCAGCAATTCGCTTCGGGCGAGCTGGCAGTCAGTTTCTTCCCGCAGGACGATCCTGACCGCAACCTGATGGCCTGCAGCGCCCGGATGCGCGCCGACCTGCCTGCCGGCGGAGAGGGGAGCATTCCGTTCGAATTCTATTTCGGTCCCAACCATTTCAAGACGCTCAAGTCCATCGGACACAAGTTCGAGAAGATCATCCCGCTGGGCGGCTGGCTCGTGGGGTGGTTCACCCGCTACGCCATCATCCCGATGTTCGACTTCTTCCACCGCTTCATCTCCAGCTTCGGCCTCATCATCCTGCTGATGACCCTGGTGATCAAGACGGTGGTGTTCCCGCTGACGTACAAGTCCTACGCTTCGTCGGCCAAGATGAGCGCGCTGAAGCCCGAGATCGACAAGATCAACGAGAAGTACCCGCACACGGACAACCAGCAGGAGATGATGAAGAAGCAGCAGGCGACGATGGACCTCTACAAGCGGGCCGGCGTGAGCCCGGTGGGCGGCTGCCTGCCGATGCTGCTCACCTTCCCGATCCTGTGGGCGATGTTCCGCTTCTTCCCGGCTTCCATCGAGCTGCGCCAGCAGCCGTTCCTGTGGTGCAAGGACCTGTCGGCCTACGATTCCATCGTGGACTTCGGCGCCCGCGTGCCGCTGATCGGCGACCACCTGTCGCTGTTCGCCCTGCTGATGGCGGTCACGATGTGGCTGTACTCCAAGATGTCGATGAGCAGCCAGCCCACGGCGAACGATCCCAACGCGGCGTCGATGCGCTTCATGAGCGTGTGGCTGATGCCGATCATGATGTTCTTCATCTGCAACAACCTCTCCGCTGCCCTGAGCTACTACTACCTGCTCTCGCAGCTGATCGCGATCGTGCAGACCTGGCTTATCCGCAAGTCCATCGACAAGGACAAGATCCTCGCCAAGGTGCGCGCCTCGGCCGGCAAGCCGGTGCAGAAGAGCAAGTGGCAGCAGCGTCTGGAGGAGGCCCAGAAACTGCAGGAGCAGAAGATGCGCGAGCAGCAGAAGAAGCAGAGACGATAAATGATAGCGGACAATATCATAGAGATCAAGAAGGAACTGCCACCGGAGGTCAAGCTGGTGGCAGTTTCCAAATTCCACCCCGAGGAGGCCATCCGCGAGGCTTTCGCCGCGGGCCAGCGCCGCTTCGGCGAGAACCGCCCGCAGGAATTCGCCGCGAAGGTGGAGGCTCTGAAAGACCTGGATCTGGAATGGCATTTCGTGGGGCACCTGCAGACCAATAAACTCAAGCTCGTCCTCCCGTACGCCCATCTCGTTCAGTCCGTCGACAGCCTTCACTTGCTGGATGCCATCCAGGACTGGGGCAAAGCGAACGACAAAGTGATCCGCGTGCTGCTCGAGCTGCACATCGGCGCCGAGCAGACCAAGCAGGGTTTCAAGGAGGAGGAGGTCCTGGACATCCTTTTCCGCGCTCAGAAGTATACCCACATCCGTTTCTGCGGCCTGATGGGGATGGCCACGCACACCGACTGCGAGGAAGACGTCCGCTCGGACTTCGCACGCATCGCGGACTTCAGGGCTTACCTTCAGGATCTCTTCCCGGAGCTGGAGGATTTCCGCGAGCTGTCCATCGGGATGTCCGGCGACTGGCGCATCGCCCTGGATTACGGCGCCACCATCGTAAGAATAGGAACGGCCATTTTTGGCGAAAGACAGTATTGATATGATGATCATGCACAGAAAAGTCCTCATCACCAACGATGACGGTTATGAATCCCGGGGCCTGCGCACGCTGGTGGAGATTCTCCGGCCGTGGTGCGACCTGACCATCGTGGCGCCGAAGCGCCCCCAGAGCGGCATGTCGATGGCCGTGACGATGGGCCTTAAGCCGATTGCCGTGAAGCATCTGGAACAGAAGCCGGGGGAGGACTGGTGGTACCTCGACGGTACCCCCGCCAGCTGCGTCAAGTTCGGCCTCGACAATGTCCTGTACCCGAACCGTCCGGATCTTTTGATCAGCGGCATCAACCACGGCAGCAACGCCGCCACCGCGTCCATCTATTCCGGCACCATCGGCGCCGCGATGGAAGGCGCCGTGAACGGCATCCCGTCCGTGGGCGTGAGCCTCGATAGTTTCAATCAGGACAGCGACTTTTCCGGTATAGCGGCGAAGCTGCCGGATATTCTGGAACGCATCATCCCTGTGATGGAGCGCCGCTTCGGCCTCTTTTACAACATTAATTTCCCGGACTGTCCCGCCGGTGAAATCAAAGGGATCAAGACCGGCCGCATGGGCTACGCCCACTGGGAGCGGGAGTACCAGGACTATGGCGAATTCCTGCGCGAAAGCGGGCATGTTCCCAGCGAAGAAGACTGCCGCTATGTGGCTGCCCGGGAAGAAGGCGAAGAACTTTATGTGATGGCGGGCGATTTCACGGACAATGGCGACAACCCCCAGGACGCCGACCATCTCCTGCTGGAGCAGGGCTACGTTGTCGTGACCCCGCAGAATATCGACAACACCGACAAGGCTGAGATTCAGCGCCTATGCGCTATTTTCTGATAGCCGGCGAAGCCTCGGGCGACCTGCACGGAGGCAACCTGGTCCGCGGCCTGCTCGCCGAGGACCCGTCCGCACAGCTGCGCGGATGGGGCGGCGAATTGATGCAGGAGGCGGGAATGGAGCTTGTGCGCCATTACCGCGAAGGCGCGGTGATGGGCCTGACCGACGTGCTGGCCAAGGCGGGCAAGCTGCTGGGGAACCTGCGTGCCTGCAAGCGGGACATCGCGGCCTGGCAGCCGGACGTGGTGATCCTGATCGACTATCCCGGCTTCAATATGAAGATCGCGAAATGGTGCCACGCGCGCGGCATCCGCGTCTTCTGGTACATCGCCCCGAAGACCTGGGCTTCGCGCGAAGGGCGTAACCGTAAGCTGAAGGCCTGGGTGGACAAGCTCTTCATCATTTTCCCCTTCGAAGTGCCTTATTTCACGCAGAAGGGCGTCCCGTTCGTCTATGCCGGCAACCCGCTGCTGGACGCCGTGGACGGCCACGATTTCCAGCGGCCCCTGGAGGGGCGCTACGTGGCGCTTCTGGCCGGCTCGCGCCAGGGGGAGATCAAGCGGATGATGCCGGTGCTGATGGACACCGTCGACCGGCTTTCCGCCCTGCCGGGCTGGGAGGACGTGCGTTTCGTCGTGGCCGGGGCCCCGGCGCGCAGCGAGGCGGACTACGCTCCTTTCATAGCCGGCCGGCGCAACGTGGACCTGCTGTTCGGGCGCACCTACGATATCCTGCGCTATGCCGAAGCGGCGGTGATCAATTCCGGGACGGCTTCGCTCGAGGCCGTGCTGACCGGTACTCCGCAGGTGGTCGCCTGGAACACGGCTTTCCTCGTCGCCTGGTTCCTGGACAAGATCCATTTCCTGGACCGCATCCGTTTCATTTCGCTGGGTAACCTGTGCCTCGGGCGCGAGGCTTTCCGCGAACTGCTCCAGTGGTTCTTCACCCCGGAAAGCGCCTCGCAGGAGGTCCGGCGGCTTGTCGAAGACGACGACTACCGCGCGAAAATGCGCTCGGATTATGCCGAAATCCGCCGCCTGCTGGGCGGAGGCGGGGCCTCCCGCGCCGTCGCCCGGGCGATGGTCGAAGCGCTGCAGAATTTTTCGTAAAGATGTTGATTTTCATCCGGAAAAATGCTAAATTTGCGTCGCCTTTCTGGTTAGAAGGAAAAGATACAATTTATTAACAATTAATAGTCTTTCTACAATGGTTAAACTTGGTATTAACGGCTTTGGCCGTATCGGCCGTATGGTCTTCCGCGCTGCGGTTGAGAATTTCCCCAATGACATCGAGGTTGTCGGTATCAACGACCTTCTGGATCCCGCGTATCTGGCTTATATGCTCAAGTACGACTCCGTCCACGGCAAGTTCGATGGCGACGTCAAGGTCGAGGATGGCAATCTGGTCGTGAACGGCAAGAAGATCCGCGTCACCGCCGAGATGGATCCCGCCAACCTGAAGTGGAACGAGGTGGGTGCCGAGATCGTGGTCGAGTCCACGGGCTTCTTCCTCACCGACGAGACCGCCCGGAAGCACATCCAGGCCGGCGCCAAGAAGGTGATCATGTCCGCTCCGTCCAAGGATGCCACCCCGATGTTCGTCTATGGTGTGAACCACAAGACCTACGCCGGCCAGGACATCATCTCCAACGCTTCCTGCACCACCAACTGCCTTGCCCCTGTGACCAAGGTGCTCAATGACAAGTTCGGTGTCGTCCGCGGCCTGATGACCACGGTCCACGCTGCCACCGCCACCCAGAAGACCGTCGACGGTCCGTCCAAGAAGGACTGGCGCGGCGGCCGCGGCATCCTCGAGAACATCATCCCGTCCTCCACGGGTGCTGCCAAGGCTGTCGGCAAGGTGCTTCCCGAGCTGAACGGCAAGCTGACCGGCATGTCGCTGCGCGTCCCGACCTCCGACGTCTCCTTCGTCGACCTGACCGTCGAACTCGCCAAGGAGGCCTCCTACGATGAAATCTGCGCCGCGATGAAGGAAGCTTCCGAGGGCGAGCTCAAGGGTGTCCTGGGCTACACCGACGAGGCTGTCGTCTCCACCGATTTCCGTGGCGATCCCCGCACGTCCATCTTCGATGTCAAGGCCGGTATCCAGCTCGACAAGACGTTCGTGAAGGTCTGCGCCTGGTACGACAACGAGTGGGGCTACTCCAACAAGGTCCTCGAGATGGCCAAGGTCATCGCCTAAGCGGACAAACGACTTTTTTACGGAAGGATGGCAGATTTCTGCCATCCTTTTGTTATCTTTGTGCATAATAACCGAAATATACCCTAGAATCGTACGATATGAAGAAAATCCTCTTGCTTGCGGCCGCCCTGCTCTGCCTGGGCCTTTCCGCATCCGCCCAGCAGCAGCGTCCTGCCGTCGAATTCCCCGACTACACCTTCACCACGGTCAAGGCCGCTCCGATCACGTCCATTAAGAACCAGGCCAGCAGCGGCACCTGCTGGTCCTTCTCGGCCATCAGCTTCCTCGAGTCCGAGGCCATCCGCCTCGGGAACATCAAGGACGAGGCGAAGTATCCCGACTTCTCCGAGTTCTACGTCGTCTCCACTTCCTATAAGGAGCGCGCCGAGAAATACATCCGCCTGGACGGCAAGCTCGGCTTCAGCGCCGGCTCCGGCTGCGGCGATGTCCTGGAGGTCGTCCGCGACCACGGCATCGTGCCCAACGAGGTGATGACCGGAATGAACTACGGCACCCCGCTCCCGCAGCAGTCCGAGCTGGACGCCGTGCTGCTCGGCTACGTGCAGGCCGTCTCCAAGAGCCGTACCCTCACCACGGCCTGGAAGCGCGGCTTCGACGCCGTCGTGGACGAGTATCTGGGCAAGGCCCCCGAGACCTTCGAGGTGGACGGCAAGACCTATACCCCCGCTTCCTACCGCGACGCGATGAAGATCAACGCCGACGACTACATCGAGCTGACTTCCTTCACGCACCACCCGTTCTATACCTGGTTCGCCCTGGAGGTCTGCGACAACTGGCGCGGTTCCCGCTCCTACAACGTCCCGATCGACGAGCTGATGGCCGTCCTGGACAATGCCCTGGACAAGGGCTATACGGTCTGCTGGGGCGCCGACGTGAGCCATCCGGGCTTCACCCGCAACGGCCTCGGCATCCTGATCGACGAGGCGGCCATGGCCCCTGCCGCCGGTTCCGACCAGCAGCGCTGGGTCGGCGGCGGTGAGCCGGGCAGGCCCGCCCCGGTCAAGGTCGTCGAAGGCAACCCCACGCAGGAGTCCCGCCAGATCGAGTTCGACAACAAGACGATGACCGACGACCACGGCATGCACATCTTCGGCATCGCCAAGGACCAGGACGGCAAGAAGTACTATATGGTCAAGAACTCCTGGGGCGAGACCGGCAAGTACAAGGGCATCTGGTATGTGACCGAGGCCTTCATGCGGGCCCAGACCCTCGACATCACCGTCCACAAGGACGTCCTCACCAAGGACCTGAAGAAGAAGCTGGGCGTTAAGTAATGACGCTCCGACGGCACATTCCCAATCTGATCACCTCGATGAATCTCGTCTGCGGACTCGTCGGGGTGGTCTTTGCGCTTCGCTCCCGGCTGGACGTCGCGTTCTATTGCATGCTGGCCGCAGCCGTGTTCGATTTCCTCGACGGCCTGGCCGCGCGGGCGCTGGATGCCTATTCCGATATGGGCAGGGAACTGGATTCGCTCTGCGACCTGGTAAGTTTCGGCTTCCTTCCCGCGCTGATGCTCTGCATCCTGATGCAGACGTACCGCTTCGACGGGAGTTGGATCAGCTGGTTGCCGCTGGTCCTGACCGTCTTCAGCGCCCTTCGCCTGGCGAAGTTCAACGTGGATCCGCTGCAGGGGGCGGGCTTCCTCGGCCTGCCGACCCCGGCCGCGGGACTGCTCTGCGGGGCCCTGTGCTGCTACTGCTGCCACGCGCCGGTCGAGTTCCTGTCCACCTGGGTCTCCGGCCCGGTGTTCGTCCCGCTGCTGACAGTGTGCCTGTGCGCGCTGCTGGTCAGCCGCGTGCCGATGTTTTCCTTCAAGATGCATAAAGGGGACGGCAGGACGCTGACCGTCAAGCGTATCACGCTGGCCGCCTTTTTCGTGGCGGCGGCGGTCTTCTGTTTCGCCGCCGGCCACCACTGGTCGCTTGCCGTGGTGCTGGGCCTGCTGTTCTACATTTTCAACAATCTGGTTTACGCGCTTTTCAAGATATGATTGCTGAGTCCCTCCGACGGGCGGCCCGGCCGCTTCTGCTGCTTGTGCTGCTGAGTCCTGCCGCCTGCATCCGGCAGACGGAAGAGGTCCGTCCGACCATTCCGCTGGTGCGGGAGATCCTTGCCGGGAAGAACGACCCCCGCGCGCAGATGCTGCGCGGCTTCAAGCCGCAGCCCCAGGCGGACATCGCCTTCATCGGGTCCGCCTTCGCCTGCGACCGTTTCGCGGAATATCTGACTTTCCTGGACGAGCAGGACAACGTGGACGCCAGGAGGGAGCCGGACGGCCTGCCCGATTTCGCGGGCGAGACTTTCGCCTGCATCGAGGACGCCCATCCTTATCCGGACGTGCTGGCGCGGGATGGGGAGGAGGCACTTCGCCGCCGGACGGTGTACCGTGTGCTGGCGGCCCTCGACACGGTCGCGCACATCAGTCCCTACGATCTGGAAGGCCTCTCTGTCAAGCCTTCCGCCAAGCTGGTGGTGCTGGCCGATCCGTTCCTTGCCGAGTACGGCGGCTTCGACGTGGATACGCTCTTCCGCAGCCTGGGCTGCCGGATTCCGGTGGTCAGCCCGATCGAGCAGATGATCGACCACGCTTTCGAGCAAGGCCGGAGATGGGATCTTTCGGTGGGCGTGATCTGCGACCCGGCGCTTGACACGACGGGCATCTACGAGCGGATTTTCGCCCGCAAGGCGGCCGAGCGCGGCGCCCGGGGGGCGAGTTGCGTGGCCATCGGGGTGGAGCGGCGCGACAGCGTGCTGCATACCTTCCTGCGCCGCTACCGCGACACGGGACACCAGAAGCCCCTGGACGCGATCCTGATCGACAACCTGTCGGTCAGTCCGGATACGCTCAAGACGGAGCTTGCCGAGATCGTGTCGGTGATGAACGAGAGTTCGATGACGCTCGGACGGCTGTTTTCGCGCAACTTTTTCTTCCTCGACGCGTTCGGGGAGGTCTCGTCCCGCTGCCATTCTTTCCTTCGGGAGAACAACCTTTTCACGCATAATATCGCCTATCCGCAGGTGTCGGTGTACCGTCCGGTCCGCAAGCCGGATTCCGAGGACGGTTCCATCATCCTGATCCCCGGTTCGTATGTACAAAATTAGCATCCAGCCTGAAGAAATAGAGAATATGCCGCTGGGGTCCTTCCCCGGCAAGATCCAGGTCATCGACAGGACCGGTATCGAGTTCGTCCGCGCGATGGCCTATCTGAGCACCCAGAAAATCCTTGGTTTCGACACGGAGACGCGTCCGGTCTTTTCGCCCGGCCAGAGGCACAACCACGTGGCCCTGCTGCAACTCTCGGGCGCCGGACGGGCGTATCTGTTCCGCGTGGGGACGATGGGGATGCGCAAGATGCTGTGCGCGCTGATGGCCAACCCGCATATCGTCAAGGTGGGGGCGGCGGTGCACGACGACGTGCGCGGGCTGCAGTATTACCGGCGTTTCGAGGCGAAGAATTTCGTGGACCTGCAGAAGATCGCCTATGAGTGGGGGATACGCGACAAGAGCGTGAAGAAGCTGGCGGCGAACATCCTCGGGGTTCGGATCTCGAAGTCGCAGCAGCTGTCCAACTGGGAGGCGGAGTCGTTGTCCGGGGCGCAGCAGATGTATGCGGCGACGGACGCGTGGGTATGCCGGGAGATGTATCTGAAGCTGCTCCAGTCGGAGAAGCATCCGCTTTCGCCGGAGGAGCTGAATCCGCCGCAGCCGCAGCCGGCAGCTCCGCCGAAGGTCGTCCCGCCGGCGCCTGCCGTCGAGGATCCGGCCAAGCCGAAGGCGAAGCGCCGCCGGCGCCGTCACCGTAAACCGAAGAAGCCGCAGGAGGCGCCGCAGAGCAATGGTTAAGGTCTTTTTGAAGCACGGGCGCGACGAGTCGTTGCGCCGCTTCCATCCGTGGGTGTTCAGCGGGGCGGTGGCCCAGGTGCAGGGTTCGCCCGCCGAGGGCGATATCGTCGGCGTCTATAGCGCCGAGGGGCAGTTGTTGGCCTGCGGCCACTGGCAGGTCGGCTCCATCGCCGTCCGCATCCTGTCTTTCGACGCCGATCCGACGGCACCCGATTTCTGGGAGATATCCATCCGCCGCGCCCTTGCCGTCCGCGAAGCGGTCGGTCTTTTTTCCGGCGAGGCCTCGCCGGAACCGACGACCTGTTTCAGGTTGGTACACGGAGAGGGGGACGGATTACCTGGATTGATTATCGACTGGTACGACGGCGTGTGCGTGCTGCAGGCCCATTCGGTGGGAATGTGGCGGGCCAAAGGGCAGATCTGTGAGGCGCTGAAGGCCGTGTTCGGCGACGCGCTGAAGGCGGTCTACGACAAGAGTTCCGGCACGGCGCCGTTCAAGGCCGGGCTGGATCTGATTGACGGTTATCTGTGGCGCGCGAGCGGATTCGACGCGTCCGAGGCAGTGGTCCTGGAGAACGGCCGCAAGTTCCTCGTGAACTGGGAGGAGGGGCAGAAGACGGGTTTCTTCCTCGATCAGCGGGACAACCGCGAGTTGGTCGGCCGCTATGCCGCCGGGCGCCGCGTCCTCAATCTATTTTGCTACACCGGCGGCTTCAGCATCTATGCCCTCACCGCCGGCGCCGCCCTTGTCGATTCCGTCGACTCCTCGGCCAAGGCCATCTCTCTGGTTGAACGTAATATACAGTTGAACTCCAGCGAAGCGGAGACGGCAACTGCCCCTGAAAACCGTAGCCACCCTCGGCTCCGTAAGAGGGAGGGGCCCGACGACGAAGTCGTTGGGAGGGGTCCTGCGGAGCAGGACGTTTTCAGGGGCAGTTCGCTGCGCAGCGATGCGGAGTTCAACAATTATTGCGAGGACGCGATCGAGTATTTGAAGAAGATACCGGAGGGAAAGTACGACCTGATCATCGTGGATCCCCCGGCATTCGCCAAGCATCGCGGCGCGCTGAAAAACGCCCTGCGTGCGTATCAGCGCCTCAATGCCGCCGCCATCGCCAAGGTGGCGCCCGGCGGCCTGGTCTTCACCTTCAGCTGCTCGCAGGTCGTCGACAAGATCACCTTCGCCAACACCGTTTTCTCCGCCGCCGCCCAGACGGGCCGCAGCGTGCGTATCCTCGACCGGCTCTGCCAGGGGGCGGATCACCCGGTCAGCATCTACCATCCCGAAGGGGAGTATCTCAAGGGCTTGTTGCTCTACGTCGAATAAGACAGATTATCGTCCATAGTTGATATGAAACAGCTATTGACCGGTCTTGCCGTATTGTTGTCGGTTGTCGGATGCATACGGACTGCGGAACCGGCCGCGCAATTGTCATATACCCGCGGGATCGGGGTGTATCCCGGCGATCCGGCGGATTACACCGGGCCGGAACTCGTGCCTGCGGGGGAGGATTACCGCAACCTGGCGCTACGCCGTGCCGCCTGGCATTCGTCGAGCTACGACTACAACCTGACCTCGCAGCTGGTCACGGACGGGATCGTCCCGGCGGAAAAGCCCTATTGGATCGAGGTTGAGACGGCGCAGGGACCGCTCCCTAAGCGGGACCGGGAGAAGGCGTTCGACAGCAATGGCTGGAGCGCTCTCTCGTTTCCGGGCGGAGGGGATGCGAGCCTGACGCTGCGCGTGCACGGCGGGCGCGTGTCGGCAGACCGGCTCTGCGTGGGCGGCTGGGCGGATCCTGCGAAGGACGCTGCCCTCCAAGGCTGCACGCTGACGGTGGAAGTCTCGCCGGACGGGCAAAGCTGGAAACAGGCGGGCTCGCTTCGCGAGGCGGCCTTCCCCGGCCGGCCGCTGGCCCGGAGCTACAACGGCGACCGGGTGCGCAATTTCTTCTGGAGCATCGATCTTCCGGCGGAGCCTTTTGCGGCAGTCCGCTTGCGGATGGACGCTCCCGGCGTCGGGCGTTGGGACGTGCAGGAATGGGCTTTTCTCAAGGGCGGAGCCCCGGTGGATATTCTGCCTTCCGCGCATTTCTGCAGCGCCTGGATGAGTGAAGGCGAAGCCGGTGAATGGGTCCTCGTGGACCTGGGCGCGGCGGCTTCGTTTGATAAGTTGCGCCTGCACTGGCTTGAACGGCCGGAAAGCGGGGTGATCGAGTGTTCGCCGGACGGCAAGCGCTGGAAGACGCTGGGCGAACTGCCTCCCGTGGGCCCGCTGGATGAGGAGATCGCTGTCCGCGGGCGGGGGCGTTATGTGCGTCTGGGGGACCTGCAGGCAGCATCAGGAAGCCGTATCGTGCTGGGGGAGATGGAGGTTTGGGGACGCGGCGGCGTGGTGCCGAAGGCGCAGTCTGCCGCGGCGGCGGACGGTCGTCGGCTTGACCTTCGCGGAGGCGGGTGGCTCCTGCAGCGCGCCAGCGAGGTGTCCCAGGCAGGCGAGGAACTGTCTACGGTCGGGTTTGTGCCCGAGGGCTGGCTGCCTGCTACCGTGCCCGGGACGGTGCTGACTTCATATGTCAACGCCGGGGCCGTGCCGGACGCCCGCTACGACGACGACCAGCTTCAGGCTTCGGAATCCTACTTCCTCGACGATTTCTGGTACCGCGACGAGTTTGAACTGCCAGCGGACTGGGTGGGAAAGGAAGTTCTCCTGCACTTCGACGGCATCAACTGGAAGGCGGAGGTCTGGGTCAACGGCACCCGGGCCGGCCGGATCGACGGCGCCTTCACCCGCGCCGCCTTCGATGTGGCGCCGCTCCTGCGGCCGGGCCGCAATGCGCTCGGCGTTAAGATATTCAAGAATGACCACCCGGGCATCGTCAAGGAGCAGAACCGCCAGAGCGCGGACCTTAACGGCGGCGTGCTCGGTGCCGACAACCCCACGATGCACTGCTCCATCGGCTGGGACTGGATCCCGACCGCGCGCGGGCGCAACATCGGCATCTGGAACGACGTTTTCCTGACCGCCCATCCGGGCGGCGTCTCGATCGACGACGTGTTCGTCGACACCGACCTCCCGCTGCCTGCGACGGATTACGCAGAACTTAGGCCCGTCGTTACGCTCACCAACCACGGCGCACAGGCCTGCCAGGCCGCGGTTTCCCTCCGTTACGGAGAGTTGCTGATCCAGGGCGAAACCGAGCTCGGAGCAGGACAGACCCGCGACGTCGCCCTGCCTGCCGCCCGGCTGGAGAAGCCCGAACTGTGGTGGCCGGCAGGCTATGGCGAACCGCATCTGTACGAAGTGCAGACGAGCGTCAGCGTGGACGGGAAAGTCTGCGACGAGAAGCATCAGTGGTCGGGCGTACGGGAGATGTCTTATACGGTCGAAGACGGCGTGCTGGACATCTATGTCAACGGGCGGCGCCTCATCGGCAACGGGGGCAACTGGGGCTTCCCGGAACTGAATCTCAACTACCGCGCCCGCGAGTTCGACGTCGCGGTGGCGTACCACGCCGACATGCATTTCACCCTGATACGCAACTGGGTGGGACAGACCGGCCACGAGGCATTCTGGGAGGCCTGCGACCGCCACGGCGTGATGGTGTGGCAGGACTTCTGGCTTGCCAATCCGGCCGACGGGCCCGAGCCGGACGACGAAGCGATGTTCCTGGCGAACGCCGAAGACTATCTGCGCAAGATCCGCCATCATCCCTGCCTGGCGCTGTACTGCGGGCGCAACGAAGGCAATCCGCCCGCCTCGCTCGACGCGGGCCTCTCCGCACTGGTGGAGCGCCTGCATCCGGGCCTTCACTACATCCCGCATTCCGCCGAAGGCACGGTCAGCGGCTACGGCCCTTACCGCGCCCTGCCGGTGGAGGAGTATTTCTCGCTGCCGCAAGGCGCCCGGACCCTGCACAGCGAGCGGGGGATGCCGAACGTGCCGACCCTCGAGAGCCTGGAGCGGATGTTGCGTGAGGAGCACCGCTGGCCGCAGAACAATGTCTGGGGGATGCACGATTATGCCCTGGAGAGCGCCCAGAGCGCCGCGACTTTCAACGCGATGGTGGAAAAGGCCTTCGGACAGCCGCAGAGCCTGGAGCAGTTCGCCACGTGGGCGCAGTGGATCGACTACGAGGGATACCGGGCGATGTACGAGTCGCGCAGCGCTTCCCGCAAGGGCGTGATCATCTGGATGAGCCACTCCTGCTGGCCTTCGATGGTCTGGCAGACCTATGATTACTATTTCGCGCCGACGGCGGCGTATTTCGGTGCGAAGAAGGGTTCCGCCCCGATCCGCATCCAGTGGAATCCTGCCTCGGAGCAGGTTGAGGTCGTCAACAACAACGCCGGCGACCTGTCTGGACTCACGGCTACGGCCGTCTGGGCCGCCCTTGACGGCTCCGTCCTCTCGGAGCAGAGCGCCCGGTTGGATGCCCCCGAAGACTCGACGATTCCTGTCATTCCGGGCGCTTCTTCTGTCATTTCGAGCGAGCGCTGCGAGTCGAGCAATCTCCTGCTTCTCCGCCTCCTGTTGACGCAGTCCGACCGGACCCTCGCCGACAACTTCTACGTCCTCAATCCCACCGATCCCGGCAACCTGCAGGCCTTGAGGCAGTTGCCCGAGGCCAAGGTGGACTTCCGTTCCGAATGGACCCGCGAGGGCGACAGTTGGCTGGGCACCGCCACGCTGGAGAACAATTCCAGGACCCCGGCCCTGATGCTCCGCCTGAACCTGGTGGGCGCGCGCAGCGGCGAGCAGATCCTGCCCGTTTTCTATGAGGACAACTGGATCTCGCTGCTCCCGGGCGAAAGCAGGCGCATCAGCGTGCGCTGCAAGGTCGCCGACACCCGCGGCGAGCAGCCGAAGCTCCAGCTCCTGCCCGGCCTGACGCCTTCGGACGCCGTGAAACCGTCCCGGCCGGGACAGACCACCTATGTGGAAACGGTGCGCGTGGACCCAGGCGACACGCAGGACGAGATCGTCCGCAAGGCTGCGAACCTCGTGCCTTCCCCGCGCCAGGCCGAAGCGCTGGAGAACGGCTTCATCGCCTTCCTGCATTTCGGTCCCAATACCTTCACCCGGCGCGAATGGGGTACGGGGTTTGAGGACCCCGCGGTATTCGACCTGAAGGAACTCCACACCGACGACTGGTGCCGGCAGATGAAGGACGCCGGGATGAAGATGGCCATCCTCACGGTCAAGCACCACGACGGCTTCTGCCTGTGGCAGACGCGCTACACCACGCACGGCATCATGTCCACGGGTTATCAGGACGGCCAGGGGGACGTTCTGCGCGAACTGGCCGAATCCTGCCGCAAATACGGCCTTAAACTGGGCATCTACCTGTCCCCGGCAGACCTATATCAGATCGAGTCCCCGGACGGCCTGTACGGCAACCTCAGCGCCAAGACGCCACGCACCATCCCGCGCCCGGTGGAAGGCCGTCCGTTTGATGATAAGAGAACCTTCACCTTCACGGTAGATGACTATAACGAATACTTTCTCAATCAGCTGTTTGAGCTGCTGACAGAATACGGTCCCATCTCTGAGGTATGGTTCGACGGCGCCCATCCCAAGCGCAAGGGCGGCCAGACCTACGACTACACCGCCTGGCGCGAGCTCATCCGCACGCTGGCTCCCGACGCGACCGTCTTCGGCCGCGAAGACATCCGCTGGTGCGGCAACGAAGGCGGCTCCACGCGCGACGCCGAGTTCAACGTCGTCACCTTCCAGGAAGACCCGGCCGTGATGACGGAGTTCGAGGATATGTACGGGGAACTGGGTACCCGGCGGGTATACGCTCAGCAGCAGAAACCCTTCTGGCTGCATTACGAACCTTGTGAGACCAACACGTCCATCCGCGCCGGCTGGTTCTTCAGCGACGACGACACGCAGGAAGTCCGCACGGCCGACGACGTGTTCGACATCTACGAACGTGCGGTGGGCGGCAATTCCATCTTCCTGCTGAACATCCCGCCGAACCGCGAAGGACGCTTTTCCGAGCGCGATGCAGCCGTGCTGCAGGAGGTGGGCGCCCGCATCCGCGAAACCTATGGCGATGGCTGCAACCTGCTTGCCCGCGCCAGGGGCCCGAAGCAGGTCCTTGACGGCAAAGACGGCACGTACGTCCCTGCCGACGGCCTCGTGATCCGCCTGAGGAAGCCCGTCACCCTGAACCGCGTCTTGCTGCGCGAACCGGTCCGTACCGTCGGCGAGCGGGTGGAGGCTCTCGCCGTGGACGCGCTGATTGGAGGGGAGTGGCAGGAGATTGCGACGGGCACCAACATCGGCTTCCGGCGCATCCTGCGCTTCGCCGACGTCACGACCGACGCCCTGCGCATCCGCATCACCGCCACGCGGGACGAGCCGCTTCTCTGCGGGGTGGAGGCCTACCGCTACCGGACGCGTCCGCCTGCCGTCGAGGCGGTGCAGGCCCCGGACGGGACCGTGACCCTGAAACCCGTCTTCCAGTCCATGCACTGGTGGAGTTTCCGCAACAACGACGCTACGGATCTTTACGCCGGCTGCACCATCCTCTACTCGACGGAGCCGGACGGGGAGCTGAAACCCTATGAGGGGCCGTTCCACCTGGAGAACGGCGAACTGCGTGCCGTGGCCGAGCTGAATGGCGAGCGGGGCCCGGAACTGGTCCGGCATTTCGGCTGGGCCAAACGGGACTGGAAGGTCATCGACTGCAGCAGCGAGTATCCCGGACAGTTTGCCTCTCAGGCCATCGACGGCCGCCTCGACAGCTGCTGGCAGTCCCGCGACGGGGTGCAGCAATACATCAGCATCGATCTCGGGGAGGTCCGCGAACTGCACGGCTTCGCCTATACGCCGCATTCCTTCACGAAAGAGAGTATGATCGAGCAGGGGATCTTCCGCATCAGCGCGGACGGCCGCAGCTGGAAAGACGCCGAAGTCTTCGCCTTCGGCAACCTCGTCAACGACCCGACCCGCCGGACCCACACGTTCGAAAAGCCCCTGCGGACCCGCTACGTCCAGATCCGCTCCACGGCCATCGCCGCAGGCGGAAATGCCGCCGGAATGGCCGAACTGGACCTGTTCTGATTATTTCCTGCTGCAAATACTTTTTTGAAAGCATATTTTTTCGGAAAGTGACGCATTCTTTTCAAATTTTTATATAAATTTGAAGGAATATGGGCGGAAAACAGCCCGACGCTCCTAACCGATAAAATATGAACGCTAAATTAAAACCCATCGCCAATTCCTTCGCGGAGGAGTATTGCAGTGACGCCATCTATCCGGCGCATCTCTTCAAGGCCGTCCTTCACAAGGAAATCGGGCTTGTCCATTTCCTGGAGACTGAACTGGACAAGGATTATTACTACCTGCAGGACTGGGCTGACGTCCAGATGCAGCTCGCCCCCCGCGCCGTCCGCCCGCTTCGTGATCTGGACTGGAGTCCGGAGTCGCAGGCCGTGCTGGACGAAGCGGAGAACTACATGGTCAAGTTCGGCCTCGACGAGTGTACGGACGTGTGCGTGCTCACCGCCCTGGTGACCCCGGGCGTGGGCTTCTCCTTCGACCAGCTCAAGACCCTTCCCCTGACCCCTTCCGACATCAGCGCGAAGATGGGCGGCGGAGCCAATGTAGAAGCGCCTTATATGGGCGGAGCGGAATTGAAGAAAAATACGCCCGCTTCCGGCAAGGGCAACCTGGCCAAATACTGCACCGACAAGACGGCGGTGGCCCGTGCCGGCAACCTGGACAACGTCATCGGCTTCGAAAAGGAGATGGGGGTCATCTACGAGATCCTCGGCCGCAAGATGAAGGCCAACCTCCTGATTACGGGCGAGTCCGGCGTGGGAAAGACCTCGCTGGTCAACGGTTTTATGCGGGAGCTGGCCGCCGACAAGGTGCCCGGCTTCCTCAGCGGGGCCGTGGCCTATGAACTTGACACCGCCTCCCTGGGGAGCGACGCCCAGTACAAGGGCGAGGTCGAAGACCGCTTCAAGGGCGTGATCGATGAGGTGGAGGCCCTGCCGAATGCGGTGCTGATCATCGAGAGCGTGGACAAACTGTTCGACAAGCAGGGCGCCCTCTACGGCACGTCCACCATCCTGAAAAATGAACTCAGCAAAGGCCGCCTGCAGCTCCTGGCCACCTCGAGCATCGACGGCTTCACGAAGAATATCGAGACCGACAAGGAGATGGTTTCGAACCTGGAGCGCATCTCCATCGATGAGCCCGGCGTGGACCAGACCCTGGAGATCCTCAAGGGCATCATGCCCGCTTATGAAGAGTATCATGGTCTGACCCTCGGCGAGCCGGAGATGAAGGAAGCCATCCGTCTGGCGAAGCGCTACCTGACGGAGAAGTCGCTGCCGGCCTCGGCCATCGACCTGATCGACCGCACGATGTCGCACGTCAAGGTCGAGAACGACCTGGGCGACAAGGAGCGTTTCCATACCGAGCTGAGCCCTGCGGACCTGAGCGCCGTCGTGGCCGCCCAGACGGGCATTCCCCTGGGCAAGGTCCAAAGCGGCGAGCGCGAGCGCCTGCTGGGCGGCGAGGAGATCCTCAAGAAGCGCGTCGTGGGCCAGGACCACGCCGTAAAGAAGGTGCTGGACGCCGTCTTCGAGGCCCGTTCCGGCCTGAACAAGAAGGGCCAGCCGATGGGTTCGTTCTTCTTCCTCGGTCCCACCGGTACCGGCAAGACGGAGCTCTCAAAGGCATTGGCGGAGTTCCTCTTCGGCGACGAAAGTTCGCTCCTGCGTTTCGATATGTCGGAGTTCAAGGAGGAGCATTCCGTGGCGCTTCTCTACGGCGCGCCTCCGGGATACGTCGGCTATGAGGAGGGCGGTCTACTGGTGAACAAGATCCGCCAGAAGCCCTATAGCGTGGTGCTCTTCGACGAGATCGAGAAGGCGCATAAGTCGGTCTTCGACCTCTTCCTGCAGATTCTCGACGAAGGCAAGTTGCACGACCGTCTGGGCCGCGTGGGCGATTTCTCCAACGCGCTCATCCTCTTCACTTCGAACATCGGCGCCAAGGCCATCGTGGACAAGTTCAACAGCGGTGTCGTCCCGCAGAACAACGAGCTGATGGACATCATGCAGGGCTACTTCCGCCCTGAGTTCCTGGCCCGTCTGACGGAGATCGTGCCCTTCTCGCCGATCACCGACCAGAGCGTCACCGCGATCTTCGACATCCATATGAAGGGTCTGCACAAGCTGCTCGCCGAGCAGAGCATTACCCTGACCCTGACGCCCGAGGCCCGGCAGACCATCGCGCTGCGCGGCTACAACCAGCAGTACGGCGCCCGTCCGGTGCTCGGCATCATACGCAAGGAGCTGCGGCACCCGATCTCGAAGATGCTGATCGCCGGCAAGGTCAAGCCCGGCGACCGGATCGAGGTCCGGCTGGACGCCGAAGGCAATCCCGAGTTCGTCATCAACCCTGAACAATAAGCAACAAATATATTCACAATTAAATTTTTTACAGCTATGGCAATGAAAGAGAACTTTATCTCGATGGCTCCCGATGAGGAGTCCAGCGCGAAAGTCAGTCTGGTCGACCAGAACAAAACCCTGATGATCGACCAGTACACCACCGACGTGGACCCCGGCAACCCCGAGTTCGTGGAGGACATCCAGAACATCGGCGACGCCTTCGCCCATTTCAAACCGAAGGTGGACGTGACCTTCACCGACGCCGAAGGCGGCGCCGTGGAGGAAACGCTCAAGTTCGGCGAACTCCGTGACTTCGAGGCCCAGGGAGGCAAGGGTAAACTTGTCCAGAACAGCCCGTTCCTGTCCGGCGTCAAGGAAGAGATCGACACCAACGCCAAGATCCGCAAGAGCATCGAGCAGAACCGCAAGCTGCGCGACATCCTGAAGGATGCCGGTTCCCGCGAGGAGATGAAGGCGATGCTTCAAGCTATGCTCGACGAACTGGAGGGAGCAAAATAGTATTTAATCCTTAAAGAGATATCAAAATGGCTGATACTGAATTGAAGAAAGCCCCCGTGGCCGGACAGGCCGCAGCGGAAGGGCTGAAAGAAAAAGAAGTCAATAAGGAGTTGCTGGCTTCGTTCGGCGGCTTCAACGCCATCCGCGGCTTCATGCCGGATGCCGACAATATGAACCCCGCCCGCAAGGCCCAGAAGAACGTCTTCCTGACCGACAAGCGTTTCGCCGACAAGCGCGAGACCCTGGCCCGGGACATCAAGGGCTGGCTCGAACTGCTCGACCAGGGCGACCTGGACAGCGCCACCGCTTTCGCCGACGCTTGCAAGCAGAAGGAGGAGAAGTACACCAAGGTGCTCGAGCAGGGCATCACGGACGCCCTCTATGCCACCCAGAACCTTGAGCGCAGCTACCGCGAGCTCGATTCGTTCTTCAAGACCTGCGGCACCGACAAGGTCCAGAACCTTCGCCTCATCAACGTCGTCAAGGAAGACATCGCCGACGCCGACTCCGGCTTCTATGAGGAGGTCGAGGGGATTCTGCGCAACGGATTCGACCGCCTGAGCCTGAAGGACGCCTACAGCCTCGTGTGCGTGCCCGGTGCCGTGTTCAATGACAAAGTGGACCTGCTGCGCTGGGCCAAGATGGCCTTCAAGTACAAGGTCCTGCTGATCACCGACCACGCCGACGAGTATTCCTTCGAGGACCTGCAGGCCAATACCGAAGGCTACCGCGACAGCGACCAGGAACTGATGAACGTGGTGATGACCGCCAACTGGATCGTCGGCCGCGAGGCCGAGAAGATGTCCGCCGACGAGGAGGACGCCAAGGCCTTCTTCATCGCCCCGTCCGCGGCCCTCTGCGGCAAGCTTTATGACGAGACGGCCAATATGGCGCAGGGCGCCGGCGGCAAGAAGTACGGCACCCTGGATGGCGTGAAGGGCGTGAAGAGCGACCTGCTGAAGTCCGAGATCGCCGCCCTGATGGACAACCAGGTGATCCCGATGGTCTACAGCGAAGGCCGCGTGATGGCGTTCAACAACACCACGCTCTACAACGGCGACCTCGACGCGATGAAGGAGTATCCGATCGTGCGCGTGTTCGACTGGGTGAAGAAAGTGCTGATGAACTTCGTCCACGAAGTCGCCCTTGAGAACTGGGACCCGTACAACTCCCCGAAGAACCTCAAGGCCAAGATTCAGGAGTTCCTCAATATGTACAAGGGCTACGGCAACCTGTTCCAGAACTACGAGATCGGCGAGCCCCGCCAGGATCCCGTCACCAAGCAGATCACCTGCGACATCACCCTGACACCCTTCTATGCGGCCAAGAACTTCGTCATCAAGGTGGCGGCCGACAAGAAGAGCAAGGAAGCAACGATGACGGGCGCGTAATTGAAAGTTTTATCAACCATTAATAATTAATAAATTATGGCAAAGACCCCTGTTTGTATGAAGATCGACGGTTACAAGGACCGCGAAGTCCTGATGGTAACCTATGAGTTCGACCAGGCCACCGACGTCGAAGGACAGATGGCCGGCATCCCCCGCGGCGGCAAGATCATCGTCCGCGTGAAAGCACTGAACGACGGCACACCCGACCTGTTGGCCTGGATGTGCGAGCGGAATCTCCCGAAGAACGGCTCCATCCAGTTCCTTGAGACGAAGACCGGCAAGGCGATGAAAGAAATTAAGTTCACCAACGGCTATTGCGTCGAATTCGAAGAGAAGTGGGAGGACAAGATGGGCCATTTCGAGCTCATCACCATCACCTGCAAGAAAATCGAGTTTGGCTCCGTTGTCTTTGAGAATGAATGGGCTTAATCTGGTTAGACAAGTAAGAATTAAATAATTAGGAGGAACCATATTATGGCAGAAAATGTAACCCCCGTACAGTTGGCCGTCAAGGACTTCGAGGTGCGTGAAGTGATGATGGTCGATTACAAGTTCAACCAGGCTACGGACCGCGAAGGTCAGATTTCCGGTATTCCCCGCGGCGGCAGAGTCACCGTCCGCGTCAAGGCGATGAACGACGGCAACAACCAGCTTCTCCAGTGGATGCTGTCCCCGAACGACCCGCGTGACTTCACCGTGACCTACTACAACACCGTGGATGGCTCCACGATGAAGGAGCTCAATGGCACCGGCTGCTACTGCGTCCACTACAAGGAAAAGTGGGAGGACGGCCAGGAGCACTTCGAGGAGGTCGAGATCGTTTGCCAGAAGCTGGAGAACGGCCCCGTCTCCTTCGAGAACCCTTGGAAATAAATCATTTAACTAATTTGGGTAAAGTCAGCCGGCCTTGCCGGCTGACTTGCCCGTAATTTTATCCGATGTCATTAATAGCAAAACTCCAATTCGGAAACAACGGAGCCCTTCGGTATGACAAGGAATACACGGTGGTGGATTTCAAATGTCATATCCTGCGTTCCCATAATGAGGCACGCCCGGAAGGTTGTGCCCAGTGCGACCAGATGGAACTGACGGTGGTTGCCCCGGGCAAGAGCGACTTGAATCTTTACGAATGGTATGAGAAGGGCACCACAATGAGTGGCCGTGTCCTGATTGAGATGCCTTCTGTGGCTTTTGGCCGGCAGGGGCAATGGAAAATGATCCTTTTCGAAGATTGCGTCTGTTTCGCCATCGAAGAAGAATATCACATCGATAAGAGTATACTCCGGACGCTGAAACTTCGCGCGGTTCCTGCGGAGATCATCATAGATGACATTGTTTTTAAATCACAAGCGTAATGTCCGGACCGATTTCAAATCAATTGAAGGCCTTGCTTTTGGCAGGGGATATAACGGAAAAGGGAATCAAAGTGCAGCGCACCGGTTGCTTTACCGTGCAGCATTTCAGTTACGGGTGCCGACGCCAGCGGAATGACGAGGGCGCGCCTTATGGCCCTACAGTCCCTTCCTATCTGGACTTTACCATCAGAGTCGCCGCTGGAGAAAAAGAGAAAGTGTTTTATGACCGGATACTGCGTACGGAGACCTTCCGCTACAGTTTTCTCTTCAATGCCGGTTTTAATGACAAACAGTATCTTTCCACATATGATGACGCACTGGTCGCTACGGGTTATATCGTGGATATGGAAGAAATCCACGGCGATCCCAGTCCGGGCTCCTCTCCTGAGCAGACGCTGCTTCGCGCCCGGCTGTTGCTCAGCCATCTTTCTTATGTGGGAACGGAGCATTTGGTAGAATTGACGATAACAAAAGACTGAACAGATGAATCTCCTGAAATATAGTTTAACCTTAGGTGGGAAGACTATTTCGAACGACGCCAAGACTGACCTGACCATCGGCGACTACAAGTTGGATGTTTCTCTTTATGGCGTGTCTTTCCAACGTCAGGTATATCAGCCGGGGCATATTGAGGCGGAAATCCTGATGTCAACAGAGGAAAAAACAGAACCGTCGGCTCCTGACGTGGATGCCTTGATGGACTTTTTTCTGAATAAGTCCGTCTCCCTCTCCGTCAACCAGACCGTGGTGGCAAAAAACTATTATGTTCACGAGATATCCCCCCAATACGAAAAAGGGCGCCGTGCTGAGTTTGTCAAAATCAGGGGCGGAAAAAGGGAAACTTATTATTACAAATATGATATCTATGTGAAACTGGACATCTTCAGCCCGGACAAGAAGATGACTCTCAATAAATATAGCCAGGCTCATTTGGGAAGACGTCTTGTGGCGGATATCGTCAAGAACTCGTTATATCACTTCGGCTCCATTGAGATGGAAACAAGAGTGCTCCATAATTTGAGTTACGAGGTGACAATATTTAAGAAGACGAGGCGCTATGAGTTGGTCCAGCCCTATCTGGTGCAGTATAACGAGACTTTCTACGATTTCCTGTCCCGGGTGGCCAACCGTTGCGGAGAAGTGTTTTATTTCGAGGACGGAAAGCTTTGTTTCGGCCTTCCTGATACCGAAAAGAAAACATCCATTACCAATGCCAGCCGTGTTATTTTCCAACGGTATTCTTCGAAGCCTATCACAGTTAAGGACTATGCGCGCGATGCTGTCAAGCAAGAGCGGACTGTAGACGGTTCCACAACCTATGCCCTGGAAAAAAACAAGATTCTTACGGATCCTGTAAAGAAAGGAACTGATGATTACCCTGATGACGCCTTCCCGAGATATGAGGTGGGAGAGTTTCCGTACAACTCGGAGATTTCTCCCGAGGATCAGTATATGATTCTGTACAAGAACAAGTTCGCCCGGGATGATCTGAACAGTTTATGGGTGGGAGACAAGATCGGAAAAACGCTGGAGGTGGTTGCGATGATCCTGGAATCCACTTCCCTGTTGGAGGTGATGACCAATTTTGCCACATCGTCCATTCATTCGGCTATTCAGGCACATACGAAAACGGGTGAGACGAACAAAAAGGGAAACGATTCTATTGGTGACGCAGACTATAAGGTCTTGTTTACCAATGCAAGCGAGTTTAAGGATCACTGGGTTACGCTGAAGTATCATCAGGACATCCGCAGCAGGGAAGAGGAGCAGATGCGAAAAACCGTCTGCGTGGATATGGGACAAGACTACGCCGATGTGAAACTTGGAGACCGGATTTCCCTGCCGAACGACTCAAAGCATACTTATGTGGTCGTGCGGATTGAGATGACCTCCGGAGTAAAGTGGAATCGCAGCTATGAAGAACTGTCTGGAAATAATAAAATGGAGGAAGAGGGCCAGACTCAGCGTATTTATGCCATTCCGATGTATGAAAAGGAGGAGGGGGGGACAACGACATCTGTTTTCTATCCGCCGCTGCTCCCGGGCCAACCATTTCGTCAGAGTGGCCCGCAGCCGGCATTTATTTACGAATCAGGCGACTGGAAGAATCAGGGACGCGTGCGCGTCCGCTTCCCCTGGCAGCCGAAATATGACGCTGACGCCAAACAGACAGCTCTTAACAATGCCCAAAAAGAGCTGGAGAAATATGCGACCTTTGACACAAGCGGTAAGCCTGTCAAGAAGAAAGAGGCTAAGCAGGCTGATTATGATGCTGCACTGACCGAGTATAATCGCTGCAAGACCGAATTGGCAGTCGCAAATGAGGCCGCTCGGGAAGATGCTACCCCGTGGATCCGGATGTCCACGCCGATGGCTACATCCGGAGGTGGAATGTATTTCAAACCGGAGAAGGGGGATGAAGTGATGGTGGATTTCGAGAACGGCAACATCGAGCATCCTTACGTCGTGGGTACGCTGTATTCCAAGAACGTAACCGTACCTGACGGCAGCCGGATCATCCAGTCCAAGAACGGTCACACCATCAAGATGTCTGATCCGAATGACGGCTCCCTGCTTCTCGCGGGGATGTACCCCGGACTTAAACTCTTGAAGAACTACGGTGTTGAGATGCACTTTATGGACGACAAAGTGAACGAAGTTCTCGGAGGCATCGAGATGTCGGACAAGTATGGTTTTTACAAGATTAAGATGTCTTCGCACGATCGTTGTGTCTCCATCGCTTCTCCTTTTGGCGATGTGAAAATGAGCGCCTTCTCGGGCATCAAGATCAATGCGCCCAACGGTGACATCAAGATTGTCGGCAAGAATGTGGATATCACGGCCTATAATAAATTAAAAGTCACATCCGGCAAGAATATCGATCTGGGCCTTGACCAGTATCGCCTTGGCTATTTGGCTCCTTTCACCAAAGGGGATAAGGTCGGCGAAGCTGCCGGTTCGATTATATCTTCCTTTTATGCCGATTTCTTCGACCTGTCGTTTATCCGTTCGATCCTGGAGGTCTTCATCCGTCCGGTGGACGGTACCTTGTCGATCAAGTCCAACCGTTATTTGATGATGGAGGCCGGAAAAGGCAAGGCTGCCGCGATACCGTCCAACTATAATGAGTTTGAGGGCGGTGGCGGCCAGGAAGGCAAAAGCCTGGTGTTCGCGGTGCCATATATTCGGGAAACATTGGATAAGTATATTCAAGAGTATTGTAAATTATTCAATAATGTGAATTATGCGATCCGGGCTTTTTTCCGCTGGCTCTCATCAAGAAACTGGCCTTCCGAAGTGGAAACTCCCACTGATTTGACGACCTTGCTTACTTCTCTGTTTGCTTTGGATGAGGCCTGCCTTGCCAAGGGCAAGGATTTCGATGCGGCATTTGACACTTTTGCCGGAGATGAAACGAAATTCAAGATCAAAACCGGAACGGAGGACGGCAGGGCTGCCTCTATAAAGGGTTCTGTCAAAGGTTTGATGCGCGCGGTGCTGGCTCTGAAGAAATTCCATCTCGGGTATGATACGATGTTTGCGGACCTGACGGGAAAAGGAGTCCTTCCCCCGTTTGGATCCCGTTTCGAAAATTTTTTCCGCTTCGGCACCGTGCGCTATCATCACAAGGCGATTGGTTTCACCTATGATGAAATCTTGAAGATGACCAAACCGGAGGTCCCTGCACCGAATGTGGGTGATGACCACATAGACGTTCTTGGCAATGCAACTTTAGTTGGTGGCCAACCTGTCGGGCCTGCGCCGGATACGCCAACGCCGGCCGCCGAGGATGGCGGAAGTGAAAACGGCTTCTATCATGCTTATTACCTGAAAGTTCAAAAGTTTATCGATAATGCCAGCCCGGATGCTGCAGTATTCACGCCGGACGTTCCGAGTTTATTGAAGCCCAACGTTTTTAATAGCTGGAAAAAGATTGTTTGTAGAAGGCTTATATGTGCTCTGATTGAGTTCTGCCGGGGTAATAATAATCCGTTCGACTCGTTCAAAGTAACGACCAATTATCCCGCCGGCACTACTTTGTATAAGCCCGAGACCCCGTTCTCGGATCACGATTGGGCGTCGTATATCAGCGGTATTTCTTTTGAGAAGAAAAAACAGGATAGTAACTGGGGATGGGATTTCCTTTCAGGTCTGGCGGAAGGTGCCATTTTTGAGCCGCTTTCCAAGCTTGCGCTGTTCGAGATAAGTCCGTGGAAAGCGGACGCCAAGGGAGAGATCCTTTTCTCGGACAAGGAAAATGTTTCTTTCCGTTTTGCGGATAATGGATCCGTAGAGAAGACTATAGCTCCCGGCCGTATCGAAGCCGATGCTTATCTGGTGCGGGAAGCGCTGAAATCTTTCTAGTATGAGCTATGGAATACAATTTTGACGATTGGAAGAAAGCTCTGGAGGATTTCCAGTCCAGCGTTTCAAAGGACCTGGAAGAAATCCGTCAGCACAAAGAAGAAGTCCGTCAGATGAAATCGGAGATATTCAGTGCGATGGGTGGCGGCTATTATCTCCGGGACGAACACCGTGTCGTGATCTCCGCTCCGGAGATCATCCTGGGCAATGTGGACCGGGACGGTGTCCTGATGGGAGATGGCAGTTCGGTCGTGATATTGCGCGGCCAGAGCGTGGCGCTGGAAGGCGTGGGTGAAAGCGGCAGCGTGCACACGCGTGCCGCCAGCATCCGCCAGACGGCGGTGGATCCGGGTATTGACGGCCTCGAATCTGTTGTGGGCTCTTTGTCCGAAGTGGTGAGCCAGGCAAGGCAGGTGGTGCTCGCAGCGAATGATTCGTCAGGTGTCTTTTCACAAACACCCGCTTCTGCGGGTGAAGGCAGTGTCTCTATACACGCCGATAGGCAGCTGGTCGTGGACGCCAGTGCATCTGCCGAAGGGCTGAGTGCGAGCCTTGATGAACAGGTCAAGCAACTGGAAACATTGAAATCTACCGTGGAAACGGAGGTGAAGGACGGTATCAAAGCCTTTGGTTCGTCGGCGAAAGCCATCCAGGATTTGTTTGAAAAGAATGAAAAGATGACTTCGGACGTGATGGAACTCCGGTCCAATGTCGGTGCTCTTTCCGATATGAGCGACTTGATGGAATCCCTTGCTCCGGCTCTTTATCAGGGTTATGCATCTGCGACCAGTGCCCTGTCCCGTCTGGCGGAGCTGAATCGCCAGATTACCTGCCTGAAGGCCGAAAAAGATGCTATCAAGGGCGGTGACGATTTCAAGCAGAAGCCCACCGGTGCAGCTGTCTCCATTGTCGGCGAACGGGTGGATATCGTCAGTCACGACGGCGACGGCAATCTGCGGGACAACCCGGAGGCTGGTGTGGGCATTCTGGCCAACAACATCGAGATTCGGTCTTTGGACGCCGAAGGCGCCCTGCAGCCGGAAGGCAAGGTGCTTGTGAACGCGCAAACGGTGGAAGTCTCCACGGTCAACAGCAAAGAGCTGAAATACAACGACAAGGGAGAGCTCGAGTCCGGTCAGTACCCCGCCGAGGGCGACGTCCTCGTGCGCTCCAAGACCGTTACGCTAGAGTCCGTGGACAGCGAGCTCAAGGACGGCAAGCTGGAGGAGAAGGCCCTCACCAAAGACAGCGCCTTCACCATCCGGACCGAAAAGGTCGATGTGTCCGCCACCGACACGGAAGGCAAGGCCACGGGCAGCATCGCACTCAACGCCAAGGATCTCTCCGTGCGCTCGATGGACGTGGACAAGGAAAAGCGCACCGACGACAAGCTCGCCGCGGACAGTTCGATGCTACTTCTGGCGGAAAAGATGTTCCTGGGCGCCAAGAAAAAAGACATCAAGTCCAAGAAGCTGCAGGCCGTCAGCGAGGAGCTGGGCCTGTTTGCCGACAAGACCTTCGAGGCTCAGCAGGACGAAGGCAAGGCCGCCCTGCAGCTTGCCGGCGGCAACGCCGCGGTGGGAGGCAGCAAGACCGAGGTTTTCGGTGCCACCACCATCAACGGTAAGACCGAGGTGAAGGACGAACTGAAGGCCCCCAAGGCCACGATCGACAACCTCGAGGCGAAGAGTTCCTTCAAGTCCTCCAATATCAGTGACGGTATCGCCGTTCCCGGCGCCGGGGGCGGCGGCAGCCTGAGCGCGAAGCTGAAGGCCGAAGACGCACCCGAAAAGAAGGAGTAGCGATATGGGAAAGTTCGTTTGTGCAGGAGCGCTGCTCCAATGCAGTTTCGGAATGGCGCCGTCGTCCTTTATGGTGGTGGATCCGATGCGCCCGAAGGTCCAGAACAAACCCATCGGGAACATTATGGACAACAAGCCGATGGTCAACATCATGCCTTTCGGGATGTGCCAGTCGCTATCTAACCCGACGGTGGCTTCCGCTACGTCGGCGGCGATGGGCGTGCTGACCCCGATGCCCTGCATCCCGGTGGTTGCGGCGCCCTGGGCGCCCGGCGGCCAGGTGAAGATCTCCAACATGCCGGCCCTGCTGGACAACTGCAAGTGTATGTGCAACTGGGGCGGAAACATCAGTGTTTCGATGCCGGGCAACGTTTGCCTGGCCGAAGGAAAATAAACGAAAGCCGATGAAGCGTCCGGTCCTGACCCTGTTTCTCCTCTTAGCCTGTCTGCTGCCCGTTTCGGCACAGCAGATGCGGGTGGAGGAGTTCGGCATTCAGCACCGGCCGCTCTGGAAGCGTGCCGAAGTCCCGGTGGACAAGGCTTCCGCCCTGTTGGATTTCATTACCGATGAGAAGGGATTCTCCTTTTTTTCCGGAGCGAAGAAACCGGCGGCGGCCGAGGAGGGCGAAGGCGTGATCACGGTTGCGCTGCCCCACAAGACGGCTTACGTGACCATCAAGCATCCGGAGTACGGCCAGCTCGTGTGGCGCGTCCCCGACGGTAAGTACCTGAAGCGCAGAAAACACTACCAGGCGCTGTTGATTGCCGTCGATCCGACGAAAGACTACAAGTCTCCCAAGCAGTGGGTGGTCTTCCACATCAGCCCTTCCAATGCATTGCTGCAGTTGGATTCGGTAACCCGGCCGGTCCGGCAGGAGACCCTGGAGTATTACCTTCCGGTGGGCAGCCACAGTTACCGCATCGAGGCTCCCTTCCACGAAGCCGTGGAGGATGTGTTCACGCTCTCGGACAGCGTCCGGACGGACATCCGGGTGACGCTGCAGCCGTTCTATTCTTTCCTGAGCGTGAAGATGCCCGCTTCCGGCGGGGATCTATTCGTCGACGGCACGCCGATCCGGAAAGAGGAGGCCACAAGCTACCGCTTGGCCGAAGGGTATCACCGGGTGGCCCTGTTCCGGGAAGAGCGCTGTTGGTACGATTCGCTCCTGTTCGTGGGGCGCGCCGAGAAGAAGGTGCTGGAGCTCAGCGAACGCGACCTGTCCCCGCGGGACCTGCGCAAGACGGACCCCGTGCCGGTCATGGCGCCTCTGGAGCCCTTGGAGGCAGGGGAGGAGAACGCCGGTCAGCCTGCCTTGGAGGCCGGCTCGAATGTGAGGCTGTCCGCTGCGGACGCCCGGACGGAGATCTGGGTGGACCGGGAGCGGAAGGGCCTGGGGCAGTGGGAAGGGGCGCTGGAGCCCGGATTCCATCTGGCGCAGACCCTGCGGGACGGCCGGGAGTCGGCCGCCACCTGGCTGTGGATTGAGGATGATTTCCCGCAGGAGATCAACCTCTCCGCTCCCGGGACGGGATATGGCCTGCTGAACATCCACAGCAACGTGACGGGCGCCGGGATCCGTATCGACGGGAAGGATTTCGGTCAGACCCCGCAGCTGGTCCGGCTCGATGCCACGAAGAGCTATGAAGTCACGCTCTCGAAGCCGGGTTTCAAGCCCAGGACGAAAACGGTCCGGCCCCGGGGCAATAACCAAGTGGACGTATATTTGAAAATGAAGAAAAAATAAGCGAGATGAGAAAATCGATCATCAGTTTGCTGGACGAGGCGCAGAAGAAGATGGGAGGCTATGTCTCTCTCTTGAACTACCGCTATATGAACTTGTGTATCAAGGCTTTGCCTGAAGCGCTCCTTGCGATTATGGTCAAAACGGAGGACGGCGACGAACCGATTGAGAATGTGGCCAAAGCCCGGAATCCCAAAGATCGTGATGACCAGTTTGAGATTCTGCCATTGAGCCCTGACCTGCTGATTCCCCTCGTAAAAGGAATCAAGATAGCCCATCCGGAGTTTGATTTGGATATACGGGATGCCAATCCGGATTCGGTCGACAAAGACAGGGTTCAATATATCGTAGCGACGATGCCGGTGGTCAATAAAGACCGGCACGACGTTTTAATGCAAGCGGTGGCGATGCTTTCCGATGCATGTAATGGCATCCTGGATGCAACTATGGCGGACTATGCCGCCCGAATCGTGGTAAAACTGATAGATGCACCAGGTGAGGAGGTGGATGAGGCCAAGGATTCACTTCAACAGATCCGCGACAGGTATGACGAGATGAGCAAAACGTTCCGTGCCGATAAGGAGAAGGAGATTGAAGAGGCTTATGCCCGCTATCAGGAGGAGCAAGCTGAGAAAGAGGCCAAGAAACAGGAAGAAGAGGATTCGGCCCAGGAAGCTCAGGCCGGCCTGAAGATGAAGTGGAACCCCGACGATGACGAATAACCCCTTCATACAGGACAGGATCGCTGCCGCCCGCCTGATGGTGGTCGGATGCGGCGCCCTGGGCAACGAGGTGCTCAAGAACCTCGCGCTGCTGGGTGCGGAGCATCTGATCCTGGTCGATTTCGACCGTGTGGAGGTCGGGAACCTCAGCCGCAGCGTCCTGTTCACGAAGGAGGATGCCGAGTCGGGCCGCTACAAAGTGGATGCGGCCCGGGACCGGCTAAAGGGGATGAATCCCGCCCTGGAGGTGCAGACCATCCGGGGGGACATCGCCTATGACGTGGGCCTGGGCCTGGCCCGGGAAATGGACGTGGTGATCGGCTGCGTGGACAACCGCTGGGCGCGCTACTGCATCAACCGCCTGTGTATGCGCGCGGGCATCCCCTGGGTGGACGGCGGCATCGGCACCCTGGAAGGGACGGTCCGCGTCTTCGCTCCCGGCGAGAACTGCTATGCCTGCAACCTGGGCCCGGAGGGCCTCAAGGATATGGCGCGGCGTCAGCCCTGTTCGGGCGTGATCCGCCGCGAAGAAGAAGCGGGCAAGGCACCGACAACCCCGATGATCGCTTCGGTAATCGGTGCCGTGCAGGTGCAGGAAGCGCTGAAACTCCTGCATCCCGAAGCGCTCGCGGACGGGAGCCTGACGAGTCTGTGCGGCAAGATGTTTTACTACGAAGGGGAGCGGTTGAGCACCCGGCTGGTGGACTTCAAGGCTTATGATCCCGACTGCCCCGTGCACGACTGCTGGGAGCCGGTACGGCCTTCTTCGCTGCACGCTGCGATGAGCGTGGCGGAGGCGCTTGCGTACCTGCGGACGGAACTGCGCTCGGAGCAGGTGAGCATCGCTCTGACGGGCGACTGCTTCGTGGATGAGGTGCTGCGGCGCGAAGGGGAGGGGCGGCTGGAAGTGATGCTGCCCGGCAGGGCCGTCGCGGCCCGGCTGGAGCAGGATCCCGCCTGGCGGGGCATCCCGCTGAGCGCCCTGTATCAAAACGAATGGCGGGTGATTGACGGGACTTTCCCGTATCCCGGCCTCACGCTCTCACAGCTGGGTATCCCTGAGCGGGACGTCCTGTACGTCACGGCGGACACGGGAGACTATTATATGGAAATGCAATGAACGAGCTGACGCAAATACCGGAAATAGGGGCGGAGATGCTCTTGAACTATCTCTACCCGGAATTGGAGGAGCGCTGGACCGCCCGTCACGACGGGACGTTCTACCGCAACTACAACCGGGACATCCTGTCGCTGGAGCCCGAAGAGGAGAGCGTGTCCCTGTCCCGGGACGGCTTCCTGGCCCTGCTCCCGCAGGGGCTCCTGTCTCCGGAGGAAGAACTGAAGAAAGGTGACAGACAGGATAAGCACAAGGCGCTTGAAGAGCGGATCAAGGTCCTCTCTGAGGCGTTCCTGCCCATCGATACCTTCCGCTTCCGCCGGCAACTGAAAGCCGAGCGGGAGGTGTCGGAGCTGCTGGACGGCAAGTTGGAGTATATCCTGAAGACTTACTTCGGCTTCGACCTGGCGGCGGAGCAGAATCCGTACGTGCGGGAATTCGCCGTCCTGCTGCCCTGCATCCGGCAGCGGCGGGGGGATTTCGGCCTGGTACGCAATCTGCTCTCGGCCGTTTTCCATTGCGAAGTGCAGTTCTCGCAGCGGCGCTACAGCGGGACGGACAGCACCCGCAGCTGGCTGCCGGTCGCGCGTTACGAGCTGCTCATTCCCGGCCTCTCCGCCGGGGAGGTCCAGGCTTTATACAACGACCTGCAGCCGCTGACGGCCTTCCTCGGCGAATGGTTCATCCCGATGGAAGTGCGCCTGGAAATCGTCATCCGGCAGCACGGCTCCGGACCGGAGCTGAAAGAGGGACTGACTCTGGATTACAACACGGAAATATAACACGATTATGGATATCGATTCGAGAATTAACTGGATGCCCGGAATGGAGCTTACCGCCCAGACCTTCAAGGAGCTGGACGCGAACCTGGATTTCCGTCAGCAGGTGGCCGTGCGCGCTGCCCTGGGCGGATCGCAACTGGGGTTGTTGCCGGGAGCGGAGTTCAGCTGCAAGGGCGTCTTCGTCAGGAATACCTATGAGATCGAGCGCTTCCGCTGCCTGGCCGCCCTGCCGTCCGGCAGGATCCTGAGCGCCGACGAGAAGGTGTCGCTGACGATTCCGATGCTGTTCGGGAATGAGTATTATCTGACCGTCACGTATGGCGAGCAGGAACACGCTTTCGAGAAAGAGGAAGTGCCTTATGTGAGCACCGTGAAGGCCTATGCGATCCATGATCTGGGAGAGTTGTCCAAGGAGGATCTGCTGCCCGTGGCCCGTTTCCGGGTATCGGACGGGGTGTTCGCGGTCGATCCGGACTACATTCCGCCCTGCCTGCTGCTGTCGGCGGATCCGCGTTTCGTCGGATTCGGTGCGGCTTATGCGGAGAAGCTTCAGGCGCTCGCCGCGCACGAAAAGCTCGTGGACGGCGAAGGAAAACGGTGCATCCTGCGTTACCTGTTCCTGCTCAAGGGATACAATTGGGAGGGGAGCGTTCGCGACTTCGTCCAGTTGACGCAGGAAATCGCCCAGGCCATCGACTATTACATCGTCACGCCGAACACCGACAAACCGGTCGCCGTGCCCACGCCTACCCCGTATGACGTCCAGAAATGGCTGCAGTGGCTTTCGGACTATCTCTCGGGAGCTTCCAGCATTCTGGACGGCGTGGTGCTGGAGGACAATTCGATCGATTATGAAGCCCTGCTCGCCCAGGCCAAGGCCGAACTCTACGAGCGCCTGAATCCGGAACTGCGCGAACAGCTGCTTCTTCAGATCAAGGAAGAGTTGCGCGAAGAGTTGCGGGAGCAGCTGACCGGCAGCCTGACCGAATTCATCGACGGACAGGTCAAACCGGGTCTGCACGATTCGCTGAACGCGGAACTGGATCCGTCGCTGTACGGCCGGCTTTATCCGGAGCTGTACGATGCGCTCTACAACGCCCTGTATGTCCCCGAAGAGGAGGAAGAGAAGTTCTATCCGATGATCTGAGACCGTTATGGGAAGCATTTCGATACCACTGCGGATTGACAAGGGCGCCCTCGGCCGTACGGACGACCCGAAGGCGGCGATCGACAGCGCCCTGGCGCTGCTGATGGCCACGCCCTGCTACAGCTGCGCGGCCGATCCGCAATATGGCTTCGTCTTCAACAACCTGCGTTTCGAGATCTTCAACGAGAACGAAGGGGTCGTCTACAATTCTTCCGGCCTGAAGGGCTATTTCGAAGGTCGGGAGGGTCTTTATGACAAAAAGATATCCGGTTCGTCCAACAATCTCAACACCTTTGCGGCGGAGCTTAAGCAGACGATCGAATCCTATGAGAAACGTTTGGAAGAGGTGTCCGTGTCGATGACCTATATCCGCGAGGAGCGCAAGATCTACGTGACCGTCAAGGGCGTGATCCGGCAGACCGGCGCCGATTACCAGTATTTATCTGTCATCAACGTTTGGAAATAGAAAAGATGAAACAGACGTTATTTGAAACGCGGCAAAAAGCCGAAGAACTGAAGCGGGAGGCACTGGCCATCTGGCAGCAGAGCGATCAGGCGGATGCCCTCGAGGGCATCGGCGAGGATCCCGTATTCTCGCTGCTGATGATGGCCTTCGCCTATCAGTCCAACGAACTGGACGGCGAGCTGGAGCGGCTGAAAACAGAAGTGCTGGAGGATTTCTCCCGGATTCTGGTCCCCTATGAGATGGGACACGCCACGCCTGCGACGGCAGTCGTCGAGGCGGCGCTGCAGGATGATGTGGCTGAATTGTCGCTGGGGGAGAGCAGTGTCTTCAGGCTTTCTTCCGAACATCCTTTCATCCCGCTGCTGGAAACGCGTGCGCTGAATGCGAACGTCCGCTCCGTCGTGCGCCTGGACGGCCGCCGCTGGAAGGTCTCGCTGGGTTTCAAGCACCCGGTGACCGACCTTTCGTCGTTCGCTTTTGTCATCAAGGATACTGTTTTCCGGAATCTGACGGTGAGCGTCAAGGGGCAGCCCCTTCCGCTCATCAAGCCCTGGCAGTATTCGGAGTTGCCTTTGGCCCCGTGCTTCGCGCCCGATTCGATGACATATAATCTCGGGCAGGTCTGCAATGTGTCCCTGCTCCCGATGGACCTGTTCGCCCGGCAGAACATTCGTCTGTTCTGCATTGAAAGGCACGATCCCAAGAAGTTCATTCCGCAGGAAACGGAACAGATCGATCTGGTGTTCGAGTTCACGGGCATTCCGGAGGATTTCCGTTTCGACAAGAGCAGCCTTTGCCTGAATCCCGTGCTGCTGGTGAACGCGCAGGTGCACGAGGTCACGCTTTCTTCAGATAGCCCCATTGCGCGGATTGCCGGCGGCCAGTCCAGCCCGACGCCGGACAAGAACCTGAGTTCACGCCAGTTCCTGCATCTGGTCCGTCCGTCGGACAGCCAGATTTATGGTAATACGGAACTGGAAGTGCGGGGGGTGGCGGGCGACCGTTTCAATCAGGGCAGCCTGCTCAGACTGCTGGGCTGCGTCATTTCCAAGTACCGTTCCGACTTCTATGCCTATCAGCAGTTGAAGGGGACGTTCACCGAGAATACGGTCTATCAGTTGGAAACGGCGCTCTCCCAACTCCGGGAGGAGAGCGCGCAAAACGTGCTGCGCAGTGTCTCGGGCGTCTATCTGATGCCCCGCAATCGCTCGCAGAAAAAGGATTTCAGCCTGAACGTGAAGTACTTGACCACCGCCGGGGCGGCGGTCAATGGCCAGCTGAGTCAGTCCAGTTCGTTCACGGCTCCTTCCGGTTTCAAGCCGGGACAGCTTCGCCTGATCGCCCCTCCCGTGCCGGGCACCGACGAAATCCGGGACGAAGGGGCCCTGTCCAGCCTGATGCGATACTCCCTGGCCACCGGCGACCGCATCGTCACGCTCGCCGACATCAAGATGTTCTGCTACAAGGAATTGATGGTGCGTTATGGCATCGGGAGCGACTTGGTCAGGCGACTGCGCCTGAACCGTCGCCAGCAGCAGGACGGGGCCGGTTGCGGGTATGAGATCGTGACGGAAATATCACTCGCCGGCACTCCGTTCGTCAAGCGCAGTTTCTCCGATAAACTGTCTCAGGCGGAACTTCTGATGCGGAAGATGATCGAGGTCCGGAGCACCGGCATCTATCCCGTCCGGGTGCAGATAACCATAGAAGATGAACAATAATTGAACAGAAGAGATATGGAAGACTATTTCCTTGATATCGTTTACAAGAACAAGAAGGTCCGCTTCAAGGTCGTGAATCCCGAGGCGCCCCTCAGCCAGCTGATGACCAACCTGCGCCACGCGATCGGCAGCGACGGCCGGCTGATCTTCGACTTCCCGTCCATCGACGAGACGGGGGCCCCGATGGATTACTTCTTCGGGGTGGAGGACCCTGCCGTGCACGAAGTGCGGGTCCTGCGTCCCCGCATCGGGAAAGCGGACCAGACGCTTGCGGATTATAACGTACACAACGGGGACACGCTGTTCCTCGTTCCGGATCCCTTCCCGGGTTAATGGATGACGATGCGCAGTCAGGACTTCATACCGGAAACCCTGAGCGGGCGGAACCGCCGCCTGCTCCACGAATGGCGGACGCTGGAGGACAGATTCGGCGCCCGACCGGACATCGACGTGCAGGTGGCCGCCTGCAACGCCGCCGGCCTGCCCGTCCGTTACCGGGTGGAGTACCGCCTGCGCAGCATCTGCGGCGTGGAGCAGGTGGAACGGATGGGGGAGCGCGGCGTGGAGAATCCGCCGCTGTTCGCCGACGCCTTCCGGATGGAAATCGAGCTGCCGGCCAATTACCCTTGCGTGGACGGCTCGCCGGTGTTCCGTTTCCTGACCGCCGACGCTCAGGGACGTCCCCTTCCGCATCCCTGGCATCCGAACATCCGCTGGTTCGGACCGATGGCAGGGCGGGTGTGCCTGAATATGGGCGACACCTATACGGACCTCGCCTGGGGCGTGGACAGGATCGCGCAGTATCTCAGATACGATCTGTATCACGCCGTCTCGGAGCCTCCTTATCCCGAGGACCTGCAGGTGGCGGCCTGGGTGATCCGGCAGGGAGAGCCCCGGGAGTGGATTTTTTTTGAACAAGGCTGAAGAATATGAAGAAGATTATCATACAGAAACTGGTCCTCCTGCTGCTGGCATCCTGCCTGACGGCCGCCCTCCCGGCGCAGACCGTCAAGACGATTTCCGTCAGCAACGACGCGTCCTATACGGACCATATCTCCCTGGGAGAGGACAGCCGGGATATGGACGTGATGGTGAAGTTCATCTTTGACGAGCAGCAGAACACGCTGACCGTCAGCGTGCTGTCGTATCGCAGCCTGTTCGTCTTCCGCGAAGCGACACGCTATTCGTCGGTGGTCAAGTGCCACCGTCTGCATCCGGACCTCCTGCCGTATCTGGCGGAGGCCGAGCCGGGCAGCCGCTTCAAACTGTCCCGTTCGCTGAGAAAGACGCTCCCGGAGTCCCGCCGGAACTATGTGTTCAAGCGCTGGATCGAATACGAAGGCCTGCAGCCCGTGCCGATGGATTACAAGATGGTCAATGACTATATCGAGCAGGGTTTCGACATCCTCCAGAAGCGCAACACCGTCACCGTGACCCTGCGCGACCTGTATCTGCTGGAAAGGAAAGGGAACAAGCCCGACGGATATGAACTGCTGGAAGGCCGGGACCTGAACACGAAATACCAGATCGAGATCCGCCGCAACCCCTGTTTCGGCAAGGAGGAGGAAATCGCTGCGGCCCGCGGCTTGCTGGACGAGATCCGCGGGGCCTTTACGGCATTCAAGAAGACCTATGGCGGCGGTACGGTGCCCAACGAAGAGGGGCTTAAGATCTTCGGCGACACCCGGCGGGTGCTGCTGACGCAGTTCCCCGTGAGGAAGCTCACATCGGACTGCCCGGATCTGCAGCGTCTGACGGACCAGTATAACCAGTATGTGGATTCCATCGGCGTGATGAGCGTCAAGGTGCGCGCCGAGGGGGAGGGCTTTCTGGATGCGGGCCGGGACCTGGACACCAAGATGATCTACTCGCAGGCCCGTCAGATCGACAAGGCCGTGGCCCGCTGGCTGGTGAGCAAGGACGACCTGGAACGCCGGGACCTGGTGATGCAATGCCTGGACATCATCAAGGACGTGAACGATGTGCTCACGCGCCAGAAACCCAAGACGGCCGAGGACCAGCAGGCCGTCAGGGTGTTCCGACAGGCGGAACGGTATTTCAGGAAGACTTGCGGACAATAAGATTCATTTAAGCATGCGCCGGAGGCTCGTCACATATCTCCTGGTTCTGGGGCTCTCGATGCTCCAGGGGGGAGTCTGTGCCCGGGCGCAGGCGGGGAACCAGCCTGCGCTCGACGAGGCCACCTGGCTGGCGGTGCAAGGCCGGCTGAACCAGTTCCTGGACGGAATGGGCCGGATCTACGATTCCTGCAAGGCGCGGCTACCGGTATCGAACGACGTCCAGCTTACCGACGGCTACCTGCGGATGATCGACAACCGTCTGCGCTCGCTGGAGCTGAACCTTCGCTCGCTCAATGTCCGCTGGGACAACTACTATCCGACCGTGCAGTGGGAGATCTCCCAGGATGAGGACCTGATGGACAGCGTGGAACACTTCGAGATGATGCGGCAGGAAGCCGCGGATTCGCTCGAGGTGCGCAAGCAGATGCTCCAGGCCCTGCGGGCCTTCTCCGAGGCGAAAACCTATATGGAGAGCCTGGACAGCACATACAACAACCTGGGCAAGAAGGCGTTCGAGATGTCGTTGACTCCCAGGACGGCGCCGCTCCTGGAGAAGCAGAAGATGAAGGAGCAGCTGATCTTCGCCACCGTGGAGGAGAAGTTCGAGAAAGCCCGGGAAGCCGAGCAACTTCACGTGGTCTCGGCCCGCCATATGGATGAACTGGAGGACGCCTACGCCATCCTGAAGAACAAGTCGGAGACCATCCAGGCGATGACCTACAAGCCGCTCATCCAGCGGATCAAGGACTACCTGCTGGGCCTGGCGGCCGTAGCGGTCCTGCTGATGTTCGTCAATATGGTGCACGCTAAGATCAAGGCGGCCAGGGAGATGCGCCAGAATATGAAGAAATACAAGGACGCACTGAAACAGAATGGAAAGGATGACTATCCGACCATATAAAACCATAGAACGGAGATGACAAAGAAGATGTACAGATTCCTCTTGCCCCTGGCGGCTGCGTGCTGCCTGACGGCGTGCCAGTCGGGGCTGCTGTCCCGGCTGGGGGTCGACGATCCCACGAGCCTCTTCGAGACTTCGGGGATGCCGGGCATCAAGACCGCGGATACGGGCAGGCAGGATAAACTGGTGGTCAACAAAGTCGACTTCTCGCCGGACTACAAGACTTTCTCCGTCTGGACGGGAGTGGTCAGTGACATCGGTCCCTATCCGCTGACGGACTCGACCGTCGTCCGGATCGAGGTGGAGGAGTATGACGACGGTGTCAGGACTTCCCGCCGCGTGCAGCCGCAGCTGGTGAAAGCCTGGAATACCGAGAGTGACCAGGTCAAGGAACTGGGTGTCAAGATCCTCGTGCTCGTGGACCTGTCGCTGCCGCAGGTGCTGGTGGATGCGGAGCGGGATGCCGTGCAGGAGATGATGACCGTGTTCAACCAGGACAATCTCTTCGTTTCTTTTATGTCAGGAGCGTCGGTCACGTCGACTATGGTAGCCACCGATTATGTCCTGAACCAGTATTTCAAGAGTGCGGAAGGCTCCAAGCGCCTATACCGCTCCATCCTTTCGAAGATCCGGGAGGTCGCCCGGGGAGGCGAGCCCTGGGATGATGCCACGCAACGCAAGCTGGTCATATTCTCCGACGGAAAGGTGTATGACGAAAACGACCAGCCCCTGGATCCCGACCATTTCGAGATGGCGAACGAGATGTTGCATTCCCAGGCCCTGGACGACGGAATCGTGAACGTCTATTATGTCAACTTCGGCAGGGGTGCCGAGCGGGGAGAGGACACTGACGCAGCGAACGTGCTGACTTCCCTGTGTGAGAGCACGGGCGGCGCCAGCCTGCCAAGCTTCAGCTGGACCCTGCTCGAGAATACGATGCTGGGCTCATACAGCCGGGACATCGCTTCCAACCGTTTCGATTTCGTCAATCCCGACGGCAAGATCTACCGGGGCGACAACAACCAGCTGAGGATCCTCTTCTACAGCGTCAAGGACAATCACCTGGTCGCTTCCGCCACGGCGCATATCAACGAGGGGACGCTCTACCGGCCGATCATCGTCCACGGTGTGCGGCTATATGCGATCATCCTGCAGGGTATCATTCTCGGTCTGCTGCTGTTGCTGGCCATCTACCTGGTCTGCCAACTGCTGATCCCGTATCTGCGCTACAGATGGTTCGAACACAAATACGTCATCGACTATACCGGTTCCAAGATGGTGGTCGAGGGGATCGAGGTCGGGGAGTCCTGCTACCTGTGCAAGGCGCCGTTCGTCAAGGGGGACAAAGTGGTCGTGAAGTGCGAACACACGATGCACAAGTCGTGCTGGGACGAGAACGAATATCATTGCCCTGAATATGGCCGTCACTGCAAGACCGGTTCACATTTCTATGACAGGCAGAACCTGTTCGACAGGCGCAATGCGACCTTCTATATGAAGTGGCTGCTGATGGCAGTGATCGCTTCCATCTGCGCCTGGGTGGTCTACTCGGTGTGGACGCATTTCACCTCCAGGCATATACTGGAATATCTCTTGCCTGCCGAACTCTTCTCCGACGGGAACAACAGCGCTCACCTGAACCAGCTTCCCAGCTACGGTTTCATGATCGGTTTCTTCCTGACCTTCGGCATCGCCTTCCTGTCCATTCGGAAGAAGCACCCGCTGAGTTATCTCAACTTCTTCGTCCGGGCCCTGATCGCCGCGGCAGGTTCCTGGTTCCTTTATCTGGTGACCAGCGCCGCCGGCCTGGCGTTCCACGTCGAAGAGGCGGGATTCATCATCAATCTGATCCCGTGGACGCTGTCCAGCTTCCTCATCGCGATCGTGGCGACTTACGGCACCCGCGTGAAACTGAAAAAGTCGATCATCCTGGTCGCGGTGGGCGTGTCTTTGGTCTCGATGTACCTGTGGTCATACCTTTATATGTACATCGGGATCGATTTCCGGGTCCTGCTGCTCTTCAGCTATATGATCTATGCGATCGGAATGGTCTTGTCGATTGCCCGTGCCGCGCCCAAGTCCGAGCATTATTTCCTGCAAGTGCAGGGGCCTGTGAAGACGATGGACATCGCCCTGTACAAGTGGTTCCGGGCCAACCCGGGCGCCGTCGTTTCCATCGGCAAGTCCGTGGACTGCTCGCTTCAGCTGACCTGGGACCTGCAGGGGGCGGTGGCGCCGGTTCACGCCGAGATTACGATGAAGAAGGGCGTCCCGCGTCTGGTGGCGCTGGAGGACGGCGTGACGGTGGGCGGCAAGCCGCTGAAGGTGGACAAGCCGGTCAGCCTGTATCACGGCTCACGCTTCCAGATCGGTCAGACCCAGTTCACGTATCAGGAAAAGGATATTTAGTCCTGCTTTTCTTTGTCGATCAGCTCCAGCAGCCGGTTGATGGCTTCGGAATCGGGGATGTGCCGCAGGACGGGTTCGCTGCGGCGGTAAATGGTGACGCGTCCGCCGCCTTCTCCCACATAGCCCCAGTCGGCGTCGGCCATCTCGCCGGGGCCGTTGACGATGCAGCCCATCACGGCGATGACCAGGCCCTTGAGGTGTGCGGTGCGGCGCTGGACCTCCTCGAAGGTGGCCTGGAGGTCGTACATCGTGCGGCCGCAGCCGGGGCAGGCGATATACTCGGGCTTGTAGAAACGGCGCCGGGCCGCCTGCATGATCTCGTCCCGCAGGTACTCCGACAGCCCCGCCTCCGCCGGAATCTCATCGATCTCCCGCTTCAATAGCTTCGGTCCCCAGATGCTGGCTGCTGCCAGCATCTGCTCAAACGGGGGCATATCCCCCGAACCCCTTGCGGCCCTCAAGTCCCTTTCCGACTTTGCCGTTGGCAAAGTCCCGGGACCGGGCCGGTCCGCTGATGCGGACTTTGCTTCGCTCAAAGCAGGCGCCGGCGACGGACAGCGGAGCGGAAATTGGTTTTTCGGCAAACCTGTCCGAAAAATAATTTCCGGCCGCCCGTCTGGAAGACTCCGTTCGCCGGCGCCGTAGCGGGCAAGGTATTGTGCTACAGGGATCTCGTTGACAGGGGGCTCTGTTAAAGAGACGCGGATCGTGTCTCCGATGCCCTCCTGAAGCAATGTCGCGATTCCCACGCAGGACTTGATGCGCCCGCTGTCGCCGCCCCCGGCTTCGGTCACGCCGAGGTGCAGGGGAAACACCACACCCCGCTCCTGCATCCGCCGGACCAGCTCGCGGTAGGCCTCGGTCATCACCACCGTGTTGCTCGCCTTCAACGAGACCACCACGTTGAGGAAATCCGCCTTGATGCACATCTCCAGCCACTCCATCGCCGCCATCGCCATCGCGTGCGGGGTGTTGCCGTAGCGGTCGGTGATGTAGCGGCCCAGCGAACCGTGGTTGAGCCCCACGCGCACGGCGGTGCCGTGTTCGCGGCAGACCTCCAGGAAGCGGGCGAATTGCGCGCGTGCCTGGTCGTGGTCGGGGTGGAAATTGCCGGGATTGATGCGGACCTTTTCCACGTAAGGGGCCACCGCGATGGCTGTCTCGGACGAGAAATGGATGTCCGCCACCAGCGGCACCCGGCAGCCCGCTGCGTGCAGCCGTTCCCGGATGGCCGCCACGTGCGGGACGTCTTGCCGGCCCGGCACGGTGATGCGGACCATCTGCGCCCCCGCCGCGGCAAGCTCCAGGACCTGGGCTACGGTGGCTTCGACATCGGAAGTATGCGTGTTGCACATCGTCTGGACGACGATGGGATGTCCGGCGCCGATCACGAGCGACTCACCGACCCGGACGGGAAGGGTCTCAATGCGTGCCATATACGATGTCCTTGGCTTCCCGGCGCAGCTGGGAGGTGGTCTTGCCGGAGCGCTTGGTCAGCTGGAAATGCACGCCCACGGTGGCGATGATGTCGATCGGATAGGCGTAGCGATAGTAGTATTGGCTGGCATAGTCCGGCTGGTAGAGCGAGGACCAGGACCAGCGGATCGTGGCGTTGAAATGGATCTCGACGGGGTCGAACATCAGGCCGAAGCCGCCGCCGCCCTGCAGGCCGTAGTCCCAGCGGTTCTCATAGGGCCGGAACGCGTTCTCGAACTCGGGCTCCAGGTTGGGCCCCGAGCGGGAAATGCTGTTGCGCCAGCCTCCGTAGACGCCCACGTTGGCCAGCAGCTTGCCGGGGTAGAAGTCCACGTGGATCTGAGCCAGGGCCGGGATCTCGAAGACCTCGATCGTGGCCTGTTCGGCATTGTCCACCGTCTGTGAATATCCTGTCTGGGGGTCGCGCTTGAAGGCAAACCCTTCGTAGCCGTGCGCCGCGCCCACCACCAGGGCGAAATAGGGCAGCTTGTCGAACATCTTGCTGAACTTCGTGACGGTGACGCAGAAATAGTTCGGCATGAACGGCCAGGCCCGGTTGTGCTTGGCGGGTGCGTAGTACATATTGGAGAAAGTGACCCCGTAGCTGGCCCCGATCAGCAGGTAGTCGTTGATCATCTCCGTTTTCTGGGTCTGGGTTTCGTCCGGCTCATCGAACACGGCCTGTGCCCGGGCGCCGAAGGCGGCCGGGATGCAGAGCAGGAGCAGCAGGGTCAGGATCTTTCTTCTCATCGCGTTACGGATTGAACAGGGCGCCGACGTCGACGCTCTGCGAGAGCTCGGCGCTGGAGGGGATTCTGATATACGTGTCGCCCGCCACTTCCAGGAACACGACCGCCTCCGGCTGCCGGTGCTCCAGCAGGGAACCGGTGTCGACGATGGAGTTGCGGTTGCCGTCTTCCGTGATGCGGATGCTGTATTTCCCGGCCTTGAGGTAGGGGAAGCGGAGCGTGCCGTCCCGGTCGGTGACATAGCTGCGCAGGACCTTGTCCCGCTTTTCGCCCAGCAGGTCGACGATGATCTTGCGGTCCACGCCGCCCAGGTCCAGCTCCAGCGTGCTGAGCGTCTCGTCCTTGGGAAGGCTGACTTTGACCACGGTGCTGTCGGACCAGAAGCCGTTGATGTCGCGGAAGGCCTTGTAGGGCAGTTTCATTGAATACTCGAAGCCCGGCATCAGGGGGTCTTTCGGACGCAGGATGTAGCGCCGCAGGTTCAGGCTGTCCTGCTCGACGGTGAACTCGGCGCGCGTCTGGCGCTGCCGGGTGTTGATGGAATAGAACTGGACGGAGTCGAACTGCTCGTAGATGATCGGATTGCGGAACTCCAGTTCGAACCCGTTCTGCTCCACGGTCTCGGGCGAGGTCTTGAAGGTATAGACGCAGACCGTGTCGTCGTGCCGGATGTTGCGGCGCGTGGTCTTGGAGTAGGTGCGCTTGTCGGCCGGCAGGGGCAGCCGGACGATCTCCTGGGTGGGAACGAGCCGGCCCAGGGAGTCGGTCTTGCGGTAGTTGACCCAGATGCTCATCGTGTCCGGCGCCGCCCGGCGGCTGTTGACCCAGAGCTCGAGGCTGTCCTGCAGGATGTTGAACTGGCTGATGACCTGGTCGGCGCGGTAGCCGCGGATCCACAGCGAGTCGATCCAGGCGCCGGGAGCCTGGAAAGTCAGGTAGGCGGAGCGCTCGGCTGTACGTACCTTATTGACGATGAACTGCTTGGATGGCTTCTCGCGGAAAAGTTTGAGTTCGTGCTCACTGCGGCGCGCGAGGCAGCGGACGGTGTCCAGCATATCGTACTTGAGCATCTCGGGGACGGTGTCGGCGGCAAAGAGAACCGGCCGGACGAGCGAGTCGATGAAGGCGACGGTCTCGGACTCGGGGTCGTAGATCTTGTCGTTGTTGGCGTCCTTGACGGCGTAAAGGCGGTAAAGCGTGTCCTGGATGAAGGGCAGCACGAAGAAGCCCCAGTCGTCGGTCTTGGTGGCGGCGTAGGGGCGGTGCAGCAGTACGGCGGAATCCGCGTGGTCCTTGTGCAGCAGCACGGTGGCGCCCTTGACGGGGGCGAGGGTGTTGCAGTCGCGCACGGTGCCCGTGATCATCATCGAATCGATCCTCTCGCCGGTGGAGAAGACATAGGTGTAGCCCGGGAACATATTTCCCTCGTTGGCGTCCGCGATGGCGTCGGTGAAGCTCAGCGTGTAGGTGGTGTTGGGCTCGAGCGGCTCCTCGAACGAGACGATCAGGTTGCGCCCGCGAAGCCGGGATTTGGGCTGACGCTGCTGGGGCGGCGACAGGAAGATGTTCTGCGCCTGCTTGATGGTCACGTATTCATTGAACGTGAAGATGAGACGCGCTCCCTGCAGCGGCACGCCGACGGCACCCGGCAAGGGCTTGATGTCGATGATCAGCGGGGGAATGGTATCCTTCTTGCCGCCCGAGGGGGCCTGCGTCGTGTTGGCGCAGGAGGGGGCGAACAGCGGCAGCAGGCAGGCGCAGACCGCTATGACCAGGGGGAGGAGGCTTCGGATCTTGTTTCTCATCGGGCGTCAGATATCGGTACGGACGACGTCCTGGATGCCGTCGATCAGGGAAAGCCCATCCACCATCCGCTCCAGGTTCTTCTTGTCGCGGACGAGCAGTTCGATGAAACCCTCGAACAGGCCGGCTTCGGTGGAAAGCTGGAGCTTGCGCATATTGATGCCGAGGGTCTGGGAGATGAAATTGGTGATGTCGTTGAGCAAGCCTACCCGGTCGATACCCTTCAGCGAGATACGGATCGGGTACTCCTGCTCGACGGCGCCCCACTGCGGGACGACCATTCGGTTGCCGTATTTGCTCGCGAGGCTTTCCGCCACAGGGCAGGATTTCTTGTGGACGATGACGAGGTTGTCGTTCATCGAGAAGCCGATGACCGGGTCGCCCGGGATCGGGTGGCAGCATTCGGCGATCTTGTACTGGACCGCGTGGGCGTTGTCGTCCCGGCTGGCGAATTTCTTCTTATCGCCGCCGGAAAGATCCTTTTCGTCGATGATGGCCTTGAATTCCTCGGGACCGAGCAGGCCCAGACCGATGCGGAACCAAAGCTCGTTCTCGTCGCGCAACTGGCTGTAGTCAAGGAATTTGCGAATCAGTTCGCGGTTGCTTTCGAGCCCCATCAGGCGGATGCGTTCACCGAAAATCCGCTCACCTTCGCGCGCGATGGTGTCGAAATCGCGCCGGAAATACTCGATCACGCGGTTGCGGGCATAGCGCGTCTGCAGGAAGGAGCCCCATTCCATCTTGGGCCGGGCGTTCTCGGCCGTGATGATCTCCACCTGGTCGCCGGCCTTGAGGGTGTGCGACAGGGGGACGAGTTTCATGTTGACCTTGGCGGCGATGGCCTTGTTGCCGATCTCCGTATGGATGCGGTAGGCGAAATCCAGGGCGGTGGCTCCGCTGCTGATCGTCTTCTGTTCGCCTTTCGGCGTGAAGACTACGATCTCGCTGGTCACCAGGTCGTTGTGGATGATGTCCAGCAGTTCGAGTGCGCTGAGGTCGTCGCTCAGCAGGATTTCCTGGACCTCGGCGAGCCATTTGTCCATCTCGGAGTCGTTCTCGGAGATGTAGCCGTCGTTCTTGTAGGCCCAGTGGGCGGCGATGCCCTTCTCGGCGATGTCGTCCATCCTGCGCGAGCGGATCTGAACTTCCACCCAGAAACCCTTGTGGCTCATCAGGGTGCAGTGCAGGGCTTCGTAGCCGTTGTTCTTGGGCTGGGAGATCCAGTCGCGCCGGCGGCTCAGGTTCTCGCGGTACAACTGGGTGACGGTGGAGAAGATGAGGTAGGCCTGTCCGCGCTCGGCCTGGAGGCTGGCCTCCTGCGGGTCGAAGATGATGCGGACGGCATAGAGGTCGTAGATCTGCTCGAAGGGGACGTGCTTGGTGCGCATCTTGAACCAGATGGAGTAGGGGGTCTTGATGCGCTTGCGGATGGTGAAATGATAGCCGGCCTCGCGCAGCGCCTGCTCGATGGGAGCGATGAAAGCGTCGATGTCCTCGTCGCGCGTGGCGATGTTCTGGTTGATGCGTTCGGTGATGCGGCGGAAATCTTCCGGCTCCTTGTAGCGGAGCCAGATGTTCTCCATCTCGGACTTGATGCTGTACAGGCCGAGCCGGTGCGCCAGCGGGATGAAGATGAACATCGTCTCCGAGAGGATCTTGTCACGCTTGTGCTCGGGCATGAACTCGATGGTGCGGCAGTTGTGCAGCCGGTCCGCCAGCTTGATCAGCACGACGCGGACGTCGTCGCCCAGGGTAAGCAGGATGCGCTTGAAATTCTCGGCCTGCAGGCTCTCCGTGTTTACCGTTCCGCCCTTGCGGTCCTCGTTGTCGAGGACGGTCTTGATCTTGGTGAGCCCGTCCACGAGCGAGGCGATCTTGTCGCCGAACAGGTTGCGGATGTCCTCGACCGTATAAGCAGTGTCTTCAACGACGTCGTGCAGCAGGGCGGCGCAGATGGACTTGCAGCCCAGTCCGATTTCCCCCACGACGATGCTGGCCACGGCGATCGGGTGCAGCATATACGGCTCGCCCGAGCGCCGGCGGACGTTCTTGTGGGCTTCGTTGGCAAAGACGAACGCCTTGCGGATGGTCTCGGTCTCGCCCTCGTCCTTGCAACGTTTCGCGGCGATGTCCATCAGCGCTGCAAACGCGGCGTCGATGCGGCTGTAGTCATCGGATGTGAACTGGGAGAAACTCATTTGCTTTCAGTGTCCCACGTGGAGACGTGATATTTGTCGACATTCTGGAAACTGTAGGTGAGCTGCGCCCCGTAGATGATGATCTGCCAGCTGAAATTCAGCCAGATCAGGAAGAGCGGGATGGCGGCGAGCAGTCCGTAGGTCTGGCTCAGCCGGCCCACGAACATCTGCGTATTGAGGTAGAGGTACTGGAACAGGAGGAAGATGATGCCGGCGATCATCGCAGCCCACAGGGCGTATTTGTACTTGACGAACGTGGCCGGGATGTATTTGTACATCACAGACAGGGTCCCGACCAGCACGACGTAGAAGACTACGTAACCCAGGAACTTGATGATGAAACGCAGGTCCTTGACGTCCAGGCCGAAAAGGTTCGGAAGGTTCGTCGAGTACGCGATGCCGGTACCGAAGATGATCATGATGAAGGGCGAGAGGAAGAGCACCAGGAAATAGAAACCGAAGCGTGTGTAGAGCTTGCGGGGAATCTTCAGGATGCCCCAGACGTTGTTGAACACGCGCTCCACCTGGAACATCATCCAGATGATGGCCCAGAGGAACATCAGGGCGGATACGAGCCCGAGCCCGCCGCCCTGCGCCGAATTGAGGATGTTCCCGGCTTTCTCGGAGAGCATGCTCACGATCTCGGGGTGAGAGGGAAGGATGTTCTGCAGGATCTCGGTCACCTTGTCGTCCAGGCCCAGACCGCCGGTGATCGCGAAGGCGAAGGCGATGAAGGGCACCAGGGCCAGGGTGATGAAATAGCTGAGCGACACGCACTGGAAGCCCATCCTGTTCTCCGTGAAGGTCTTGAAAGTGATGCGGATGACCTGGATGGTCCGCACGAGCCGGCCGTACGCGGACTTGTCCGAGCCCGTGTCGAGGGCCCAGATCCGGTCCGTGAACAGATTGGTTATCTTGCTGGCTATCTTCATCCTGCGTTAAAACAACGTTAATTCTTCAACGGCTTCGCCATTGCCAACAACGCCGGCGTCAGCGGGCTTGCCCTCCGGGGGCGAAAATAAACGTCCTCGCTCCGCTGCGGAAACGCCCCCTGAGGGCAACCCGCTGCCCGCCGGCTGTGATTCCGGCAGCATCGCCAAGAATTCTTCTTCGCTGACGACCGGGATGCCGAGCTTCTCGCACTTTTTCAGCTTTTCCGGCCCGGGTTTCGTCCCGGCGAGCAGGAAGGCGGTGCTGCCGCTAACGGACGAGCCGGCCTTGCCGCCGTGGGCGGTGATGAGTTCCTTCATCCGCTCGCGGCTGATGCTGAAGTTGCCGGAAATTACGACCGTTTTTCCTGCGAGGACGTCGGACAGGGCGGTTTCGGCCCCGGCGCCGTCCAGGCGCAGGCCCGCCTTGCGCAGTCGCTCGATCTGCTCCAGGTGGGCGGGGTTCCGGAAATATTCGTATACGCTGCGGGCGATCACCTCGCCCACGTCGTCGATCTCGGAGAGCTGCTCCTGCGTGGCCTCGGCGATGGCGTCGACCCCGCCGAAATGGCGTGCGATGCCGCGGGCCGTGGTCTCGCCCACATAGCGTATGCCCAGGGCGAAGAGGACCCGCTCGAAGGGGACCTGCTTCGAGGCTTCCAGGCTCTCGAGGAAGCGGTCCGCAGCGCGGTCCTGCCAGCCCTCGAGGCTGAGCAGCTGGTATTTGCTGATGTCGTACAGGTCGGCCGCCGTGCGGACCAGGCCCGCGTCGTAGAACTGCTCCACCGTCGCCTCGCCGGCGAGGATGTCCATCGCCTTGCGGCTGACGAAGTGCAGCAGGCGGCCCTTGATCTGCATCGGGCAGCCGTCCTGGTTGGGACAGAACCACTTCGCTTCAGTCTCCGCCTTGACGAGCGGGGTCCCGCAGTCGGGGCAGCGGTCCGGGAAGACGGGGCGCTGCGCTCCGGCGGCGCGGTGCGAGGGGTCGATGCCGGTGATCTTGGGGATGATCTCCCCGCCTTTCTCGACATAGACCCAGTCGCCAGTGCGGATATCCAGCAGGGCCATCTGGTCGGCGTTGTTGAGGGTCGCACGCTTGACGAGCGTGCCGCTGAGCTGCACCGGGGCGAGATTGGCGACCGGGGTCACGGCGCCCGTTCGGCCGACCTGGTAGTCGATGCCGAGCAGCTCCGTGCAGGCCTGTTCGGCCTTGAATTTATAGGCGACCGCCCAGCGCGGCGACTTGGCCGTGTAGCCCAGTGCCCGCTGGCAGGCGAGTTCGTTGATCTTGATCACGATGCCGTCGGTGGCGTAGGGAAGGAACTTGCGCTCCTTGTCCCAATGGTCGATGTAGGCCTTGATCCCGGCGATGTCGCGGCAGAGGCGCCGCTCCCCGGAGACGGGAAGGCCCCAGCTCTCGGCGGCGTCGAGCGCCTCGGCGTGGGAAGCGAAACTGACCGACTCGGCGGGGATGTGGTACAGCGTGCAAATGAGGCCCCGGTGGGCCACTTCCTCCGGGTCGATGAGCTTCAGGGAGCCGGAGGCGGCGTTGCGCGGATTGGCGAAGGGGGCTTCCTCCTGGGCCTCTCGCTCCCGGTTCAGGGCGTCGAAGGCCGCATAGGGCATCAGGATCTCGCCACGGATCTCGAACTCTTCGGGAAAGTCCCCGTGGAGCTGCTGCGGGATGCTCGCGATGCGGCGGACGTTTTCCGTCACGTCGTCGCCCTGGATGCCGTCGCCGCGGGTGAGGGCCTGAATGAGCTTTCCGCCACGATAGGTCAGGCAGATGGCCGTGCCGTCGAACTTGAGCTCGCAACTGTAGCTGAACGGAATCCCGTCCAGGGTCTTGTCGGAGCGGGCGGCGAACTCCTCGATCTCTTCGATGGAGTAGGTGTTGCCCAGCGAGAGCATCGGGTAGCGGTGCGGGCGCTGGACGAAGCCCTGGCGCGAGAGCGGCTCGGCGTTCGCGCCAACCGGCGCGTCGAGGTCCGAACCCACGCGGTGGGTGGGGGAGTCCGCGCTGTCGAACTGCGGGAAATCAGCCTCCAGGCGCTCCAGCTCGTGCATCAGGAGGTCGAACTCATAGTCCGACATCGTCGGCGCATTGTCGACATAATAGCGCCGGCTGTTCTCCCGGAGAATCTCCCGGAGCTGAGCGATCCGTATTTTTGCGGCCTGTTCGTCCATTTCCCGTCGTACGCGTGCACGGTGCACGCACAATTGACAAAAATACGCAATTCTTGCCGGAAAAACAAACGGGCCCTCCTGAGACGTTCCAGGTGCAAAAATTTGCTTAGTTTAGAATAAAATGCTAACTTTAGGGTCAGCTATTTTTACGTAATGACTTACGATGTTTTCATCAGCTATTCCAGGAAGGATTCCGAGGTAGCGAACAAGATATATAAAGCGCTGATTGATAATGGAATCAGCTGTTTTATGGATTTGGAGGGCATCTCCGGCGGTGCTGATTTCCCGACCGTCCTCGCCGAAGCCATCATGAGCGCCAGGCTGATGCTGTATCTGGCCAGCGAGCATTCCTATGCATCCGAGTTTACGCAAAAAGAGCTGACGTTTGCCGTCAACAACAAGGGCAGCCGTTTCATCTTTCCCCTGATCATCGACAACAGCGAGCTCCCCAAGAATCTGGAGTTCCTGCTGAGCAACATCAACTGGCGCATCCTCTCTTCCCGCTATACCGTCGAAAACGACCTGCCCGCCGACATCAAGAAGAGGCTGGAAGATCCGCACGCCGGGGAGACGATTAAACAGCAGGAGAAAAAATCCATCAAGAAGATGGCCACGATCATCTTCTCGGTCATCGCCCTCGCCGCCGCCATCGTCCTGGGCCTGTTCGTCCGGCAGTCGCTGGAGCAGAAACGGCAGGCGGAAGCGGAACGGCAGGCCGAAGAAGCGGCCTTTGCTGCCGTCCGGGAATGCGAGAGCTCTCAGGCGGAGGCCGGCAAGGCCATTTCCAAGGCGGATTCGCTCCGCAATCTCAAGAACTCCTTCGCTACCTTCGAGTTGGAATGCACCAGTCTGGAAGATGCTTCCAGGCAGCTCGCGAAGGTGGATTCCATCTGCAACGCCTACCATCTGGGCGCTTATGCGTCCCTGTTCTCCGGCGTGTCCACGGCTGGACAGAAGCAGCAGATCACGGCCCGGCGGGATTCGATGTTCCGTTTCTGGAGCCAGACGGCCCGGCTGAATTACAACGACTATCTGCTGCTGCCTGACGAGGGGAGCAAGGAGATAGCGCTGCGTTATGTGAACTGGGCGCTCCGTCTGCGTCCGTCCGATGCGTCTCTGCTGGAAATCAAAGACAAGCTGAACAAATAACCTACCACATATCCCTTATGAGAAAATTATTCGTCCTTCTCTTCCTGATTCTTCCGGTATGCTCGCTTCTGGCGCAGAATCCGGATTTTCAGCGCCGGTATGAACAGGCTGAACAATTGTATAATCAGGGCCAGTTCGAAAAGGCCAGAACGGCGATCCAGAACAGTCTGAGGAACCTTCCCTCCCTGTCTGCCGACCAGATCCAGATGGGCCGTGTCCTGGAAAGCCGCTGTACGCAGGCCATCTCCAAGAGGGACCAGCTGGATATGGCGACCAACAACCTGGAAGTCGGCTATCAGCGCGGTCTCGACAGTCTCGCCTTTACGGCGGCGAGGCCTTCGACCGTCAAGGCCGTGTCCTCGGACCCTTCCTGGTTCAAGGTGGAACGGGTAACGGACAAGTTTATCGTCTACAGCACCGAATTCAATCCCGACAAAGCTCCCCGCAAGACGCAACTTACCGTGACGATGGGCAAAATCCGGCGCACGGTCCAGGTGGAGCAGGTCGCCCGCCCCGAGACACAGAAAAAGGTGATCGTCCGGACGGAGCCGGACCACGCTACGGTGACTGTCGAGGGTAAATCCCCGGTTTCCGGACTGTGGGAAGATACGCTGCCGTCCGGTGTGTATAAGATCCACGCCGAGAAGAACGGCTATTACCAGAAGGATACCGTGATCACCGTGGTGGACGATATGCAGATCGGCCAGATCCAGGATGTCGTCCTGAAACTGGCGCCCCAGTTTGCCAAGCTCAAGGTCGAGATCCTTCCTGAAGAAGGATTCCATTTCGGACAGGAGCCCGTTATCCTGACCCTCAACGGCGTGGCCGTGTCCGCTCCCCGCGACGAATACAATTATGATGACGACCGGGACATCCAGCGTTATTGCTATTATTCGGACGGGACCATCCCTGTCTCGCCCGGTTGGGTGGACGTCCTGGTGACGTGCCGGAATTTCGAGTCCGTCAAGACGCAGGTCCAGGCCCGCGCCGGGGAGGAGATTCCGATTACCTATACCCTGAGGCCGTTCTCCGGCTATCTTACGCTCCTGGATGAAGGCCAGGCGCTGGATGCCGTCGTGAAAATGGACGGAGAAACGGTGGGGACCGTCCGTGACCTGGTGCGCAAGCCTGTCCTCGTGGGCGACCACCTGATCACGCTGGAGAAAGAAGGGTTCGTGTCCCGGGAGACGACTTATCCGGTCACCGTCAAGGAACAGGAAGAAGTCTCCATCGGGGTGTCCATGGTGCGTTTCCGCCCGTATGTTTTCACTTCCGACCCCTCTGACGCCACGGTTACGGTGGACGGCGACGTGATCGGATACACCCCCACCGAGCCGTACTTCCTCCGGGATCTGGGCCCGGAACACGTCTATAAACTGGTGGTGGAGAAAGGGGAATACCTGGCCGTGCAGCGGGATATCGTACCGGATTTCAGCGCGCAGGATGTGGTCACCGAACACGCGAAGTTGCAGACTGCGCACAAGTTCGGTTTCTCCGCCGACGAGGCGGACCTTCTACTGACGGTGAAGGACCGCAGAGGCGGCGATTCCCTCTATGTCAACAAAGTTCCCCTCCCCGCAGAAATCGGGCTGCCCTGGCGTGACAAGCCGTACTATTTCGAGGTCTCCAGAATCGGTGAGCGGCACCTGGCTTACAGGGGCAACTTCAGGTTCAACGAAGGGTCCAAGGACAATCTCTTCATCCGTTCCTGGTCCAAGTCGGATTTCTCGATCATCAGCGCCAATTACTTCCTGGCCGGTGCTCCGGAGGTCAATCTGGGCTTGAACAACAAACCGTACCGGAATATCGCCAACGCCAATCTGATCAAATTCCGTGTCTTCAGCGGTCTGTCCACCTCCGTCATCCGGGCGACCCTGTTCCAGGGAAGAGACGGCGATACTCCGCTCGAGATCCCTCAGGGCAGCGGGGATACCTCCCGCTCCATCTTCCTGGATAATGCCAATTACCTTCCGGGTTTCACCTGCCTGTTCCTCAACGGTGAATTCCGCGTGGGCGGATCCGTGCTCAGCGTCCTGGACGCGAATGCCATCGTCTCCTATGCCTGGTATCCGGATTTCTGGAAAAAGATCATTCCGATCTCCTATATGTCGGGCCACGACGTGTTCATCGGAGCTGAAGTGTCCACACGCTTCCCGATCATGAACGTCAACCTGAAGGCCGGTATGCAGATGTATCCCAACCTCCAGGCGAACATCTACAGTTCCGACTACAAGGCAGCCTCCGGCGAGCAGGCGAACTTCTTCGTGCAGGACGTTCCGGTCCCGAGCATGTTCGTCGTGACCATCGGGTTCTCGCTGGGTTCGAAAGATTCCAAGGGTAACAACATCCTGCGCGTATTCTGATACGCGCAGGATCTTCCCTTTTTACAGTCTGGAGCGCAAGGTCTCCAGCGTGGTCTTCACCACGATCCAGTCGTAGTGTTTGACCTCTTCGGTCAGGAAGTCGTATTCCCGTATGTTGGGAAGCGTCTTCCTGTCCTCGCTTTTGACGGATCCCGGGGCGTATCCTTCCGCTTCCATCGCGGCATTCCAGCGGATATGCTCGCCGATGGCGAGGTATTCGAGCACCTCCTTGTCGGCTTCCTTGTCGCCCGTATAATGGATGTCGCCGTCCGGGAATGAAGGGATGGCCGCGGCCACCTCGGGGTTGATCCACAGCCGGGGCGGGCACAGCACGGCTTTTACGTCCATATGGAAACTGTTGGTGAAGTCCTGTCCGATCTTGCGGATGATCTCCATCTTGTTGGACAGTTCCGATCCGGGCTTTCGCAGGATGCTTCGGTTGCGTTCTTCCCAGCTGGTCGGGTCGGCGGAGGCGCGGGCATAGGCGGAGTAGAAGGTCTTGGCCTGGCCTTCGTATTTCCGGCCGGAAATGTTGTCCCAGGTCCAGATGACGTCCAGGTCCCCGATGGTCCTCAGGCAGCCTTCCGTGCCGAAATTCCGGTTATAGAAGTCGATGGTTTCCTTGTAGGCGGAAGGCCGGTTCAGCTTGACCAGGATGAGGAAGTTCTCCCGGGAAGTCCGGAACCGGTAGGTGAAATCGAGCAGATCGAGCGCCAACTGCAGGTTGTGGCTGTCGTCACCGATGCCCACGAAGATGAAATTCAGTGTCTGGATGCTTTCCCGCAGGTCCTGCCAGAAGCGGGTGCTTTCCGTCTGCTCCTGCCGGAAATGGACCCTGGCCGGGTTCAGGCCCGGGTGTGAGACGAGGTAGGCGCCGGAAAGCGCGTCCATCTTGGCATCGATCACCTCGCAGTGCGAAATAATCGGGTTCTTGTCCTCGCCCACGAAAGCGCCGAACTCATACAGGAAGGAAAGGACGCCCTGCCCGGCCTGCCCGAATCCGCAGATGAGGGCGTTGAAAGGACTTTGGACATAGCCGAGAGGGGCTCCGGTCGCATCTTTGGCCACATTCACGACGTGGACGGGGTAGAGGTCCTGGCGCATCTTGAGCGCCTGGGTCCCCAGGAAGGTGTTGTCCAGGATATGGATGTGGTCGGAGGCGAGTTCCATCCGGAGCGTGACGCCTTCCCGCTTGGCGTGACAGTAGATCTGGGCCGGGAACGTGAGGATCTTGCGCATCACGTCCAGGTTCGTGGCCTTGTCGTCGGAAAGCAGGAAGATGCAGGTATTGGATAAACTGGCCCATTTTTCCAGGTCTTTGAGGCCCATATCCGCAAAGAAATGGTTCTCGGAGCAGTTGGCGAGGGCCTTGCGGGCCTTCAGGACCAGGGACCCCGGGACCTGCCGCTGGATGCTCCGGCTCGTGTCGGAGTAGGAACGGACGCTGCGAAGCAGCTGGAAGAGCGACATCTTGTTGGGTATGAACTCCTTTTCCGGGAATTCCACGATAACGACCCTTTCCCCTTTGTCCATGCTCTTGGCGACCGAGATGGCTTTCGGGTCGCTGCCCAGGAACAGGCGGACCGGTTTGTCGGACTGCGTCCGGGTATTCCAGGCGAGGATCAGCCTGCTGGAGAAACGGCGGGCGAGGAAATAGACGATCAGCAGGGAGGTGGTCCAGATGGAACACAGGAACAGGCCCGAAAGCAGGATGAAATGCTGTTCGACCATCATGCTCTCCTGGGTGGCGGCCGACTGGCCGGGAAGCAGGTAGAAGAAATTGACGAAGCGGCCGAAGGTGGAATTCATGTTGAACAGGAAGAGGTTCAACGAATCCCTGACCGAGACGATGAGCCTGGGGAGCGGGGACATCACGCCGGTCTGTCCGTACACGTTCCAGTAGAACACGATCGAACAGAGGGCGATGATGGTGGCCGGCGTCCACAGGAGTGTGGGCTTCCGTTTGATGAGCAGGATGGTGGTTATCGCATAGCAGATGACGAAGGCGAGAACCAGGAGGGTCAATGCAAGGGTTGAGATCATATCGAAGATGAATGATGCCGTTTTATCGCAGCATCCGCTGCGAAAGGTAATTCTCGAAAGCGGGGCGGTATGCATCGGAGACGTGGATGAGCGTGTCGCCGATGGAAATGTCGTAAGAGCCGCCGATGGAGTCGATCTTGTCCAGGGCGATGATGTAGGAGCGGTGCACCCGCATAAAGGCTTTGTCGGGGAGCAGGTCCTCGACCGCCTTCATCGTGATGTGCGTGACGAGCGGCCGTTTCTCCGAGCAGAGATGCAGCAGGACATAGTCCTTCATCCCCTCCACGTAGCGGATGTCGGAGAAGGCTACTTTGTGCAGCTGCCCGTCAGCCTTGACGAAGATGGAATCCTGACGGTTTTCCGCAGCCGGGGCGGCGTTTTCCGCCGATCCGGCACTGTCCACCAGCTCGAACCAGGCGCGCGCTTTCTCGGCCCCCTCCAGGAATTTCTGGTAGCGGATGGGCTTGAGCAGGAAATCCAGGGCGGAGACTTCGTAGCTGTCGAAAGCGTAGTCCTTGAACGCTGTCGTAAAGATGATGCGCGTCCCGTCCGGGATCATCCGCGACAGTTCCATTCCGTTGAGGTCGGGCATCTGGATGTCCAGGAAAACCAGCTGCGGGCGCTTTTCCCGGATAGCTTCCAGCGCTGCCACGGGGTCGGTGAAAGAGGCTTCCAGTTCCAGGAAGGAAGTTTTGGAAATGTAATTCTCCAGCATCTTGACGGCGAGCGGCTCGTCGTCGACGACCATGCAGCGCAGCGTTTTCATCCCAGCAGGTTCTTCAGCGTGATCCGGACGGAATAGACCCCGTCCTTTTCGGTCTGTTCGTAGCTATATGCGTTCGGATAAATCAACTCGAGGCGGCGCTTGAGGTTCTCCACGCCGATGCCGGATCCGATGTGGTCCTCGCCGGTTTTCTCGAAAACCGTATTATCGCAGGAAAATACCAGGTCCTTCCCTTCCGGATGCAGTCCGATGTGCACGAAGGACGCCATCCGGGCGTTCACCCCGTGCTTGAAGGCATTCTCGATGGGGGAGATGAACAGCAGCGGGGCGATCTTCACGTCGCCTGAGGGGAGGTCCCACGAGGTCGTGACTTCCGTGAGCTCGTTGCAGCGGAGCTGCATCAGGCGGATGTAGTTGTCCATGAAACCCACCTCGCCGGAGAGGGGCACCTTGTCCGTCTCCGTATCGTAGAGGGCGTAGCGAAGCGTGTCACTGAGCTGCCCGATGCTCTCCTGCGCCTTGTCCGGGTCGATCTGCGTCAGGGAGGAAATGTTGTTCAGGGTATTGAAAAGGAAATGCGGGTTGAGCTGGTGCTTGAGCCAGGTCAGTTCGGCCTCGGCCGTCTTGCGCTTCTCCTCCTGCAGCTGGAACTGGATGTCGTTGGAGCGGATGATGGAACGCACGCCGATGGCCAGAAAGATGAACACCAGCTGGAAGAACGCGGCGGAGATGAGGGTCGGGATGCGGAACGCCAGGATGTCCCGCCGCTGCAGCTGGGCACGCAGGCCTTCGGGAATCTCCCCGCGGGGGAACAGGCTCGGGGCGTTGAGCAGGGCCAGCAGCAGCACGTTCAGGACGATGAACCAGACCACCTGCTTGCGGAACAGGAGTTTCGGGACCAGCAGGAAGTAATTGAGCAGGTACACCAGGCAGATCGGGAGCATCATATAGAAGGACGGCCAGAAGGTCCTGGCGAAGCGGTTGCTGTCACCTGAAATCAGCAAGGTCACGGCTGCGGGCAGCAACATCGCGCAGGCCCAGATCAGGACTTGCGCGACGTTGAGGATGAGACGGTTGTGCTGTCTGTTCATCTCCTGGGCATTTTTTACAAAGATAGCAAAATATCCGTTACATCATACCGCCTCCCATCATCGTGCTGCCCAGGCCGGCGCGGCCATCCGTCTGCTCCGCCTGCCGGGAGCGGAGAAGGCCTTATTTGCTCCCGGAGAACGAAATTAACGTGCTCCGGGAGCAAAACGGGATGCTTGTGCTCCCGCAATCTACTTTCCGAAGAGCGCGACGACATCGCGCTCTTCCAGCCGCAGCATCCTCTGTATCTGCTTATTCCCCGCCTGATAGTCGAAGTGCATCTTTTTGGCAATTTCCAGTTTGGCATCCTTTGGCAGAGAAGCCGGACGCGAGTTGCCGTATGCGTCCTTGCACAGCTGCCGAACGACGAGAAACAGTTCATCGTCGGTATAATACACGAGATCTCCCAACTGGACAGCAATGCTGCGATAAACCTCGACATTCCGGGACAGGAGGAAGAAATAGCTTCTTGCGCTTTGGAACATCCTTTCCGCCAAAGCGAGATTACAGTAGGATGTCGGAAGAATGTATCCGTCCATGACCAGGTGGTCGTCCGGATAATCAATAGCATGGCTCCGGAACAGTTGTCTCTTTTCCCGAAAGGTCAGGTTCCCGTACGGGATCCCTTGCAGGAAGGGGATGTCCGGGTTGCAGAAGAAGCGGTTAGCGCCCCAAGGATAGGAGAAAGGCGTATAACGGGCATCTACCAGATAGCCGTTCCGGTTCACATAGGCTATCGTATTCCGAAGCGTCTCCAAGTTGTCAATCGGGAAGAGGGACGCTTCGAAGCCGGACAAGTTTATTACGATACCTTTGTCTGCAAGATAGCGTTGCAACCTTCGCTTGAACAACGAGAACCATTCCAGTAAACGGGCACGATCTCCGGACATGACGACATGCAGGTGATTCTTCATGATTTCAAACGTCAGGACGATTACCCCTTTTGTCTGCCAAGTACAAGAGGCGACAAGGTTCATCGCAAAGCGGAAATCCGCTTCTTCCTCAAACAGGATCTCCATCTCTTCGCCAGGTGTACACAGGTGATAATAGGGGCCGTTGTCCTGGAATGTCAGTTCACACTGGTGTTCCGCTTCGTGGAAAGACAGCGCGCGTGGTGCTTTGTTTCGAAATGTATCCATGCCTGCAAAACTAATGCAGCTTATCCGATTTCTTTTCCGATTAATCGTTTAACTTTGAATACTTCCTGTAAAAAAATGGTTCCCAATGAATTATATGATTAATCCGCACGTTTGAATCATATAAAAAATAGAAAACGCCGCCATTTTGTATGGATTAAGCGGTTGCCGGGAGCGGGAACGCCTCGTTTTGCTCCTGGAAATCGGTTATTCCGCATTCCGGGAGCGAAACGGGGGCTATTTGCTCCCGTATTTTATTTCCTGCGCCGCACGAGACCGACGTAGGTCAGCAGGACGATGTTCATCATCAGGGAGTAGAGGATGGCGGGAATGGCCATCACTTCGTTGGCGAAGATGAGCGGACTGGAGGCGATGGCAATGGCCTGAGCCGCGTTCTGCATGCCCACTTCGATGATGACGGTCCGGCGCTGCTGCGCGTCGTTCCGGACCAGGCGGGACAGCAGGGAGGAGCAGCCGATGGCCAGCAGGATGAGCGAGGTCACGCAGGCGCCGAGCACGCCGATATTGTCCAGGATAGTCCGGTGGTGCTGGATGTAGAACACCGTGATCAGGACCAGCAGCAGGGGAAAGGCCAGCTTAGAGAGAACTTTGTCGGTCTTTTCCGCCGCCTGCGGCCAGGCATAGTGTAGGCCGATGCCGAGCAGGACCGGCAGCAGCATCAGCACCAGGTTCTGCTTGATGAGGTTGCCCACCGGCAGGGAAATGCCGACGCTGTCGCCCACCAGCCGCGTGGCCCAGCTCATGATGAAGGGGATGGTGAACAGTGTGACGACGCTGCTGATGGCGGTCAGCGTGACCGAAAGCGCCACGTCGCCTTTCGCCAGTTTGGAGAATACGTTGGAGGAACTGCCGCCCGGGCAGCAGGCGATGAGCACGAGGCCGATGAAGAAGACCGGCGGCAGCCGGAACAAATAGGCCAGGCCGAGCGCGATGGCGGGCAGCAGAACCAGTTGCCCGAACAGCGCCACCACGATAGGCCAGGGGTGCCGGAACACCTTGCCAAAATCTTCGAAGCGCAGGGAAAGCCCCAGATCGAACATCAGGAGTGTCAAAATGGGAAGGACAATCCAAATCGTATTCATAGCGCGCAAAGGTACTCATAATCCGGGATAGAATCAAAAACAAGCTTTCCCGCGTGGTATAGTCTTTGGATATAAGTGCAGGCTTATTGTCTTTTGTAGCCTTTCGCGGCCGGATTCCGTCTAATAAGTGAAAATTACTTAAAAATGATTTGATATGTTTACGATTCTTGCTACTGACGGATGGCGTGTCCTGGACCATTTTGTTCAGGTTCTGACTCCGATTACGATTGTGGTCGTGTTGCCCGTGCTGGTGGTCTGGCTGGTGATGCGGGCCCGCCGGCACGAGGTGGACAAAAAGACGGAGATCTTGATGAAATCCATTGAGAACGGGGCGGAACTGAACCCGGAATTCTTCAACGTGACAACCCGGCCGAAGTCCGTCAAGGACAAGTTGATGGGATATCTGACAACGGCGATGGTGACAGGCGTCATAGGCTTGATAACGTTGCTTGCTCAAGTGGTCTATTATTCCACGGCGGATTTATGGGAGGATCAATCTTGTTTTCCGCTGGTGTTTATGTGTATTTCCGGCATCATACTCGCCGTAGGCATCGCCTTCCTGATCGTGTACTTTGTCGGGAAGAAGACCTGGGCCAGAGAGTTGGCGGAACTCGAGCGGTAATCGATTGACCCGCGAGGAGTTTATAGGGTTGGTTTCAGTTGAGCAGGAGCCATTAAGGAGGTTCCTGCTCGCGCTGTGCGGTGATCCGGCCGAGGCCGATGACATCGCACAGGACGCGCTGCTCAACGCCTATGTAGCCTCGGGCTCGTTTCGCGGCGACAGCCGCTTCGGCACCTGGCTGTTCCGAATCGCGTACAATATCTTCATCGACCGGCAGCGAAGGCGCAAATTGCCGACCGGGCCGCTGGAAAAAGGCGCGCGGACGCTGACAGACGGGGATGCCCCGGACGCCGCATTCCGCCATGAAGCGCTGCACCGCGCCATCCGGAGGCTGCCGGAAAAGGAACACGCAGCCGTACTGCTTTATTATATGGAAGACCGGCCGGTCAAGGAAGTGGCCGAAATCCTTGGCATACCTGCCAGCAGCGTCCGGGTCTATCTGACCCGTGGCCGGCAACACATCAAAGCATTATTGGAACAATGGAAGACGAAATAAGAACCCTCCTGCATGAGGCGGCCCCGCAGCCGTCCGATCCGGCGGCTTTCCGCCTGGAACTGAATGCCCGGCTCTCCGCCGTCGAACAGATAAAAACTTACCGCGACCGTGAATACCGCCGCAGCCGCCGGACGATGTGCATCGTTTTCGTGGCAGGAATCCTGCTCGGCGTTGCTCTTACGGTGCTGTTTCTCTTTCATCCTGTCAACTTGACGGACATTTCTCTTATCGTCCCGCAGGATGCCCTGGCTGGAAACGTTGTCAACTATATCCTGCTGGCCCTCGGTATTGTCTCCGCTGCCTGCGCCATCGTTCTTCCGCTCAGCCTTGCCCGCCACCACTCCCGCTTTCTGAATATTTGATGCCCGACAGTAAAACGCTGTTACATCTCCTCGCACAGCGTGTTATTATAGTGGAGGCACGAAAAATGCTCAAAGGGCTCAGCGTGACACAGGACTTTTTAACTGAGGCATTCATACGGCTTCGACAGAAGCTGAAGGTGATTTCCGGGCGCGTGACGGCGGATCCGGACGGGGCGGAAGATGTCCTGCAGGACAGTTTCGTGCGGCTTTGGCGAAAGCACTATCCGCTGCGGTCTGAACAGGAGGCGGAGGCGCTGCTCACCCGGACGGTACGGAATGCGAGCCTCAATGAACGGCGACGAAAACGGCCGCAACCGCTGGAAACGGATTTGCCGGATGAGAGCCCGGATGATGATGAAAAGCAACGGGCATACGACAAGCTGAAACGAAAGATAGACAGCGAGTTGACGCAACTGCAGAAATATATATTGGAAGAAAAAGAATACGGTGGGAGGACGCTCGAAGATATAGCCCGGGAACTGGGAATGGAAGCGGCGGCGGTAAGGATGCAACTCTCCCGTGCGAGGAAAACACTAAGAAACGCTTTGAAAGATGACAGATAAAGAGAAATACTTGAGTTTGATGCATCGATACTGGGAGGCGGAGACCAGCCCGGAAGAGGAGCGGGATCTGGCCCGGTACGCCGCGCGGACGGATGATCCTGAGTTCGAGGAACTCCGGGGCGCGTTGGGATACCTGTCCATCGGAAGGCAGGAGAAGGCCCGCCGGAGCCGGGCAATCCGCTTCTATGCGTTTGCCGTTGCAGCGGGCATCGCCGTCATCGCTGTCCTGGGCGTGAGTCTTTCGGTTGCCGGCCATCGGGTTCCGGAAGAAGATTGCATCCGCTTTGCATATGGCGAGAAAGAGGATGATAAAGAATTGATCATGGCTTCGGTGGAAGCCTCCCTGACGGATTTCTTCGGGCAGGAGATCTCCGTCGAGACCAGTCTGATTGAAATGTTCACGAGATGAAAAAGATACTCACAAGCATCCTTGCGCTGCTCCTGTTTTCCGTTGCGGCCTTTGCCCAGCGGGGACTGAACTGCTACCCGGTATTCCGGGGAAGGGTAGTCCCGGAGAGGCAGATGGTGGTCACGGAAGTCCGCGGCAGCAGCGTGGCGGCTTACAAGTTAGACTACTACAAGGGCATCAGTTTCCTGGTGGAAGAGGATCTGGCGGCGAGAGTGGCGTCGCTTATCGAAGAGGATGTCGCCGCGGCGGATGTCCGGGAGACGGAGAAGACGGGCCTCTTGTTGACTTATGCACTGATTCAGCCGAAAACCAAAGGACGCATCCATCGCTACCTTTGCTACCAGGCCCGGCCCGTGGACGGGCAATGGAAGGTGACCATCCTCTATCTGGAGGGCTCCGCGACCCTCGCCGATTTACGTGGAATGTTTGAAAAGCAATAATATACAGTCAGATGAAGAAGATATTTTTTGTTTTATCGGCTATGTTGGTAATGCTGCCGGCAGCGGCTCAAGTCGAAGACAAACTCAATTTTGAGGTCCCCCTGTTCGGGTTGACCGTGAAGAACGTGAAGCCGCAATGGTCCCTCGTTGCATTCGGGGAGGTGAACCTGGGATACAGTTATGCCCTGCACGTCCCGGAGTATTACTATACGTATGAAGGGACTACTGCATCCGGGGATTTGGTTGAAGAGTATCGTACACCGATCGGGTTGCACTCCGGAGGCATCTATGGAGCCGTTTCCCTTCTGGAACTGCGGTATAGACCGTGGAGGAACGGCAATCTGTTCATGCTGGGATTGAACTATGGATTCGAGAGCCGCTCTCTGCCCAGAAGAACCTTGTTCGATAATAACAACGAACCTGTCCGGGTCGCTCATGCGATGGGCAGTTTCGATGCCGCTTATTCGGAGCGGATGCTGTCCCTCGAACTCGGGTATGTCCGGGAATCCGGGGACTGGTCTTTCGGCATCCAGTTGCAGCCGGGGCTCGGTTATTCCCAATACAAGAACCTCTACTCCACGACTATGGTCCCTGTGGTGGACGGTCTCGTCTTGCATGGCGGGGGGAAATCCGAATTGCATGCAGATACAGCCATCACCAACGTCGGATTTCGCTTTGGTGCCAAAGCCGCCGTCTGGTATCGCAAATTAGGCGCCTTCGTATCCGTGCATCCCAGCGGTTGGAGTGCAGGCCCCGAATACACGACAATCAGCACCGGATTGACGATTCGGTATTAGACAACGGAAGCTAGCCGTGGTATGGTGTTTGGTTTTACCGGAAGCCGTATGCTGAGACCCATGCCGAGCGCGCGCTTGCGCAGTAATGCTTACCCGCGGTCTTCCTTCTCAGGCTTATAACCATCGACTAGGTCGCTTGTCTTGATTCCGGCGGGCAACTTTTCTCCTCCGGAATCATTAAGGTATTTCGGATGCGAAGCCGCAGAGCCATATCCGCTAACGTAGGTTAATGCGGATCTGACAAGGTCGATATCCAATGCGTTTTCCAGACGTGCAATGGTTTCGAGCGTCATATTGGAACTGCCCTTCAGCAAGGTGGATACATATTGCTGCGTACAGCCCATACGCTTGGCCAATTCCACTTGTGTGACTGCTTGATCTTCCATAGCACGCATTACCTGTAGCGTAATAAAACGCGCATACCGGAGCCAATTCTCATTGTCCCGGCGCCATTGTGCATTCTCGCGCCAACGGGAAGGGGTGGGGGACTGGTTCGCCTCAAGAAATCCAATTCCTAGCCGCCTGTCGTCAAGTATCTTATCAAACGTCATTTCTTTTTCTGCAAAGATAGCAACAATGATTATATTGTACAATATTTATATTGTATTATTTGCAATAGAATGTTGATATAATAAATAATAGCTTGATTCTGAGCTAAATAAATATACCCATTTTCGCGGTTATTGGAAATAATCGAATAATTAAACAAAAATAGTTGTATAGTTAAAACTTTTAGCTATATTTGCAGAAAAACACTGCTGATATGAAACGACTGACCAAGAAAGAAGAGGTAATTATGAATCACTTTTGGGAGCAGGGGCCCCTGTTTGTCAGGGAGTTACGGGAACTGTACCCGGAACCCCGGCCGCATTTCTCCACCCTCTCCACGCAGGTGCGGACCCTGCAGGAGGAAGGCTTTATCGGCCACAAGGCGTATGGCCCAACCTACCAGTATTTCGCCAAGGTGACGAAGGAAGAATACAAGCAGCGCTCGCTGATCGGTCTCATCGACAAATACTTCGACAACTCCTATCTGAGCGCCGTGTCGGCCCTGGTGAAGGAGGAGAAGATCAGCATCGAGGAGCTGAAGGAATTGATTGAACTGGTCGAAAAAGGTCAGCAGAAATGATGGAGTTCCTCGTCTATGAAGGCAAGGTGGCCGCAGCGCTGCTGGTCTTCTACCTCTTCTACCGTTTCCTCCTGAAGCAGGAAACTTTCCACCGCTTCAATCGCGTGGTGCTGGTGGGGACGGCCGTACTGTCGTTCCTGCTGCCGCTGTGCATCATCACCATTCGTAAGCCGGTGGAAATGGATTTGCAGGTCACCGGGCAGGCGGTGGCGATGCCGGAATTGTCTGCAGTGGAGATGGCATCGGCCGCGGAGCCGTCCGCTCCCTGGTGGCAAATTGCGCTTACCATCTTGTTCTGGGCGGGGGTGGCGTTCGTGCTGGCCAGAGTCATCATTTCCATCTTTTCTATCCTCCGGATTATCCGCCAGGGCGAACAGGTCCGGCAGGAGGACGATTGCAAGATAATCGTCACGGACCGCGACCTCGATCCCTTCAGTTGGATGCGCTACATCGTCCTGTCCCGCAAGGACTGGGAAGGGGATCACGCGCCCATTCTTGCGCACGAGAAGGCGCACATCGCCTACGGGCACTCCGTCGAATTGTTGCTGGTGGACGTCCTATCCGCCCTCCAGTGGTTCAATCCGGCCATCTGGATGCTCCGCGCGGACCTGCAGGAACTCCATGAGTATGAGGCGGATGACGCCGTGCTCCGGGGAGGCGCCAACCTCAGGGAATATCAATACCTGTTAATAAGAAAAGCTGTCGGCAAGAGCGGCTACTCGGTTGCCAACAGCTTTAATCACAGTATCCTTAAAAATCGTATTACTATGATGTCAAAAACCAAATCCTCTCTCGCGAGAGGCCTGCGGGCGCTTTACCTGCTCCCGCTCATCTGCTTAGGGCTTGGCCTGCAGGCGCGGACTGTCTATGTCCCAACAGACAAAGATAGTAAAAATGTCGTTACCGACGAAGGGAATCAGGATGTCCAGGAAAAAATCGTTGCCATTCATGTTGACGCGGATGGAAAGATTCTCATAGATGACAAAGAATGTCTGCTGAGCGAGGTAGCGACGCGTCTTCAGTCCCTGAAGGTCCCGGGGCTGGAACTGGTCGCCAGCATTGATCAAGCGCCGGACACTCCGGAGGCGGTGCAACTCGAGTTGCGCAACCAACTCCGACAAGCCGGTGTACTGAAGACCCGGCATAGCGCCCAAGTGGTGACCCCACTATACATTCTGCGTCAGCCAGGGAGTGAAGAAAAAGAAATGACCAAAGACGAATTCGACGCAATCGATAGACACCGTATCAGTTCCATTGAGGTAATGGACGATGCCGACGCCCGGCAAATATACGGAGACCGGGCCGCCAACGGTGTTGTTGTCTTCACAATGAAACGTCCTCAGGAACTGGACGAAGTCGTCGTGGTCAGTTATAGGGATAATCAGGATGAGGAAGTGCCTTTCTATCTGTTGAATCCGGACACGATGCCCACTTTCCAAGGTGAGGACCTGAACGGTTTCTCCCGCTGGCTGGCCAGACACATCGTGCGGCCAAAGACTTGTGATCATACCGGGACGGTGAAAGTGTCGTTTGAGGTCGGTACGGACGGCCGCGTCCGGGATGTGAAGATCATAGAAGGAATCTGCGAAGAACTGGATGCGCTGGTCGTAGCGACTGTCGAAAAGTCGCCGGAATGGGAGCCGGCGACGTACAAAGGGCGCCCCGTCGCGCAAGGCCTGACCATCCCCGTTGTCTTTGTGGTGCGACAGGGGTCGAGGAAATAGCGGTTTCCGGGAGCGCTGAGGCCCTTCTCCGCTCCCGGCGACCGGATTTTCCGCACTCCGGGAGCAAATCAGGGCTTTTTTGCTCCCGGGATGTAATATTCTGCCGTTTTTTCCGTCTAATAATTGAATGACGCCGGAAGAGTTCATACGTGTGTACTTGCCGCTGGGGGATAGCCTGTATCGGGTGGCATTCCGCCTGCTTGGCTCGCAGGCTGAGGCAGAAGACGCCGTCCAGGACCTGTTCATCAAGGTTTGGAGCCGCAGGGACGGTCTCGACCGGGTGGACAATCCGCGAGCCTGGTGCCTGACATTGATGCGTAACTTGTGTGTCGATCGTCTTCGGGAGCGGGCTGGGAAACGGAGAGTACCAGTAGAAGATGATCTTCCAGAAGAAGTAGGGGAGCGTAGCGCCCGCATGGAACGGATCCTGGCGGCCGTCCGGGCCTTGCCACCGAAAAGCCGGGAACTGCTGCGTCTGCGCCTGGTAGAAGATATGTCCTTTGAGGAGATTTCCCAAAATACAGGACTCTCACAAAACGCGCTACGCGTCGCTTTCCATCGTTTGAAGAACCAACTCAAGAAGAAGATATGACAACGGAAGATATTGAGAGGCTCAGCCTCGAAGAGCTGCAGCGGATGGCAGAAGATCTGCAGACCCCCGTTCCGGAAGCCCTTCCGGACCGGCTGCAGGCAATGGCCAGTGCAGCATCCCTGGCGGAAAAAGGCGCGGAAGCGCTTGCGGATAAGCCTGGCGCGACCGCGCTCCGGCAGCGTCCCGCCCGCTGGCTGTGGGGCGCCGTCCCGGCTGTGGCACTGGCCGCCGTTGCCGTATTCCTGTTTGTCAGGAAGCCGCAGCGGCCGAAGGATACTTTCACGGACCCGACACTGGCGTACATTGAAATGTCGCGTGCGTTCGCGATGTTCCAGGAGGCGGTGCAGCATGCAAATCAACCCATTGAAAACAATCAGATAACGAACGGATTATGAAAAGAGTTTCTATCCTGTTGAGTCTGCTTCTCGGTCTGGTCCTGGCGTTGCCCGCAGGTGCGGAAAACGAAGTGACCTCTTCCGTCTTGGTCAGTAAACAGTATACGCTGACTCCCGGTGAGTTCAAGACGCTGGAAATCATTGATATGGATGGAAACCAAGTTAAGAATTTCCGCACGCAGAGCACGATGAGTACCGATAAAGATGAATTCCTGGGGCTATATGTCAAGGTAAGTAACCGGGTTACGTATTTTGTGGTCCGTCCGCTCGGCGGAAAGCCCATCAAGTCCATTTCCTGGCAGAACCATCCTGTAAACGGGAAACGTACTATGCTGCTGAACGGAAGAACAGTGTCGGAATACTTCCGGGATGAACAGAACCTCAAAGCGGCGCAAGAATCAAATCGACCGGTCATCGAAGCATGGCAACGGGCCCTGCAGGAGGACCGTGCGGGAGTCAGATCCGGTCCGGTCGGATCCTCTTTGGCGGCCCCGCTTGCCAAGGCGGATGCGATGTCCCTCTTCGCCAAATGGTCAGTAAAGGAGGGCGTTACCGCCACTTACATTTCCCAGGCGATGTTCAAGATGATCGGGAAGATTCCCCAGATCGAACTCAAGCGCCCCGTGGATCTTTCACCTATCATCCAGACCCTCGACGGCCTGTATATGCTGGAATTCGCTAAAGAATGGACCAGCAATCTCGCTGGCACGAGCTACACCCACACACAGCGCTATGAGCGCAACACGCAATTCGGCGGTCTCAAAATGGACATCCAGGATTATCTTGCCGATAGCGGTTACGTACTCTTGATGGAAAAGCGTGATGGTGAACTGGTTACCCGACTCTATGTCGCCGGGGACGGCAAGATTGTAACGGGTTTCGTGCTGGTTCGGATGGATGTCGATTACAATTACGGCCAGTTCGTCTGCATCGAAGGTAAAATTCCCCAGGCCAAATTTGAAGCGCTCATTGCAAATGGAATGAAATGATCCAGAAACGGGGATTTAACAAGCAAATCGAGGGTTTTGACTTGGCGGATGAATAGAATACAACTATCTTCACAGAAACTTTTTTGATATGAGAAAAAGCATCGTTACAGCATTCGTTGCGGTACTGTTGGTGGCATGCACCGGAAAACTGCCTCAGAAAGTGGATTATCCGCACTACGCCTTCCGGAATGCCAATTCGCAGGAACTGGTCTGCGTGGAACGAACGGACACGGCTACGATTCTGTCTTTCAAATCCTTTTTCCGGCCGCAATGGTGGATTCAGGTCGCTCCGGAAGCCTACCTGACCGATGGGAAGGTGCGGTATGCCCTGAAGGGAACGGAAGGCATCACGCCCGGCGAGCATTTGCATATGGATGAAAACGGAAACGCCGAGTACAAGCTTTTCTTCGAGCCGATACCGGATAAGACAAAGGATATCAGCTATATTGAAGCAGAAGGAGTCGAGGGAGCATTCAACTTCTATCATATAGACCTGAGCGGGAAAGCCGGAACAACGCTGAAAGTCCCCGCTACGCATTCAGACGCATTGCCGGAGATTGAACTCAAGTCCGGAACATCCCGGTTGGAAGTCCACCTCCCGTGTTCTTTGAAAGGGCTTCAACCGGTGACCGTCAGGTTGTATGTCAACGACTTTTTCCCGCCAGAGCAGAACGAATATTCGACCGTTATGGACGATAATGGAGTCGCCTCCTTCTCTTTTGATCATCACGGTCCGGCAAGGGCAATACTTGTCGTGGGGCACGACTTTTCGTATGCATATATCTTGATTCATCCGGGCGAAACAATCACGGTTACGGTTGATGGCAGCGGGAGGAATTTGACTGCGGAACGGTTCATGCTGACAGAGCCGGCCGCTCCCTCAGCCGTGTATTCTGGCCATTTTGCTGCAATCAACAATATTGAGCGCAACGGTGAAATCAAATATACTTTCAATGCTTTGAATGGCGAATTTGCCTCCGATGCCAAAAATCTATCGGAATACGCGAATACCGTGTATACAATCTACAAGGAGAAAAAGGCAATTCTTGATGCGGATGATTCCATATCTCCCGCCCAACGGGAATACCTCCAGGCTTTTATCGCATCCGAAGCGATATCCGCCTTGTCAAACGCAGGTTACATCAGGAGGGTGCAATATGAGGCAGCCCATCAAGGTGATCGGACCGGATATGTCGCAGAATCATTTTCGCCCGAAGACTTGTCATTCCTGAAGGAACTCGACCTGAACAACCCCAGGATGATACTTATGGGTCCTGCAGGTATTCTGGCTCCAACGCTCAGTCCGTTGGTGTTTCCGGACAGGAAATGCCTGCAGGCCGACTATACCGACGCTTATCCGATTTCGCAGAAAGTCCTGAAAGGTGCAACGCCTGACGATGACGATATGGCCATACTCGACGCGTTGAATTCGCCTTTTTACAAGGAATGCATTCTTTCCCTGCAGGAGGCCAATGAAGCCGCTTCGGCGGCCATGCCGGCCTGCGTGAAGGAGATTCCGGATGTCCCCGCGAATAAAATGTTGGACACCATTCTTTCTCAGTATAAGGGGAAAGTGGTCCTCGTCGATTTCTGGGCAACGTGGTGCGGCCCCTGCCGGGAGGGACACAAGGCCATGGAACCGTTGAAGGACAGCCGTTTCAAGGACGTTACTTTCGTGTATTTCACCAGCACGACCTCACCGCTTCCGAAGTGGAAAGAAATGATAGGCGACATCCGGGGTGACCACTACTACTTCTCCGACGAACAGTTACGAGCTATCTTCGCGCAAATTGAGTCGAATGCCTACCCGACATACTTGATCGTTGGCCGGGACGGGAAGATTCAGGATAAGATCATCGGGTACGGCGAAAGTGTTTTGGCGGGGCTGGATAAGGCATTGAAACAGGAATAACACCATAGATTATTGATGAAAAGAATCGCTTTTGCCATACTTGGCCTCCTGCTGGCCATGTCCGCCCACGCGCAGGTGGTCGTGATGGACTACGATATGTTCGAGCGCAACCGGAACATCAAGGTCAAACTTACCGTGCAGGATGCCAAGTCCGAGGAGCCGCTGCCCTTCGCGACGGTGTACCTCAACCCGCAGGGCGACACGACCATCACCCATTTCGCCCTGTCCGACCAGAAGGGCGAAGTGGAGATCGGGGACGTGCCCGTGGGGCGCTACCGGCTGAATGTGGAACTGATCGGCTACACGCCTTTCCGGAAAGACTACAACTTCCGCAACTATGAGGAAGACCTCGGCAAGATCAAGCTGGAGGAGAATCCGGAGATCATCGACGCGGCGACCATCACCACGGTGGGCAACGCCGTCGAGGTCCGGCAGGACACGCTGATCTACAATGCGGCGGCCTTCCACGTGGGCGACAATGCGATGCTGGAGGACCTGATCAAGAAGATGCCGGGCATGGAGGTCGGCGAGGACGGTACGGTCAAGGTGAATGGCGAGCCGGTGGACAAGATCACCGTCGGCGGCAAGACCTTCTTCTTCAACGACCCGTCGGCGGCCCTGAAAAACCTCCCGGCCAAGATTGTGGACAAGATCAAGGTCATCGACCAGGAAAACAAGGAGGCCGCCTTCTCGGGCATCGCGTCGCAGGACAGCCGCGAGAAAGTGATGGACTTGGAGCTCAAGGAAGAATACAAACAAGGCTGGTTCGGCAACGCCAAACTGGGTGGCGGCTGGCGGCCCGGCAGCGATAAGGATGGACTGGGCGATGACCGCCACGCCTTATTCAACGGCAATGTCCTGGTCAGCGGTTATGACGAGCAGGACCAGCTGACATTGATTGCGAACGGGCAGAACGCGCCGGATCCTGGCAGCAGCAACGGCTTCGTCCTGGTCGCCACGGGTGAAGATTTCGATCTTGAAAGCCTGGACGCCATTTCCCTGATCGGCGGCTTGAAGACGTCTGCGATGGCGGGAGCGAACCTTAACTCCGACCGCATCAAGGGGATGGAATCCACCGCCAGCGTCAGCTACAACTTCTCCGACCAACTCTCCGGGCAGCGCAGCGCGCGTCAGTCGACGCTGGTGGGGGAAAGTCCCTTGTTCACGGACGGCCGGACGAGCGGCAACAACAGGTCGAACCGGGTCAATTTCGGCTTCGAGTTGAACAAGAAGGACCCTAAGAAGTTCAATTTCTCCTTCCAGCCCAGGTTCGGTTTCAACAGCAGCGCGTCGAGTTCCCGCAACCAGTCCGCGACGAAGGACGCCCAGGGCGCCGAGGTCAACGGCACGGATGCGAGCAAATCCGCCTTCTCTCGCAGCTTCCAGACCAGCGGGCGCATCTCGGGCGGCTACAAGGATTTCGGCAAGGAGCGGCGCAGCCTGAACCTGAGCGTAAATTACAATTTCAACCGGAACCTGGGCGAGAGCCGGGAGGATTCCCGGACCTGGTACGGCTCGAGTGTCACGCCGCGCGAGTTGCGTTACGACACCGGCGGCAGCGGCAAGGTGCTCGGCGGGAATCTCTCTTATCTGGAGCCCTTCGGGCAAAACTGGGGGCTCGCGGCGATCGCCTCCACGTGCTGGCAGCAGCGGAATAACGAGAAAGCCGCCTTCAATGCCGACGGCTCGGCCAACGACTATTACTCCTCGATGTCGCGCAACGACTTTCTCCTGTTGCACCAGAGCCTGCAGATGCAGTACCGCAAGGAGAACAACCAGTTCTATTTCGGTCTGACGCACGACCAGACCCGCAATGAGATGCGTTCCCGGACGCTCGGCCGGGACACGGAAACCGGCATCGGCGAGTGGCTGCACGACTGGTCGCCGTATATCAGTTTCCGTTGGAACTGGGAGAGCGGACACTCCCTCAGTGCGTACTATCAGGGGACCTCATCCCAGCCGTCGGCGGTCCGGATCAACCCGGTGCTGGATATCTCCAATCCGCTGGAAATCACGACCGGAAATGTCTATCTGCGTCCGAGTTACGTGCATGACGCCTACATCTCCTGGAACTATAACAACCGGAAAACCCTCTCTTATTTCAGCTTTTATATCGACGGAACGATGACCCAGCGCGGGATTGTATCCGCCTCGTGGTTTGACACGGAGGGCGTCCGGTTTTCCGTCCCCGTCAATACCCGCAAACCCTCCAATTCCCTTTACGGCAACTTCTCCTGGCGTCAGCCTGTCGGAAAGAAGAAGCGGTTGAGTCTTTCTGCCGGTTTATACGGAAACATGTCTGCGAGTACGCATTACCAGGCGACGGGCCGGCGGGCCGGGATGGACCTGCTGTCCTTCGATTACAATGCTTTCATGACGGATTTCTGGGGTGATGCAGGCGGCAGCCGTTTCTACGGCGGGCAGAGCGGATTCTCCGAGAGCCGGGTCCTTCAATGTACACTCCAGGGCAACCTGGGCTTTACATACAGACTGGACCGTTTCTCGATCGATTATTATTCCTATGCCGGTAACCAGCGCAGCAGCTACAGCCTCGATTCCTCCGCCAATACGGATTACTGGCAGTTCGGACATCGGCTCGAACTGCTTTACGAAACCTTGCACGGATGGGAGTTCAAGACGGACGTGGAATATGATCATTTCCTGGGCTATCCCGCCGGATTCAATGATCCATACTGCCTCTGGAACGTGAACGTCAGCAAGAACATCAACGCCTTTACCCTGAGCCTGGGCATTTCTGACCTGCTGAACCAGCAGCGTATGCAGCAGCACACGGTCAATGCGGAATACGTCGAGGACCGTTATAGCCTCATCATGGGCCGCTATGCGATGTTCTCGCTCAAGTGGAGCTTCGGCAAGATGAATCCCGCCAAGAACGCCCGCGTACAGGACGCGATGTTTAATATGATGTAGGAATTGGATTTCCGGCGAGAAATGTGTAAATTCGCAAGATTTCGTGAAAGTCAAATTAGTTAGTATATCACAATGAAAGATTCCATCATCATCCTTTGCGGTGGCGGCCCGGCTCCGGGTATGAACACCGTCGTAATGTCTGTTGCCAAGACCTTCCTGTCCAATGGTTTTCGTGTCATCGGCCTGCATGGCGGCTACAGCGGTCTTTTCAGCAAGAATCCCCGTACCGAGGACATCGATTTCGCCCTGGCCGATTATTACTTCAACCGCGGCGGTTCCTATTTCCAGATGTCCCGCTTCAAGCCCAAGGATGCCGACTTCGAGGAGAATTTCAACCTTTCCCTTTTCCAGGACAACAACATCAAGCTGCTGGTGACCGTAGGCGGTGACGATACCGCTTCCACGGCAAACCGTATCGCCAAGTTCCTGGCTGCAAAGAACTATCCGATCCATAACATCCACGTTCCGAAGACCATCGACAACGACCTCCCGCTTCCGGGCAACGCCCCTACGTTTGGCTTCAACTCTGCCAAAGACGAAGGCGCCCACCTTGCGAAGACCGTTTACGAAGATGCTCGGACCAGCGGAAACTGGCTTATTATCAGCGCTATGGGACGCAGCGCAGGGCATCTTGCACTCGGCATTGGTGAGGCAACCCACTGCCCGATGACCATTATCCCGGAGATGTTCAACAAGACGGCCATCTCCCTGGACAAGATCGTCAACCTGGCCATTTCCTCCATTCTCAAGCGGAAGGTCCTGGGCATCGGCTACGGAACCATCGTGGTTGCCGAAGGCGTTTTCCACGATCTGGATGCCGAGGAGATCAGGAATGCCGGCGTGCATATGACCTATGACGAGCACGGCCATCCGGAACTCGGCAAGATCAGCAAGGCTGTCCTGTTCAATGACATCCTTGAAAAGCGCTTCAAGGAGATCGGCCTCGGTGTCAAGACGCGTCCCGTGGAAATCGGTTACGACGTCCGCTGCCAGGATCCTATCGCATACGACCTTTCGTACTGCACGGAACTGGCCATGGGCGTCTACGACCTTTATTCCCGCGGAGAGACCGGTTGCATGGTCTACGTGGACCCTTGCGGAAACACCAAACCTCTCTACCTGAAGGATCTCCAGAATGCGGAGGGCAAGATTCCCCCGCGTCGCGTGGAAATCGAGAACGGCATCTGCCGCAACTACTACGGCTTCATCTGCCACTTCATCACCCCGGCCGACTACGAGGCTGCGAAGAAGTATGTCTCCAACCCGGAAGACTATGACTTCAAGAAGATCCTGAACTGGTAATCGTTCAATGATACGAAGAAGCCCGGCTGCACCTCGCAGCCGGGCTTCTTCTTTGTGTATATCGGATTATTTCTTCGACACACTCTGGAACGTGCGCTCCACGCCCGTGTAGTCGATGGTGCCCTGGTGCTCCAGGTATTCCTGGATGATGGAGGCGGTGGTGCGGTTCAGCGCGCGGCCCTGGTCCTTGCGCGGGGAATCCGCGATGGAAGCCGTGTAGCTGTTGGTCACGACCTTGTACTTCTTCTTGAGGTCGAACTTGCTGCCGTCCGGGTTGGTGATCTTCAGCTCCTTGATCTTCTCCGGGTTCTTCTTGTCGAAGATGACGTTGCAGATGATGCCGCTGACCTTCGGGAAGCCGTAGGTGTCGTTGTAGGTGGTGGCGATGAGCATATCCTTGAGCTCCTGGCCCGTGAGCTCGAGCTGGACCGTGTCGTTGCCGAACGGATCGAGCCTCAGCACGTCGCTGACCGTGAACGGGCCGGCCGGCAGGGAGTCGTAACGGACGCCGCCGGTGTTGGTGAAGGCGATGTCGGAGCCCGTCTCCACGCGCCAGGCGTCGGTCATCATGCAGCCGAGCTGCTCATAGCTGGTCATCGGGGCCGTCAGCGTGGCGAGTACGCGCTGGAACTCGGGGTTGTCGCTGAAATAGCGGACCACTTCCGCCACGACCGGATTCTGTTTGGGATAGCCCTCGACTTCGATGTTCTCGGCCTTCCTGCCGACCACCTTGCCGTCCTCGACGGTGATGGTGATATGGGTGACTCTCTTGAGACGGTTGGTGACCTGGGTGATCATCAGACCGTTATGCATCTCGCCGCCCGCGATCTGGGTGTGCGAGTGGCCGCCGATGATGACGTCCACCCAGGGAAGGTCCTTGGAGATCTCGACGTCGGCTTCATAGCCGATGTGGCTGAGGAAGATGACCACGTCGCATTCGTCGCGCAGGCCCTTATACTTCTCGAGGGTCTCGAGGACCGGGGTGAAGGTCAGGCCGACGACATTGTCCGGGTGGGTATCCGGGGTCATGCGGTCGTTGATCTCGACGGCGCCGACGAAACCGACCTTGACGCCGTTCACGTCAAAGATCTGCGTGGGACGCGGCACGACGCCCAGTTCGGGATTCGGCTGCAGGTTGGCGCAGATGTAGCTGAAACCGGACATGCCCATCAGCTTGCCCAGTCCGGCGGCGCCGGAGTCGAACTCGTGGTTGCCCATCGTGGTGGCGTGGAAGCCGACCATGTTCATCAGCATGACCATCGGATAGGCCGGAATCTCATAAAGGTCGTTGAGCGGCTCGCCGGTGCGGTTGTCGCCGGCGGAAATGACGAGCAGGTCGGGATAAACGGCGCGCATACTGTCCACGATGGCTGCCAGCTGCGGGAAATTCTCGATCTTGCCGTGCATGTCATTGACGGAAATGATATGCACCTCCTTCTTTTCTGCAAAGGCCGCAGCACCCAGCAGGCAGACCGCGGCGAGGGTCAGAAACAGTTTCTTCATTTTATTTCTTGAATTTGATGGTTTGTCCTTCGTGAAGCGGGGCGTCGAGGCCGATCTCATGCCCCCAGGCGTCGAAGATACGCCCCTGCGTGAGCAGGGACTTGGAAAGGCGCCGGCGCACCAGATAACGCAAAACGGCGTGCTGAGCCTGAGCGCCTTCGAAAATCTCGATCACTGTCCGGTTGACTTGTACGTTCATAATTACAGACGTTTCAATCATACAAAGTTACATATTTCCTCTCGGAAATGCAAACCGGCGGCAACGGGTTGCCCCCGCAGGGCGTTTCCGCAGCGTAGCGAGGACGCTTTTTCAGCCCTGCGGGGACAAGCCCGCTGCGCCGGTCGGCCGGCGTCATGAAAGAGGATCAGTCCCCGGTGTTGGCGAGGGTGCCGGAGATGAACTGGTCGTAGGCGCTCATATCCACAAGGCCGTGGCCGGAAAGGTTGAAGAGGATGACCTTCTCCTCGCCGGTTTCCTTACACTTGTTCGCCTCATTGATCGCGGCCGCGATGGCGTGGCAGGACTCCGGGGCGGGGATGATGCCTTCCGCCTTGGCGAAGAGCGTGCCGGCCGCGAAGGAATCCAGCTGGCGGATGTCCGTCGCCTCGATCAGGCCGTCCTTGAGAAGCTGCGACACGATGGCGCCGGCGCCGTGATAGCGCAGGCCGCCCGCGTGGATGTTGGCGGGACGGAAATCGTGGCCGAGCGAGAACATCGGGATGAGCGGGGTGTAGCCCGTCTCGTCGCCGAAATCATACATGAACTTGCCCTTGGTGAGCTTCGGGCAGGAGGCAGGTTCCGCAGCGATGAAACGCGTCTTCTTCTCGCCGGAGAGGTTGTGGCGCAGAAACGGATAGGCGAGGCCGCTGAAATTGGAGCCGCCGCCGAAGCAGGCGATCACGATGTCGGGATATTCGCCCGCGAGGGCCATCTGCTTTTCGGCTTCGAGGCCGATCACGGTCTGGTGCAGGCAGACGTGGTTGAGCACGGAGCCCAGCAGGTACTTGCAGTTCGGGGTGCTCATCGCGAGCTCGACCGCCTCGGAAATGGCGGTGCCCAGCGAACCCTGGTGGTTCGGGTCGGCGGTGAGGATGTCCTTGCCGGCGCGGGTGGACATCGACGGCGACGGGGTCACGAGCGCGTCGAAGACCTGCATGATGCTGCGGCGGTAGGGCTTCTGCTCATAGCTGATCTTGACCTGATAGACGGCGCAGTCCAGGCCGTAGAGCTTGGCGGCGTAGGAAAGGGCGGCGCCCCACTGGCCGGCTCCCGTCTCCGTGGTCACGTTGGTCACGCCCTGCTGCTTGCAGTAGTAGGCCTGCGGGATGGCGGAGTTGAGCTTGTGCGAGCCCAGCGGGTTCACGCTCTCGTTCTTGAAATAGATGTGGGCCGGGGTGCCGAGCGCTTCCTCGAGGCCGTAGGCACGTACCAGCGGCGTGCAGCGGTAGTAGGCATATTTCTCGCGCACTTCCTGCGGGATGTCGATCCAGCGGTCGGTCTGGTTGACCTCCTGCTTCGCGCATTCCTCGGCGAAGAGGGGATACAGGTCTTCGGCCTTGATGGGCTCCTTGGTGCCGGGGTTCAGCATCGGCTGCGGCTTGTTGACCATATCGGCCTGGATGTTATACCATTGGGTGGGAATCTCCGACTCGGGGAGAATATATCTTTTCTGTTTCATGATAATCCTGTTTTAAAATAAATACAATAAGGGTATGATACGGTTAATCCTGGGGGAAAGAAGCGTACATTCAGGGGGGTATGAACGGATGGACGGGGCGTGCGGGTGCGCACGGCCTTGCGGGGTAGGACCTGTTACTGCCATCGTCCGGCGCCGGACTCAGCTAAGAAGCAGCCGAGGGCGCCGATTCCTGAATGATGATTTGAAAAATACATTATACTAACTAATCGTAATCCGAGTGCAAGGTAGGAAAAAAAAAGGAAAAGTGTACACTCCGGACGCAAATTTTTAAAAATTTTGCTTAATAAATGTTTCCAGCGCTGAGACGGCGCGCTCGGGTGTGGCCCAGCTCGTGCAGAAGCGAACGGCCGTGTGCGCCTCGTCGACGATCTGCCACGGCTCGACGCCGAACTCGGCGGAAAGGGCTGCGATCTGGCTGGTCGTGAGGATGGGGAAGACCTGGTTGGTGGTGTTCTCCACCAGGAAAGGGATGCCTTTGCAGCGGAACGCTTCACGGATGCGGTCGGCGAGCCGGTCCGCCCGGCGCGCAAGCTGGAAATACAGGCCCTCGTTCATCAGGGTCTCGAACTGGATGCCCAGCAGGCGGCCCTTGGCGAGCATTCCGCCGTTCTGCTTGATGTAGTAGCGGAAATCTTCGGCCAGGCCCCTGTCCGTGAACACGACGGCTTCGCCCAGCAGGGCGCCCTGCTTGGTACCGCCCACGTAGAAGACGTCGCACAGGCGGGCGATGTCCTTGGGAAGTAGCTTGCAGCCGGAGGCTTCCAGGCCGTAGCCCAGGCGCGCGCCGTCGATGAACAGGGGGATCTCCCACTCGCGGCAGACCGCGTGGAGATCCTCCAGTTCCTGCCGGGTGTAGATGGTGCCGAGTTCGGTGGGGAAGGAGACATAGACCATCCCGGGCTGTACCATATGCTCACGGCTGAAATCGCTGTGATGCGCCTGCAGCGCGCCGCGCACCTGAGCGGCCGAAATCTTGCCGTCGGTGGCGGGGAGGGCGAGGACCTTGTGTCCGCCGTGCTCCACGGCGCCGGTCTCGTGTACGTTGATATGGCCGCTTTCGGCGCAGAGCACGCCCTGATGGGGGCGCAGGAGCGCCGAGATGACGGTGGCGTTGGTCTGCGTGCCGCCCACGAGGAAATGCACGTCGGCATCCGGACAGTCGAAGACATAACGGATGCGGTCGGCGGCGGTCGCACAATGCGGATCCTCCCCGTAACCCAGGGTCTGCTCGAGATTCGTCTGCCGGAGCGCCTCGAGGATCTGCGGACAGCATCCTTCCAGATAGTCGCTTTCAAAATGGAACATACGCTACAAACTGATTGCTGTGAGGCCGCAAGGTAAGAAAAAAAACGAAAAAAGCTGCGATTCACATCGCAGCTTTTTCTCAATTCTAACCAAAATTATTAACCTATGAAAATCCTTACGTCCATTGAAATTACAAGGAGCGTGCCAAAACGATTCTAGATAGGTTTATAGTCAAAACTGAGCAACTCAGCCCCTCCGCAAAGCAGGTAGGCAGGACGCAGGGCGAAGAAGCCGTTGTAGTTGTTGTGGTGGAAGCCGGACACGTCCGTGCCCTCTTCCACGAGGGTCCATTCGCCCTCGCCGGCGCGCTTCCAGATCGTCACGCTGTTGCGCTCGTTGCGGATGCGGACGCCAAAGCGCGGGTCACTGCACGTCACGCCCTTGTTGGCCTTTTCGTTATAGAAGAGGAAGAGCCCTGCGCTGCCGCCTTCCGGCACGGAGAACTCTGCCGTGATCTCGTAGGAGGCGTCCACGGCCGTGGTGGTCCAGAGCGTGCCGTCGGCGAATCCGGGCTGCCATCTGGCCCAAAGGAGCGGATTGTCGTAGTCGCGCAGGTAACCGTAGTCGCCCTGCAGGCCGTCCTGTTCCCATTTCGCGCCGTCGCTCTCGGCCAGCACGGGCCAGCCGTCCTCGGTCCAGACCACGCTCTCGATGATCGTGCTGCGGCCCAGGGTATGGAAGCCGTTGCGATAGGCGTGATAGACGATGTACCAGTTGCCGTCGGCGTCGTCGACCAGCGTGCCGTGGCCCTTGGACCACCAGGCCTCATCGGCGCTGTAGGTGTGGACCATCGGGTTGTGCGGGCTGTTCTCCCACGGACCCAGGGCGGACTGGCTGCGCGCCACCACGACCATATGGCTGGTGACGGGACCGGCGGTGCCGCCTTCCGCGCTCACGAGATAGTACCAGTCGCCGCGCTTGAGAAGCTTGGGCGATTCGAGCCACATCCCTTCCGTCTCCCATTCGGCAGGGTACTCCCAGCCGTCGTAGACCTTCTTCGCACGCCCGTCGGCGGCGAGGCCGTCAGCGGTCAGGGGCGTGACGAAGCCGTTGTTGGTGTAGAGGTAGCGGCGGCCGTCTTCCGCGACGACGTGACCCGGATCGATGCCGCCCACGGCCAGCTTGACCGGAGCGCTCCAGGGGCCCTCCGGCCGGTCGGCCGTGACGACGTAGTTCTCGCCGCGGCTGGTGGGATAGTAGATATAGAACTTGCCGTCCACCTTGCACAGGTCGGGGGCATAGATGGAGTAGTCCCCGTCCTCGACGGCGCGCGCGACGGGCTCCCAATGGATCAGGTCGGTGGAATGCCAGACCAGCAGGGCGGGGAAGTAGGTGAACGACGAATGCGTCATATAGAAGTCCTTGCCGTCCCGAAGGATGCTCGGATCCGGATAGTCGCCGGGAAAGATGCAGGTCTTCAGCGGCGTCGCCTTGGGCGCGCAGGCGCCGAGCAGGGCGGCGGCCAGGAGCAGGGTGAGGGGTCTGATGTTCATGAAGATGATATTTTCCGTAAAAATAAACATTTTGCCAAGAAAAATGAAGCATACGGCAAACGCTTTTCCGGGGGGATGGCTATCTTTGCATAAAAGATTTTGACAACGATGATGGAACAGACTACCCCCAACCCCGGGAACGCCGCGATCGCGCAGCAGTTCCTCAAGAAATGCGGCACCTATTTCCTCGCCACCGTCGAGGGAGACCAGCCGCGCGTGCGCCCCTTCGGCACCGCCGAGATCTTCGAAGGCCGGCTCTACATCCAGACCGGCAAGGTCAAGGATGTCTACAGGCAGCTTCTTGCCAACCCGAAGGCAGAGATCAGCGGCTTCGTGGACGGCGAATGGATACGCATCGCGTGTGAACTGGTCCCGGACGAACGGCTCGAGGCCAAGCAGGACATGCTGGACAAGAATCCGATGCTGCAGCGGATGTACAAGGCCGACGACGGCAACACCATCGTCTTCTGGTGCCGCAACGCCACCGCCACCATCTCCTCCTTCACCGCTCCCGCCAAGACTTTCCGGTTTTAGTTTATCTGTCGCAAGAAGCAATAAGGGCCGCACAGACATCTGTACGACCCTTTTTATGTTGCTTGGTTGTCCGCCCCCTCAATCATCGAGCACTGTCCAGCACTGATCCTGGATCAGTGCTGGATGGACATCAGGCGGATGTATTTCAGGACATAGTCCGACCAACCCTCGGGACCGGGGTATTGGTAGCGGGCGTTGCCGTTGGGGTCCTCCTTGAAGATGGTTTCGCCGGTCGGAGTCAGGGTGACCCAGCCTCGCGGGGAAAGTTTGTAGATGATGTCGTCGCCCTCGACCGCATTGATGACGGCGAGCGGATCCCACATTTTCTGGAACTTGTCCTCGGTCAGGAACTGGTAGATCCACTTGATGGGGTGCGAGTCGGTCCAGTTCATGTCCGCGATGATGTTGGCGGCGCTGTAGTAGAGCGGGTCGCCGACCTCGCCGGGGGAGAACACGATGTCGATATCCTTGGGCCACAGTTCGAAGAACTTCAGGGAGAAGTCGATGGCGGCCGTGAAATTGTAGTCGTGCTCGAAGGAATCGCCGAACACGCCGCCCATGCAGTAGATGTTCTTGACCTTGCGCTGGACCAGGTCCACGCCGCTCAGCGGCGAGTACTCGTCCGGACCGGACTCCAGCAGGCGGGCCAGGGAGGTCACGAAGCCGATGGAGGCGATGGTGACGGACTTGTCGGGCTGGGCCGCCAGGAGCTTGCGGTAAAGCTTGTAGCCGTCCATATACTCGCCCGTGTCGCCGACCGTGCGCTTGAACAGGGGCTCGCCGTCCGTGGAGCGGGCGTAGGCCATGTTGTGGTACGGGATATAGACGTGCGGATCCTTGACACCGGCCTTTTCCAGGCCGATGGGAAGGTCGGGATAGCCATAATAGTTGTTCATCACGTCCACGGCGTCGGCGTTGGCCCGGTTCATACGGTCCACCACCACGCCGAGCAGGGTGCAGCGCTGCATATCCATATAACGGTAGAGCATCATCAGGGCGAAGAGGTCGTCCGTCGAGGAGCCCATGTCGCAGTCGAGGATCACGCGGATGTCCTCCTGCTCGTAGTTGGACTTGATGTTGATGTCGCGCCTGGCGTCATAGACAGTGTGCTGGCCGTTCTCGCGGGCAAAAGCCAGGGCGGCGGCCAGGTCATTCTCGGGGAAACTGCGGGTGCTGTCGAAATAATACAGCCCGGTCTCGGGGTCGCGCCAGCCGCCGATGATGTTCTCGTGGGCGTGGGCGTGCTTGATCACGGCCGGGATGGACTTGCGGTCGAAGTGGTCCTGTGTGGCTTTGTAGGAGACCATCAGGCCCTCCTTCGGGTAGCTCATGGTATTGAGGTCGAGGGTGAAGCCCTCGGGGAAGGTCTGCGCCATCACCCAGACGGCGGTGGCGAGATCCTTGTCCGTGAATGTCTGCTGGCTGAACCCCGGAACCGCCAGGGTCAGCGAAACCAGAATGACGAGTATTCTTTTCATGGTTTAGTGCTGGATCGCCATTAAGCGGATGTATTTGAGAACCATGTCACACCAGACCGGATCGCCGGGATACTGGTAGCGGGCGTTGCCCTTCGGATCCTCGTGGAAGAGGGTCTCGCCGTTGGGGGTGAGGGTCACCCAGCCGCGCGGGGAGAGCTTGTAGAGGTCGTCACCCTCGACGGCGTTGATGACCGCCTGCGGGTCCCACATCTTCTGGCCGGTGTCACAGTTGAGGAACTGGTAGGTCCACTTGATCGGGTGCAGGTCCGTCCAGTCCATGTCGGCGATGACGGTCTCGGGACGGTAGTCCAGCGGGTCGCCCACCTCGCCCGGGGAGAAGACGATGTCCACTTCCTTGGGCAGGAGTTCGAAGAACTTCAGCGAGAAGTCGATGGCAGCCTTGAAGTTGTAGTCGGGCTCGACCGCGTCGCCGAAGACGCCGCCCATCGCGTAGATCTCCTTGACCTTGCGGCGCACGAGCTCCACGCCGCTCAGCGGCGAATACTCGTCCGGGCCGGACTCCAGCAGGCGGGCCAGGGAGGTCACGAAGCCGATGGAGGCGATGGTGACGGACTTGTCGGGCTGCTCCGCGAGGAGCTTGCGATAGAGCTTGTAGCTCTCCATATAGCTGCCGTTGTCGCCGACGCTGCGCTTGAACATCGGGACGGCGTCCGTGGAACGGGCATACGGGAGGTTATGATAGGTGATGAAGACGTGCGGGTTGGGAATGCCCTGCGTCTCCAGGCCGATGGGGATGTCGGGATAGCCGTAGAAATTGTTGAGCACGTCCACGATGTCGGCGTTGGCCTTGCCCATACGGTCCACGATCACGCCGATCAGGTTGCAGCGCTTCATGTCCATATAGCGGTAGAGCATCATCAGGGCGAAGAGGTCGTCGGTCGAGGAGCCCATGTCGCAGTCGAGGATGATGCGGATGTCCTTCTGCTCGTAGTTCGTCCAGATGTTGATGTCCTTGGACGCCACGTAGACCGTGTGCTGGTCATTGTCCCGGGCGAATGCTACCGCGGCGGCGAGGCTGTCCTCCGGGAAGGCGCGGGTGCTGTCGAAATAATAATGGCCGTCTTCAGGGTTGTACCAGCCTCCGACGAGGTTCTGGTGGGCGCGGGCGTGCTTGATCACGGCCGGCAGGCTCTTGCGGTCGAAGCTGTTCTGCGTCGCCTTGTAGGAGACCATCAGCCCTTCGGTGGGCTGGCGCATCGTGTTGAGGTCCAGGGTGAAACCGTCGGGATACATCTGGCCCATCGCATAGATGACGTTGACCAGCTCCTTGTCCGTGAGCTTCTCCTGGGAGAAGGCCGGCAGGAAGGCGCAGCAGAGCGCGAGTGCGAAAAGTACTTTTTTCATCTTATGATTGATTGATTCGTTTCCGAAAAAAGGCAATCGCGAAGATACGGGTTTTCGCGGAGAATGGCAAGACTTCCCCTTTTTTGTTATATTTGCAAAGATAACTGATAACCTGATGAGACCAGCCCTGACCTTTATCCTGGCAGCAGTGCTGAGCACGTTCTCTGCCCTGGCCCAACCGGCCGCTCCCGCCAATCCCGCGAACGTGGCGCTTGTCCGCCGTTCGGCGAACACCCTGACCTACGGCGGTCCCACGCGGGCCGAAGGCCGCTCCTACAATTTCACGCCCGCGTTTCTCGTCTATCCGGACGCGCGGGTGGACGAGGCTGGCGCGGCCCGGCTGCTCGACGAGCTCGGCATACAGCCCGTGCTGGACGATAACTACGGCGTAGCGATGGTAGTGAACCCGGTCGGGGTGAAATATGACCCGGAAGCGGATTTCGACGCGTTCGTGACGCTCTACGACCGCCTTCGCAGCGGAAACCTGAAAGTGATCGGCATCGGCGGCGGGGCGAGTTTCGTCAACCAGGTGCTCGCCCCGCGGGCGGGCGACCATCTCGCCGGCATCCTGACGGTCGGCGGCAAGCCGGCCAAGCTGCCCAAGGGGTTCGTCTCTGCGGGCGTTCCCGCTTATGTAGCCGGCAAGACGGCGGCGAAGGTGGTCCCGGAATACGTGAACCTCAACCGGGCCGTGAAAGCGGACGGATATTATGTCAATCCCGACGAGGAACTGCTCACCGTCTATTCCGAGACGGACTCTCGTCCGCTCTCGGCCGTTTTCACGGAGGCCTGGAAGAAAGTGCTCGGCCGCTGTTATCGTTTCAACAACTACAAGCATACGCAGTACGAAGGCCAGCGTTTCGGCCAGTACGGTCCGGATGAATTGGAGCCGTATCTGGACTGGGAGTCGCTGGATATGACGCGCATCATCGTGGAGCAGCCCCAGGGGGCGGGGCAGAACGCCGGCAAGTGGCTCTGGTATGAGTACTGGCCGAAGGAGCTGCTGGAAGGCGCAGCGGCGCGGAGCGTGCCCATTATGGTCCTGCTGCACGGCAACCAGAACGATCCGCGTACGCAGGCGGAGACCTCCGGCTTCATCCAGGTGGCGGGCAAGGAGCGCTTCCTGGTGGTCGAGATGGAATGGCAGGGGAGTGTGAGCTACCAGGCGATGGGCCACGACGGGATTGAAAACGTCCTGCTGCAGTTGCTTGCGAAATATCCGCAGCTCGACCCGTCCCGTATCTATGCGGAAGGCCTTTCCGCCGGATCGATGACGGCATCGGCGCTGGGCGTCAAGAAATCGCACGTCTTTGCCGCCGTGGGCGGCCATTCGGGCGGTATCATGGGTGGCCGGGGAGGTGCTTTCCCGGGAATGGATCCCATCTGGAACGAAGCCACCCAGAAGCGGGGCGCCGTCGAGATGCCGTACTGCTCCGTGCTGGGTACGGCCGACAATGTCGTTCCTTTCATCCGGCCGGACAACTGGAAAGGGAACGGCTACCTGAATGCCTGGAGGATCTACGAGCAGATGAACGGAATGCCGGTCGTCGATGAGCTGGATTTCAGCATCGATCCCCTGTTCGGGCAGCGCCTGCGCGACCGGGAGACCATACGCACGAACAAGGGGGCCGGTATCACGATCGAGACCGGACAGCTCTACAAGGGAGACCTGCCGCTGATCAAGATCGTCGCGGTCGTCGATTACGGCCACTGGAACTTCCAGCCCACGGCCCAGATCATGTGGGATTTCTTCAAGCAGTACCGCAGGGACCCCGAGACAAGGAAACTCATTTACTTGAAAAAATAGGAACCAATATGTTATACGATCTTGCCATCATCGGAGGCGGCCCCGGCGGCTATGTGGCCGCGGAGCGCGCCGGCGCGGCGGGCCTCTCCGTCGTCCTGTTCGAGAAAAATGAACTGGGAGGCGTGTGCCTCAACGAAGGCTGCATCCCCACGAAGACGCTGCTTTACAGCGCCAAGGTATATGACTACGCCTGCCACGCGGACCGCTACGGGGTCCGGGTGGAGGAGCCCGGCATCGACTTCGGCGCCATCTTCAAGCGCAAGGAGAAGGTGGTCCGCAAGCTGGTCGGGGGCGTGAAGGCCCAGATGAAGGCCGCCTCGGTGGAGGTGGTCCGGCAGGCCGCGACGATCCTGGGCCGGGACGCCGAAGGGATTTCGCTGAGCGCCGGAGAACAGGCTTTCTTCGCCCGTAAGCTGTTGATCTGCACGGGATCCGAGGCGGTCGTTCCGCCCATCCCGGGCTTGCGGGAGGGCCTCGGCGGAGCCGTGGTGACCAACCGGGAGATCCTCTGCCTGGAGGAGCAGCCCGCCGAGCTGGTCATCATCGGCGGCGGGGTGATCGGGATGGAGTTCGCCAGTTTCTTCAACAGCATCGGCACGAAGGTGACGGTGGTCGAGATGCTTCCCAAGATCCTGGGCCCGATGGACGACGAGATCTCCGCGATGCTGCAGGCCCAGTATGCGAAGAAGGGCGTCGTTTTCCAGCTCGGCTGCAAGGTCGTCGCCGTCGAAGGCGACACGGTGGTCTATGAGGATCCCGACGGACAGACCTGTCGCGTCCGCGGGGACAGGATCCTTGTCTCGGTGGGCCGCCGCGCGGTCCTGCAGGGCTATGGCCTGGAAAACCTGGGCGTGGAGCTTGCGCTGAATCCCGCCGGACGGCCTTATGGCATCAAGGTGGACGAGCGGATGCGCACCAGCGTTCCGGGCGTCTATGCCGCGGGCGACGTGACGGGCTTCTCGATGCTCGCCCACACGGCTTCCCGCGAAGGCGAGGTGGCCGTGAACGACCTGCTCGGCAAGGCCGACCGGATGCGCTACGACGCCATTCCGGGCGTGGTCTACACCAATCCGGAGGTGGCCGGCGCCGGGCTGACGGAGGCCGAGGCGAAGGCGCGGGGCATCGATGCCGTCGTGCTCAAGCTCCCGATGGCCTACTCGGGCCGTTTCGTTGCGGAAAACGAGCGCGGCGAGGGTCTCTGTAAGATGGTCGTGGGCGCGGAAGACCATCGGGTGCTGGGCGTCCATATGCTGGGCAATCCCTGCTCCGAGATCATCCAGGGCGCCTGCATCGCCATCGAACAGGGGATGAGCGTCGATCAGCTCAAGGAAGTGGTCTTCCCGCACCCTACTGTGTCGGAGATCATAAAAGAAACCGCATTCAGCTGCAAGTAACGGTTTTTTCGTATATTTGCGTAAACCATTAACCGCAATATCACATGGATGACAAGATGACCCGCCGCGAGGCCCTCAAGGGCCTGTTCTTTGCCGGAATGGGGCTCGCCGTCGGCGGCCCGCTCCTGCATTCCGTCCGGGCGGACGCCGCCGGCGTTCCCGCCGTTTCCCCCTGGGAAGAGGCTCCGGAAGGATCCAGGATCGACACCCGCACCTGGGAAAAGATGGGGGAGACCCTGGGTATGCTCGGCCTGGGCTGCATGCGCCTGCCTTCCCGCTCCGGCGGAGGCGGCGGTTTCGGCCGCCACCAGCCCCTGGACCAGGAAGCCGTCAACGAGATGGTGGATTACGCCATCGCCCACGGCATCAACTATTTCGATACCGCGCCTGCCTATGGAGAGTCCGAAGTGGTGACGGGCCGGGCGCTCAGCCGCCACCCACGCTCTTCTTACAAGATTGCGACGAAGATCTCCAACATGAACGGCCCGGCGACGCTCGCCGCCGGAAAGGAGATGTTCGAGACCTCGCTGAAGAACCTGCAGGTGAAGTACATCGACTTCCTGCTGCTGCACAACCTGCAGAACATCGGTGGCTTCAATTCCCGCTTCCGCGACAATAAGCTCTTCGACTGGCTGAAGCAGCAGAAGGCTGCGGGCCGGATCAAGCACCTGGGCTTTTCGTTCCACGGCAGCAATGCCGAATTTCCTGCGCTCGTGGACCTCTATGACTGGGATTTCGTGCAGATCCAGCTCAACTATGCCGACTGGAAGGAGATGTCGCGGGGCTGGGGCTCCGGCGGCGGGAGCGTGACGAATTCCGAATTCCTGTATAATTATCTCGTCGGCAAGGGTATCCCCGTGCTGGTGATGGAGCCGGTGAAGGGCGGTGCCCTGGCGAGTGTCAGCGACGGCGTCGCGGCCGTGATGCGCGAGCGCCATCCCGACCTCACCCCCGCGGCGAACGCGCTGACCTTCGTGGGTTCGCTCCCGGGCGTGATGGTGACCCTGAGCGGAATGTCCAATATGGCGCAGCTCAAGGAAAACGTTTCCATCTTCACGGGCTTCAAGCCCTTCGACGAGAAGGAACGGGAGTTTATGCTGACCGTAGCGGACCTCTACAAATCCAAGGGCCAGATCCCTTGCACGGCGTGCGCCTACTGCATGCCCTGCCCGGCGGGGGTCAACATCCCCGGCAATTTCAAGGTGTTCAACAGCGCCAGCGACGCCCTCACGGCGGCGGATCCGAACCGCAAGGATGTCGCCGACAAGCGCAAGGCCTTCCTGAAACTGTACAACGATCAGGAGAAGGGGACCCGGGCGGATGCCTGCGTGGGCTGCAACGCCTGCGTGCCCAAGTGCCCGCAGCACATCAGCATTCCGCAGCATATGCAGCGGATCAAAGAACTGGCCGCTTCCTTGTAGCGGTCTTTTCCCAGACGGGGCGGGTATGTATTTATTTACATATCCGCCTTCGTTTTTTATAGAAAAAAAACTGCAATTCTGATTCTGTGAAAAAGATTGAACATACCGATAACTCGGACAATTTAAGAGGTAGTATCTTTGCATTGTGAAAAGAATTCAGAATCGTTTTGGATTATAGGTTATAATAATTGGTTGATTTGGTTTGTAGCCGGGGACCCTGTGAAGGATCCCCGGTTTGCATTTCCCGGAAGGGGCGGAAAAGAAGAACTTCTGATGCAAAAATTCCGCTGCCGGACAATTTGAACAAACAGAACAGATTTTGAACTTCCGGTTTTGGGCGGAACGCATCGATTGCGTAACTTTGTAGAACACGAACAATAACCCATAATAATTGATATGAAGAGAATCTTTCTGATCGCCGCTGTCGCCACCCTGGGCATCTCCGCCCTGGCCCAGCCCCAACTCCGCAAGGACAACATCGACGAAGTCCTTGCCGCGATGACCCTCGAAGAAAAAGCCACCCTGCTGGTCGGCGGCGCCCGCGCCGCCACGGTGAACGGAGTGACCTCCGGTGTCGCCCACCAGGTGCCCGGCGCGGCCGGCAACACCCGGCCCATCGAGCGCCTCGGCATCCCCGGGACCGTGCTGGCCGACGGCCCTGCCGGCCTGCGCATCCAGCCTACCCGCCAGGGGACGGACCAGACCTTCTACTGCACCGGTTTCCCGGTCGGGACGCTGCTCGCCAGTTCCTGGGACCTCGACCTGGTGCGCGAAGTGACCCGGGCGATGGGCAACGAGGTCCACGAGTATGGCGTGGACGTACTGCTTGCTCCGGGTATGAACATCCACCGCAACCCGCTGAACGGACGTAACTTCGAGTATTTCTCGGAGGATCCGGTGCTTTCCGGCCGTATGGCCGCCGCCTATGTGCAGGGCATCCAGAGCAACGACGTGGGCGTGTCGGTCAAGCACTACGCCCTCAACAATCAGGAGACCAACCGCAACGAGGATGACGCGCGCGTGAGCGAGCGGGCCCTCCGCGAGATCTACCTCAAGAACTTCGAGATCGCGGTCAAGGAAGCCGAGCCCTGGACTGTGATGTCCTCCTACAACAAGCTGAACGGCGAGTATACCCAGCAGAAATATGACCTGCTCACCGCCATCCTGCGTGAAGAATGGGGCTACAAGGGCATCGTGATGACCGACTGGGGCAACAAGGCCGGGACGGTCAAGGCCGTCTGGGCCGGGAACGACCTGATGGAGCCGGGCAACCAGAACGAGATCGACCGCATCGTCGCGGGCGTGAAGGAAGGCACCCTCGACATCAAGGACGTGGACCGCAACGTCCGCAATATGCTTGAATACATTGTCAAGACCCCGTCCTTCAAGAAGTACAAATTCTCCAACAAGCCGGACCTGAAGGCCCACGCCCAGGTGGCCCGCAAGGCCGCCGGCGAGGCGATGGTCCTGCTGCGCAACGAGAACAACACCCTTCCTCTCGCCTCCGGCCAGAAGGTGGCCCTCTACGGCATCACCGCCCTGGACTTCGTTGCGGGCGGCACCGGTTCCGGCGACGTGAACAAGGCCTATGTCGTGAATATGGAAGAGGCGCTGACCCAGGCCGGGTTCACCCTGGACAAGGGACTCTCCGATTACTACAAGGCCTATGTCGACTATGACAAGGCGCAGCAGGCGCTTGCCGGTGCCATGAACAACTGGTTCAGCCGCCGCAAGTTGGCCGAAATCGCCATCCCCGAGGCTGCCATCAACAACGAGGCCCGTACCAACGACCTCGCCGTCATCGTCATCGGACGCAACGCCGGCGAAGGCGCCGACCGCAGGCTGATCGACGACTTCGACCTCACGAACGTCGAGCGCGAGCTCATCCGCGACGTCAGCACCGCTTTCCACACCGCAGGCAAGAAGGTGATCGTCGTGCTGAACGTCGGCGGCGTGATCGAGACCAACTCCTGGAAGAACAGCGTGGATGCGATCCTGCTTCCCTGGTCCCCGGGCCAGGAGGGCGCGAATGCCGTCGCGGACGTGCTGACCGGCAAGGTCAATCCTTCCGGCAAGCTCCCGATGACCTTCCCGCTGAGCTTCATGGACCATCCATCTTCGGCCAACTTCCCGTACAACTACAACCGGGGCGGCCAGCAGAATATGGGCTTCGGCTTCGGCGGCCCCCAGCAGCGCCAGCTCCAGAAGGACGTGGACTACACGAACTATGAGGAAGGCATCTGGGTCGGCTACCGCTACTTCTCCACCGCCGGCAAGGACGTCTCCTATCCTTTCGGCTTCGGTCTGAGCTACACCACCTTCGCCTACGGCAAGCCGGTCGTGAAGGCGACCGCCGACGGTTTCGAAGCCAGCGTGACCGTGACCAACACGGGAAGCGTGGCCGGCAAGGAAGTGGTCGAACTGTATGTCTCCGCCCCTGCGGGCGGTCTCGACAAGCCGGTCTGCGAGCTCAAGGGCTTTGCCAAGACCCGCGAACTCCGCCCGGGCGAGAGCCAGACCGTGACTGTCAAGGTCAGCAACTACGAGCTCGCTTCCTTCAATGATGCGAACTCCGCCTGGGAGGCTCCTGCCGGGACCTACAGGTTGCTGTTCGCCTCCAGTGTCGCGGATGTCCGTGCCACGGCCGACTATAAGCTCAAGAAGGCCCGTTCCTGGAAGGTCGCCGACCTCTTCAAGCTGGAGCAGCCGCTGAATGAACTCAAAGTGACGCGCAAGTAATCAATTGAATATGAAAAAGATAATGTGTATCGCCGCCTCCGCCGCCCTGCTGGCTTCCTGCGGAGCGCCGCAGTTGGGCAAAGCCCCCCTGGACAAGGTCCTGAAGGCGATGACCCTCGAAGAGAAGGTCCATTTCGTCATCGGTACCGGCATGGCCGGTTTCGGCGAGGACGAGGAAGTCACTGCCACCATCGGAGCCACCAAGAGTATCGTGCCCGGCGCCGCCGGCACGACCTATCCCATCGAGCGCCTCGGCATCCCGGCCATCGTGCTCGCCGACGGCCCTGCAGGCCTGCGTATCGATCCGACCCGCGAGGGTGAGAGCCGTACCTACTACTGCACCCATTTCCCGATCGGGACGCTTCTCGCATCGACCTGGAACCAGGAACTCGTGGAGCAGGTGGGTACCGCGATGGGCGAGGAAGTGCACGAATATGGCGCCGACGTGTATCTGGCGCCGGCCCTCAACATCCACCGCCACCCGCTGAACGGGCGTAACTTCGAGTACTATTCGGAGGATCCGGTGGTGGCCGGCAAGACGGCTGCCGCCTATGTGCGGGGCGTCCAGAAGAACGATGTGGGCACCTCCATCAAGCATTTTGCCTACAACAACCAGGAGACCAACCGCACCGGCAACGACGCCATCATCAGCCAGCGCGCCCAGCGGGAAATCTACCTCAAGGGGTTCGAAATCACCGTCAAGGAGGCCGATCCGTGGACGGTGATGACCTCGTACAACAAGATCAACGGCACCTACACCTCCCAGAGCCGCGAACTCGTGACCACCGTCCTGCGTGACGAATGGGGCTACAAGGGCACCGTGATGACCGACTGGCTCAGCGGTGACGACGGCGCCGCCCAGATTGCGGCCGGCAACGATATGCTCCAGCCGGGTACGGCCCTGCAGTTCCAGCAGATCATGGCGGCCCTCAAGGACGGTTCGCTGAGCGAGGCCGAACTGGACGTCTGCGTGCGCCGTATCCTGGAGCTTGTACTCCGCAGCCCCAAGGCCAAAGGCTATGCCTATAGCAATGAGCCCGACCTCACCGGCCACGCCGCCGTGACGCGCCAGAGCGCGCTCGAAGGCATGGTCCTGCTGGAGAACAAGGGCGTGCTGCCCCTGAAGAATGCGGGCAAGGTGGCTGTCTTCGGCTGCACTTCCTATGACTTCGTGGCGGGCGGCACCGGCTCCGGCAATGTGAACAGAGCCTATACCGTCTCCCTGCTCGACGGTCTGAAGAACGCCGGTTTCACGGTGGACGAAGGCCGCAAGGATGCGATCCTGAAGCACATCGCCGATGAACTAGCGGCTTTCAAGGCCTCGCTGCCGGATGACGGCACCTCCGCCTTTTATCCGACGCCGCGTCCCTCCGAATTCATTCCTTCCGCCAAGGATCTGGCCGCTTCCGCCAAGGCCAACGACCTGGCCATCATCACCTTCGGCCGCAATTCCGGCGAGTTCTTCGACCGCTCGGCCGCCGACTTCTCACTGTCTGCCAAGGAGCTCAAGCTCCTCAAGGACGTGACCGCCGCGTTCCACCGGGCCGGCAAGAAGGTCGTCGTGGTGCTGAACATCGGCGGCGTGATCGAGACCGCTTCCTGGAAGAACATTCCCGACGCCATCCTGCTTGCCTGGCAGGCGGGGCAGGAGGGAGGCAACTCCGTGACCGACATCCTCACCGGCAAGCAGAGCCCTTCGGGCCGTCTTCCGATGACCTTCCCGGTCCGCCTGACGGACGCCGGTTCTTCCTCCAACTTCCCGATCGACGCGGACAACAGCATCTACTTCATGAACCGTCGCGAGGACGTCGGGCAGAAGGACGTGGACCGCACGGTCTATGCCGAGGACATCTATGTGGGCTACCGCTGGTTCGACAAGAAGAACCTGCCGGTCTCCTATCCGTTCGGCTACGGCCTGAGCTATACGAGCTTCGCCTATGCCGAGCCGGCCGTGAAGGCCGCCGGCGACGGGTTTGAGGCGAGCGTCAAGGTGACCAATACCGGCAAGGTAGCCGGCAAGGAGGTTGTCCAGCTCTATGTGTCCGCCCCTGCGGGCGGTCTGGACAAGCCGGTGCGCGAGCTCAAGGCCTACGCCAAGACACGGGAACTGCAGCCGGGCGAGAGCCAGGTCGTGACCCTGAAGGTGGATGCCTACGGCCTCGCTTCCTTCAATGAGTCCACTTCGGCCTGGGAGGCCGCTGCGGGCGACTACACGGTCGCTTTCGGCGCCAGCTCCCGTGACCTTCGCTGCACGGTGCCTTTCGCCCTGTCGGAAGCCAAGTCCTGGCCGGCTCACAATGTGCTGGCCCCGAAGGAGCCGATCCGGAAACTGCTGTAAGCGTTAATAGGACTCAGACGGGGCAAGGGCGCCCTCGACGGAAAAAGTCGGATAATCGAGGATAATGTCCGAGGCGGACGCGACCGAGACAAGGCCGAGTCCGCCTTCGACATTGGAGGGGAAGGAGACCGGCTCCAACAGGAAGTTCCAGTCGAAGCCGCGCGACAGGCCGCGGCTGATGGCGGAGAGGTAATTGTACTCTTCTGCCGAAAGCGTCAGCAGGCGCAGGATCATCCTGGGATGGAACGTGTGGACGGCATTCTCGTCATCTCCCTCTTCGCCTGCATAATAGGCGAACCGTGCTTGCGTTGACGCCGGGGAAAGGTGGATTTCCACCGAGGCTTCCCCGTCGGCGAAGCGGTTGTCCCGGAAAGCACAGAAATAATTGTAAACGGGATCGATAAGTGACGACGCGCCTTCTTCCTGCGACTGATATCCGTCACTCAGGATGGGATCGAGGTCGAAACCGAAATACCACTCATAGCGCAGATGCCGGGTCCGGTCCTTCTCCGGATGATCGGGGAAATGGTCCTGCTGCTCTTTATCCAGCGTCGCGCACAGCCGGTACCAGTTGGACTCGCCGGGGAGGTCCCGAAGCGTCAGCCTGCAGGACAGGGCCCGGCCTTTGACCTGGGGATCATAGACGCCGGCGGCAGAATAGGTTGAGACATCGGCATAGGGAGAATCCGTTACGGTCAGCGTGTCCGCGGCGACGAGCGTGGCGGGGCGCGGCGCCGTGACGGTGGCGCTGGCGTGCATTTTTCCGGATGCGGCTTCCAGCCGGACTTCGTCGCCGGGACAGATCACGGCATTGAAAGAATACTTGCTGTAGGGGTAGTCATAGCCTTTCTTCATGTCCGTCCGGACGGCCCGGGCAGCCAGACTGCCGTTGATGTAGCAGTCCAGTCTGGCGTCGTCCAGCGACTCGACTTTGTCAATCAGTCCGCGGTGCAGCCAGACGGTGTGCTCCGTCTCGTCGGTGCGGAGCAGGGCGTTCATGATGATGAGTTCTTCGCTTTGTCCGCTCCGGTAATCCAGCAAGTTGGTGCAGGCGCAGAGCAGCAGGAGCGCGACGGATATCGGGATGAATGGTCTCATGACTTGTCAGAAAATATAAGTGTAGCTGAAAGCGGGGAGGATGGGCAGGACGGTGAGCTTGAAGAGTGTAATGTCCCCTTCCGTCGTGCCGTATTTTCCCCATATGAAATCCTCTCCATACAGGATGAACTGGGGGTTCATCGCATTGTAGGCGTTGTAGAGACTGAAGTTCCAGGCCGTTTCGTTGCCCCGCCTGGTCGTGTGGCGGAGGTTGACGCCGAGGTTGAGCCGGTGCGTGGGGGGCAGGCGGTAGTTGTTGCGGCTGGCGACGAAGTCCCCGGTCACCACATAATCGTTGTTCGGTATGAGCAGGGCCGTCTTGCGCTGCGGGATGGTCATCGTGCTGCCGGACATGAAGACCCACGAAGCGGACACATCCACCTTTTCCGAGAATTTGTGGTTCACGGTCAGGTTGACGCTGTGCCGGCGGTCATAGCGATAGGGGAAGGGACGGCCCATGTTGATGGTCCCGTCGGGGAACAGGCGGTCGCTTTTCGCAAGGGTGTAGGAGATCCACCCCGTGGTTTTGCCTGCGGTTTTCTGGACGAAGAGTTCCACGCCGCGGGCGCGGCCGTGCCCGGTCTCGACCTGTTTCTCCCATCCCTCGGAATTGCCCAGGAAGATGACGCCTTCCTTGTATTCCAGGAGGTTGTTCATCTCTTTCCAATACGCTTCCAGGGAGAATTCCCAACCCGGCAGGCCGCTGTAATAGACGCCGGCCGTGTATTGGTCGGAAGTCACGGGACGGATGTCCCGGGTAATCGGGACCCAGAGGTCCAGCGGGAGCATGACGTTGGTGGAAGACAACAGGTGGACATATTGCGCCATCCGGGAGTAGCCGGCCTTGAAGGAGAGCCCGCCGTCCAGGGCAGCTTTTGCCGAGATGCGCGGCTGCGCCGACAGGTAGTTCTGGCCCTGGGTGTTGAACCAGGACAGCCGCAGGCCCGGGTTGAGGCTGAGGTGCGGGCCCAGCGTGATGTTGTCTTCAAAATAGAGCGAGGTGTCGTTGCCCCGGTAGGAACGGCCCGATTGGGCCAGCGGTTCTTCCTTCTCGTCATTCCATCGTTCCATCAGACTGACCGTCTCCGGCCTGAAATCGTGGCGGAGGTATTCGAGACCGAATTTGACGAGATGGGCCGGGTCCGGCGTCCAGTCGAAGTCCGTGCGCGCGCCGAGATCAATGATGCCGGAACGGTAACTGAGTGAGGTGGAGCTGCTGTTGGTCGTCCCGTTCCGCTCATCTTCGTACTGTTCAGAGAAATCCCCTGTCATCCTGTAGCGGTTGTAGGAGAGGGTGGTGTTGGCGAAGAGACGGCTGCCGAAGATATGGTTCCAGCGCAGGGCGGCCACGCTGCTGCCCCAGCTGATGCCTAGCTTCTGGTCTCGGTTGTAATGGGTATACTCCGTATCATCGAGCTCTCCGTCGTCATCGTAATCACTCCAGTACCCGTTATTTTCCTTCGTGGAATAACCGCCGTTGTCGGCGCCCCGGTAGAGGCTCAGGAAGAAACGGTCCCGTGGCGTGGCATTCCAGGTCAGTTTGCCGTTCAGGTCGTAGAAGTAATAGTTGTAGTAGGCATTATTAAGAAATATCCGCATCACGGGCTCTGCGATGACGGAGTGCAGGCCGCGGGCGCTGACCGAGTAACTGAGCCGCTCCCGGAGGATGGGGCCTTCGAGATGAAAGCGGTCATTGAGCAGGCCGACGGTCAGCGATCCGTGGGTCTCCTTCATATTGCCGTCGTTGGTCCGGATGTCGATGATGCTGGAGATGCGGCCGCCATAGCGGGCGGGGAAGGATCCCTTGTAGAGGGTGACGTTCTTGACCGCTTCCGGCTGAAAGATGGAGAAGAGTCCCAGGGTGTGGTCCATATTATAGACGGGTACGCCGTCCAGCAGGACCAGGTTCTCTTCCGGACCGCCCCCGCGCACGTGCAGGCCGTCGAATCCTTCCTGGCCGCCCTGGACGCCGGGCAGCAGCTGCAGGGCCTTGATCACGTCGGCTTCGCCGAAGAGCATCGGGGTGCTTTTGATCTGCGTGAGAGGGACTTCCACGGAACCGAGATAGGCGGACTGCAGGCCGGCGTCCTTGCGTGCCACGATGCGGGCGGCATCCAGGGAGGCATTGCCCCGGAGGGTGAAATTCAGGGTGGTGTCCCGCTGCACGTCCAGCTCCAGGGTCTGCTGGTCGTAACCGATGTAAGCGATCTGCAGGCGATGTGTGCCGGCGGGCAGGGTCAGGGTGTAGAATCCGAACTCGTTGGTGACGGCGCCGGTCTGTCCGGACAGGATGCCGGCGCCGATGAGCGTCTCCCCCGAGGCGGCGTCCGTGATGTGGCCGCTGAGGGTGACACGGCGCGGACGGGCGGCTTTGGGTTGCGGCGGCGCGGGACGCAGGACGACGTTCCGTCCACGCACTTCCCAGTTCACGGTGCTGCCGTGAAAACTCTGCCGCAGGGCTTCTTCCAGCTCCAGGCTCCCGCCGAGGGGCTCCAGATCCCGGCTCTGCGACAGGGCTCCCTGGAGGGTCGCGTCATACACGAAACGGATGTCATACCGGTCCCGGAGTTGCGCCATGCGCTGGAGCAGCGTGGTCTGGGAGAAGGCGGGCAGGATGCTGAACAGCAGCAGGATCAGGATCCCGAAGGGTTTGCGGGTCTTCATCGTGTCGTTTTGATTTGAATGCCCAGGGCCGTTTCAATCAGGGAGATGATTTCCCCCAGGTCGCCGCTTTCGAATTCTCCCGTGAGCCGCCGGTCCGGGGCGTCCGTGCCGAGGGTACACTCGAAATAGGCGGAGAGTTCACGCAGGACTTCGTCCAACGGGGCATTGTCATAGATGAAAGAATGCGTGGCCCAGGCGGCGGGATTGGGGGTTGCCGGCTTGTTCAGGACGGGCGCAGCGGCACCTGCCGGGAGCTCGGCGTGCATACCTTTCGACAGGATCAGGCCGTCTTCTGCGGGGCCGGCGGAAAAGCGTACACGGCCGTCCACGACATCTACGGCCGTGCAGGTGCTGTCTGAAATGACCTGGAAACGGGTTCCGAGCACGCGGATGAAGCCTTCCGAGGCTGTGATCTCGAAAGGAAGCTGCTCGTTGCGGGCGACGGCATAATAGATCTGCCCCGTCTGGCGGAGCGAGCGGTCGCGGCTGCCGAATCCGTGACGGCGGAAAGAGAGGGTGGCGCCGGGGGCGAGGGTGGCCTGCGAACCGTCTGGCAGGACGACGGACTGTACGGCCGCAGTCGCGGGGATGACGGTCCGGGCGTTGCTGCCGAACAGGAACAGGCCCAAGATTACGGCAGCAAGAGCGGCGCCGAGGGCATAGCCCCAGACGGGGACGCGCCGGACAGGTTCATCCGCGCCGTAGATGCTGATTCCGGGATTGCTATTGGCGTTGCGGAATCGCCGCCAGGCCTGTTTTCGGGAGAATAAACCGTGCCGCCAGTGCCGGGCGACGAATTGCAGGGAATCTTCGGAGATAGCTTTCATCTGATGTGCGTTTCTGCCATTAAGACGAAACAAATCCGAAAAAGTACCACTCGTTTCTTTCTTTTTTTACGGCAAGGGCAGGAGAGGGAACGTCAGGACAAACTTCAGGATGCGGTCGGCGTCGGCCTGGAGCGCGTGCAGCGCCCGACTGATCTGGTTGCGGACCGTGTTGACTGACAGGCCCGTGGCGACTGCGATCTGATCGTAGGTCATCCCGTCGCGCTTGCTCATCAGCAGGAGTTCGCGGCGTCTGGCCGGGAGACGGTCCACGGCTTCCCAGAGACGCGCCTCGACCTCCGAACGCTCCACGGCCTGTTCGTCGGAGATTTCGCCGGCGAGGTCTTCCGGCCGGAGGCGTTTGCCCGTGCGGCCCGCGCGGCGCAGCGCATCGATACAGCGGTTGCGCACGATGGAGTAAAGATAGGATTTCGGGTTCCCGATGCCGTCCGTGGCGCCGTCCGTAATGATCTGCCAATAGGAGGTGAAACTCTCCTGGACGACGTCCTCCGCCGCATCGGCATCCTGGAGATAATGCAGGGCATACAGGCACAATGGCCTATAGAAGTGGTGAAACAGCGCCTTTATGTCTGTCGTTTTGTCCATTGCGCCCAAAGATACCGCAAATAGCACACCAAATCAAAAAAAATACGTATATTGCAAGAAATATCATTTGCTCTATGAGAAAGTGGATTCACCGCGCGCTGAAGGGCGCATCGCTGACGACGGCGCTGTTTGTTTTCCAGGCTTGCTACGGCACGCCTCCCGGTCCATATGACCAGCTTGAAGCCGCCGATGAGACGGAACTTGTGGAGCAGACTCCGGCCGATGATGCCGGGGAGCTGGAGGAAGAGGCCGTCCTGGCGGAAGCCGAATGATAGGCCGGCTGCTCCACCGCGCGTTCCGCGCCAACGAGACGGCGGTGCACGAACTCAATTATCTGTTCTGGGAATGCACCACCCGCTGCAACCTTCACTGCCGCCATTGCGGCAGTGATTGTTTTGCGGCGAGCCGCGACGTGGACATGCCCCTAGAGGACTTCCTGCGGGCGTTCGACACCATTCCCGTGGAAGGGCGTGCGAAACCGTTCACGGTCGTGCTGACGGGGGGCGAGCCCCTGCTGCGGCCCGACATCGCCGAGGTCGGGAAGGCGCTGCGCGGACGCGGCGTCAGTTGGGGGATCGTCTCGAACGGCTGGTTCTACGACGAGGCGATGCACCGTAAGCTGATGGCCTCCGGAATGGGGGCGCTGACCATCAGCCTGGACGGGCTGGAGGCCTCGCACGACTGGATGAGGGGCCGCGCGGGAAGCTATGCCCGCGCCGAGCGCGCCGTCGCCCTGGCAGCGGGGGAGCCGCGCCTGAATTTCGATGTGGTAACCTGCGTCAATAAGCGGAATTTCAAAGAGTTGGATGCGCTCTACGAGCGCCTTCAGTCGCTTGGTGTCCCGCAGTGGCGGATCTTTACGATCATCCCCATCGGACGCGCGGCGGAGGATCCGGAGATGCATCTGTCGGACGAAGAGTTCACGGCTTTGATGGAGTTCATTGCCCGGAAGCGGGAGATCTCTCGACAGGCTCGAGATGACAAGTCAATGAAGGTCACTTTTTCTTGCGAAGGGTACCTTGGGCGGTTTGAGAACAAGGTCCGGGACGTGCCGTATTTCTGCCACGCGGGGGTCAATATCGCCTCGGTGCTGATCGACGGGCGCATCTGCGCCTGCCCCAACATCGACCGGGACGCCTTCAGCCAGGGCAATATCTACGAGGACGATTTCTTCGATGTCTGGGAGCATCGTTTTCAGCCTTTCCGCGACCGCAGCTGGACGCGGAAGGGCCCCTGCAAGGACTGCAAGGTCTGGCGGGACTGCCTCGGAAACGGGATGCACAACTGGCACGGCGACTGCTCCCGGGTGCTCAACTGCCACTACGCCAAGATCCTTCCGCCGAAGCGCTGAGGCTTTCGCGCGCGGGCGGATTTGTCTTTCGCAAAGATATTTGTTACCTTTGCCGATTAGTAGTGTATGGTAATGGACAATCTCGAAGACATCAGAAAACAGATCGACGCGATCGATGCGCAGATGGCTCCGCTGTTCGAGCAGCGTATGGAGCTGTCCCGACGTATCGGAGAGTATAAGCGTACTTTCGGACTGGAACTGCGCGACATCGCCCGCGAAGAGGAAATCGTCCGTCGCGGGGCCCGGCGCATCCAGGACTGCGACATCCGGGAGTATTACGTGAGTTTCCAGAAGGAAGTGATTTCCCTTTCCTATGACTGGCAGCGACGGCTGAACGCCGGGATGAAAGTAGCCTACAGCGGCGTCCCGGGTGCCTTTGCCTACATTGCCGCGAAGCGCCTGTTCCCGGGCGCGGAGCTGATCGCGTATCCCGATTTCGCCCAGGCCTACAGGGCCTGCGAGGCAGGAGAGGCCGATGTGACCGTGCTGCCTTTCGAGAACAGTTTTGCGGGCGAAGTCTCGTCGGTGACGGACCTGATGTTCGCCGGATCGCTGTACGTCAACCAGGTGATCGAAGTGGAGGCGGAGCAGTTCCTGCTCGGCCTGCCCGGTGCCGACAAGACGCTGATCCGCAAGGTCTACAGCCATCCGCAGGCGCTCACGCAGTGCGCCGAATACATCCACGCTCACGGTCTGGAAGCCATCGAGGCGGCGAACACCGCCCTGGCCTCCAGGCGCGTGGCCGAGATGCAGGATCCCTCCTGTGCCGCCATCGGTGCAGCCGAAGCGGCCGAACTCTACGGCCTGCAGGTGCTCGAGCAGCGCATCAACACCAGCCGGACGAACACGACCCGCTTCGCCGCATTCTCGCGTATGCTCCGCCTGGACACGGTGAACAAGCGCAAGATGGGCAAGCACTTCATCCTGATGTACACCGTCAAGAACGAAGCCGGCGCCCTGGCGCAGACGCTGAACATCATCGGCGCCCACAATTTCAATATGTGCAACCTCCATAGCCGCCCGATGAAGGAGTTGCTGTGGAACTATTATTTCTATGTCGAGCTGGACGGCGACGTGGCCACGGACGAGGGGAGCAGCATGCTGCACGAACTCGGCCCGCTGTGCGACCGCCTCAAGCTCGTCGGCTCCTTCTATACCCATTGAGCCTATGAAGAATTCGATCGGAAAGAGCGTCATCTTCACGGTCTTCGGCGAAAGTCACGGACCGGCGGTCGGCGTCGTCCTGGACGGCCTGGCGCCGGGCCTGAGCGTGGATGAGAGCTATATCGCGGAGCAGCTTTCCCGTCGCCGCCCCAGCGGCGCGGCCGACACCGCCCGCGTGGAGCCGGACCGTTTCCAGCTGGTGAGCGGCGTGTACAGGGGCCACACCACCGGCACGCCCCTGACCATCCTCATCCCCAACGAGAACGTCCGCAGTGCGGATTATGGCCAGCTTGAGCACGTGGCCCGTCCTTCGCACGCGGATTATGCCGCCCAGGCGAAGTATCACGGCTGGCAGGACCCGCGCGGCGGAGGGCATTTCTCCGGCCGGGTGACGGCCGGGATCGTGGCGGCCGGAGCCATTTGCCGTCAGGCGCTGGAGCGGAAAGGGATACGTCTGGGAACGCACATCCTGCGCTGCGGCGGGGTGGAGGACGCCCCGTTCACGGATGTGGCATCTGAAATCGGGCGCATCGAGGCGCGCCGCTTCCCGCTAATCCTCGATCTCGAGGAAGCGGTGGAGGCGGCCGTGCTGGCCGCCAAGAGCGAGCAGGACTCGATCGGCGGCGTGGTCCAGACGGGTATCTGCGGCCTTCCGGCCGGGCTGGGGGAGCCCTGGTTCGATTCGCTGGAAGGGGTGCTTGCCCGCGCGATGTTCGCGCTCGGCGGGGTGAAGGGCATCGAGTTCGGCGATGGTTTCGGGCTGAGCGCGATGCGCGGCTCGCAGGCCAACGATCCCTTCCGGATGCAGGACGGGCGCGTGGTCACGGCGACGAACCGCAACGGCGGCATCAACGGCGGCATCACCAACGGGATGCCCGTCGTCTTCAACCTGGCCGTCAAGCCTACGCCTTCGATTTCCCGCCTTCAGCAGACGGTGGATTTCGTGGAAGGGAAGGAGGTGGAGCTCGCCCTGTCCGGACGTCACGATCCGGCCATCATCCGGCGCATCTGTCCGGTGGTGACGGCCCTGACCGCCGTGGTGCTCTGCGACCAGCTCGCCCTTCGTTTCGGAACAGATTATCTTGCACAGCCATGACCGGATTCATCAATTATCACAAGGTCCTGATCGTGGGCCTCGGCATGATCGGCGGCTCCTATGCCGAGAAACTCAGTTCCCTGGGTTTCGAGGTCGGCGCGCTTGTGCGGCGCCAGGAGACCCTGGACTATGCGCTTGCGCACGGTATGATTGCACACGGACACGTCGAAGTGACGCGGGAATATGTCTCTCAGTTCGACCTGGTGGTCTTCGCGCTGTATCCGCACGCTTTCGTGGAATGGATCCGGCGTTATCAGGATTACCTCAAGGAAGGCGCCGTGATCACGGACGTGACGGGTGTCAAGCGGTCGATTGTCCCGGCGGTCCAGGATATGCTCCGGCCTGATCTGGAGTTTGTGCCGGCGCACCCGATGGCGGGCCGCGAACGCTCCGGCGTGGAGTACAGCGACAGCCGCGTCTTCAATGGCGCCAACTTCATCATCACTCCGACCGATCGCAATACCCCGGAGGGGATCGAACTGGTGCGTACGCTGGGCTGCATCCTGGGTTTCCGCCACATCGCCGTGCTTTCCGTCGAGGAGCACGACGAGATGATCGGGTTCCTCTCGCAGCTGACGCACTGCATCGCCGTGGCACTGATGGACTGCAAGGCGTCGGAGCACCTGGCGGAGTACACGGGCGACTCGTTCCGCGACCTCACGCGCATCGCCCGGATCAACGAGAATATGTGGACGGAGCTGTTTATGGAGAACCGCGACGAACTGCTCGCGCAGATGGACCTTTTCGTGGACAAGTTCTCCCAGCTGCGCGAAGCGCTTGCCGGCGGCGATACCGACACGATGAAGGAAATGATGCGCCTGTCGAGTTACCGCAGGTCTTTCTTTGACAAATAGGAGATAGGAAGATGAATATGATTTTCAAGCGCAAGTTGCTGATTCCCAAGGAAGTGAAGGAGATGTATCCCATTTCCCCGGAAGGGGCGCTTGCCAAGCGGGAGAACGACGAGCAGATCCGCGCGATCATCGGCGGCGGGAGCGGCAAACTCCTGCTCGTGATCGGTCCCTGCTCAGCCGACCGGGAGGATGCCGTGATTGAATACATTTCCCGCCTGCGCAAAGTGCAGGACCGGGTCGCGGACAAGATCGTGATCGTGCCGCGCATCTATACGAACAAGCCGCGCACGACCGGCGCCGGCTATAAGGGAATGCTGCACCAACCCAATCCGCAGGGCCAGGCGGATATGCTCCGCGGCCTGATCTCGATCCGCAAGCTGCATATGCGCTCGATCAACGAGACGGGCTTTTCCTGCGCGGACGAGATGCTCTATCCTGAGCATCACCGTTTCGTGGACGACCTGCTGTCCTATGTGGCGGTGGGCGCCCGCTCGGTGGAGGACCAGCAGCACCGTCTGACGGCCAGCGGCCTGGACGTCCCGGTGGGGATGAAGAACCCGACGGGAGGCAACCTGTCGGTGATGATGAACGCCATCAAGGCCGCACAGGGGAGCCACACCTTCATCTACCGCAACTGGGAGGTGGAGAGCAAGGGAAATCCTTTCACACACGCCATCCTTCGCGGGTATATGGACTCGCACGGCATCATGCATCCGAATTACCACTACGAGGACCTTGCGCACCTGTACGACCTTTATGCGCAGAGCGGGCTGGAGAATCCGGCCGTGCTGGTGGACACGAACCACTGCAATTCCGGCAAGCGTTTCGAAGAGCAGATCCGCATTGCCAAGGAGGTGTTGCACAGCACCCGCCACAGCGACGAGATCCACGCCCTGGTGAAGGGCCTGATGATCGAGTCGTATCTGGAAGACGGCTGCCAGAAGCCCGGCGAGGCGGTCTACGGCAAATCCATCACCGATCCCTGCCTTGGCTGGGAGAAGACCGAACGGCTGATCCTGGACCTGGCCGACCTCTGGGTCTAAAGCGCGCCCTCCACGACACCAGCGCGCAGCATCCGCCTGTGTTCAGACAGAAGAAGGCGACTAATAAGTGATTATTGGTCGCCTTCCTTTGTTTTAGTCTGGCGGGTGCGGCTCCGCGGCAGCGGCAGCTCGCCTCCGGAAGTTTCCGTTCGCTACGCTCACTCCATCCCTCCCAACGTCTGCGTCGTCAT